>MGNL01000021.1:9390-15578 GCA_001796785.1 Chloroflexi bacterium RBG_16_51_16 | reverse complement strand
CGTAAGTGATCAGGTGGAAGACCGCGTCTATTCCCTGGCAGCCGACGGTCACTTCGCAGATGTGGACCTCATCGTCGGATGTGGCGATCTTCCATATGTTTATCTGGAATACCTCCTGACTGTGCTGAACAAACCCTTATGCTATGTTCCAGGAAATCACGACCCGGCATATGTTGCCAATTCTCCCAAGACAAAAGTGGAGGGAGGAATAAATTTGGATCGCAGGCTCCTCTTCATAAATGGCTTGCTGGTGGGCGGATTGGGTGGTTCCATCCGCTATCGGCCCGATGGTGTCAACCAATACTCCCAGTCTCAGGCGGAGATCGGTGCCTGGACCATGCTGCCGGGATTGGTTATGAACCGAGTACTTTATGGGCGCGCCCTGGATATCCTGGTCAGCCACTCGCCTCCGTACGGTATACATGATGAGGATTCCCAGGCACATCGGGGTCTGCATGCCTTGAATTGGCTGCTGCGCGTGGCCAGACCCCGCTATCATTTTCATGGGCACACTTTTTTTCCCCGTCAAAACCTATCCGACCCTGACTCACAGATCGGACCGACCCATATCTATAATGTGTTTCCTTATAAAGTGATTAATATTTGATCCCACGCAATCGGAAGAATTTATCATGATGTACAAACTTGGATCTCTTAACTGGTTTACTAAACCAAAGCGCAGCTTATGCCTGATGAATTGAATGAGCGAGCCCGATACGACTATGAGCAAGCGCGGCGCAAATCATTCGTAAATCGCGCCCTGGCCGCCCTTTCCGGTGAGCCTACCTCTTTGCTTTCCTATGACGAGATCAGGAAGAAACTTCATATTGGTGGACCCGTGTACCAGGGTGTACAAACGGTCCAGTTGGACCAGATCGCAGGGAGTCTAAACCGCTACCACCAATTTGATCGGTTCTTTTTACCGACCCAGGACACGGATTCCCAGCGCTGGCAAAACATCAGCCGGGTGATGTACCAAGACATTGATCTGCCTCCGGTCGTGCTCTACAAGGTTGGGCAGGTATATTTTGTGGTCGATGGTCACCATCGGGTTTCCGTAGCGCGTGAGCAAGGGGTGGAATTCATTGAAGCCGAGGTGCGTGAATGCGCAACCCGGGTCGACATAACCCCCGATCTCAAACCTGAAGACCTTGAGATCCTGCATACGAAAGTGCATTTCCTGGAACGTTCGCACCTGGATGTCCTGCGCCCCGGAAGCAATATCGACCTTACCATACCTGATGGATTTGACCGGATTCTGGAACACATCGCAGTCCACGGTTATTTTATGGGTCTGGACCTCAAGCGCGATATAACCGATGCCGAAGAGGTTACGGATTGGTATGACAAGGTCTATCTACCCATAGTTAATGTGATTCGTTCCTGCGATATCCTTGATGATTTCCCCGAGAAGACGGAAGGAGACCTGTATCTCTGGGTACTCGATCGTCAACGGTATCTACATGATACTGGTACACGATCCCTTCAACCACCTGAGGTCGCTGCCAAAGAATACGTGAACAGGACCAGGAAAGGTGAATGACCAGGGAGGAGCAGTCTGCTGTGTCAATGCGAGAAAGCTGAAAGCTTCCTCGCAATGACAAGAGTAAAATAACACTTATGATCCACCCTCCCCTCTCAGGTATATTTGCCGCCGCAGTAACACCCCTTAAACCAGATACATCCCCGGATCTGGAAGGGATCTCGATCCTGCTTGACTTCCTCGCCTCACATGGTTGTCATGGCGCCCTGATGCTGGGCACAACAGGAGAAGGTCCTTCATTTTCCCATGTAGAACGCGAAAAAATCATGCGCGCCGCGGCTGAGCACCGGAAAAGCCTGCCCGGTTTCAGGCTGCTCGCCGGAACGGGTACACCCAGCTTGAGCGAAACCATCGGCCTAACCCGCCTGGCATTCGACCTCGAATATGACGGGGTCGTCGTGCTGCCCCCTTATTATTTCCGAAACGCTACCGAAGATGGTTTATTCAAATGGTTCAGCGAACTGATCCATGCGGCCGTACCGGCTGATGGCAGCTTGCTCGGCTATCACTTCCCGAACATCGCCGGCATCGGTTTCTCGATCGACTTGCTGAGGCGCCTCAAGGATGCGTTTCCAAACCAATTCGTCGGAATTAAAGATTCGGCGCACGATGCCGAATTTTCAATAACACTGGGTAACAAGTTCGGTAACGAATTATCGGTTTTTAGCGGCACAGATTCAGATTTTCGGCTGGCGCTGGATCATCATGCGGTAGGATGCATCACCGCGCCAGCCAATCTGCTCTCAACCGGCTTGCGCGAAATCTACGACGCACATCAAAGCGGCAAAGATCCAAGCGAGATCCAGAAGCGTGTTGCGGAGCAGCGCCACCTGCTTGAAAACTACCTGCCCTTTCCTCCAACATTGAAGGCTCTTCTACATCGAATGCACAATCTGCCGCGATGGGCGGTCAAGCCGCCATTGGAGGAGTTGGATGGGGAAATGGAAACCGAACTATTTAAGGAATTCTCGGTACTTCAAGTGTAGTTATCTTTAACGCATCGACTTGCCAATTAAAAAAGCAATGAGCGGTGGCAAACACCGCTCATTGCTTTTCCCGCCGTACCAGAAACTGCTCATTTGGTCCTTCTGCTGGAGCCATTCCACAACTGGAAGAGTTGCTTAACGACTAAGGTTGAACAGAAAAATCATCCTTGCCGGATTTATCGTTTGGGCTGGTGACGTGCAAGCGGATCGTGTACTCCCCGCAATCCACCTTGTACGCACCAGGGCTTGGCACTTCATGAACACCATATTCATCAACCTCGAGAGTTTCGGGGCTGGTCGTGTTGCTCGAATCACCGGTCACCTCCCATTGATAAACTAACGTGGCTGGTCCGTTGGTCTTTACCGTGCCGCTGAAATCGACCGGGTTCGGTCCGCCGCAAGCCACAAAGGATACTTCCGCCTTCGCGGTCACAGTACTGACCTGCGCAGTTGGCACCGAAATTTCGGAAATACCGGATAAATTGCCCGAGGCGATCGTCGCGCTCATCGCCACCCAGCAGAACTGACCCTGGTTAATTGGGTCTTTGATATACCACCATTCAAACGAGGAATTCTTTCCGGCGATCTCGGCTGTTTTGCCAAGTAGCAGCCCGCTGACTGCCTCCCAGAAGATACCCGGTCCGACCCGGCAATTGACCGGCAGGTCTTTGGGAGCCACGATCGGAATAGTCGGAGTGGGTATTGTGGTTGGCTCGGAGGTTGCCGATGCGACTGGACTCGGGGTCGCGGGCGGTGTGACCGAAACCAACGCAGCGGTGGGCGCGGATGTCGTCGGGGTCGCTGCCGGGAGGTTGCACGAGGTAGCGAAGATGATCAAGATAAATACAAATAACCCTAAAGGTTTATTCATTCAAACTCCTTTTAATATAGTTAACGAAAAAACGGGAATTTTGCTATCACCTGCCATTAACCTTTAATCAGAGGTCCGATCAGCGACGAACATGACAGGTCACCCGATTGGATGGATTGGATAACCATGCTCACTAAGGTATGGCAAATCTGTCCAGCGAGGAGGTGTCATTAGGTTCGGTTACATGCAGCCTGAGGGTGTACTCACCACAATCCAGCTTGATGGACTCGTCATCCGCGACATTTTTCGTGCCAGCTGAATCGAATACAAGTGTGACCGGTTCGGTGGTGAGGTTTGCATCCCCTGTTATTTCCCATTGGTAGTCGGCTGAAGCCGGGCCATTGGTTTTAACCGTGCCTCGCAGCTTGACGGGGTTGAGCCCACCGCAAGCCTCAAAATCGACAATCGTTCTGACCGTTACATCCGCGACCAGCGCTTCGGGCGGCGAAACCACCGGGATCAAAGTTAAATTACCATACGCGTTGGTCACTTCAACCGCCACCCAGCAGAATTGACCTGGATTAAGCAGATCTTTCACGTACCACCAGGTGTAATTCAGCTCGGAATTTTTGCCAACGATTTCCGCCTGCTCTCCCAATTGGAGCGAACTGACCGCCTCCCAATTGATACCCGGCCCAAATCGACAGTGGATGGATACATCTTTCGCCATCACGACGGGAATCAACGGAGTTGGCGTGATCGTAGGCAGCGGCGTTTCGCTCGCCAGAGGCGTCCGGGTTTGAGATGGGATCACCCTGGGTGTCGTCACCGTCCGGGTTGCTACCGGCAGACTAGTTGCTGTGCTGGTGACTGATCCAAAGGCGGACATCAGCCCTGGATTGTTCAATATAATGAGGATGACAACGCTGACCACGAGCAAGCCCGCGAATGCAAGCCTTAATTTCGAAGAACGCCTCGGGTCGAAAGCGTCGCCTGATTTCATCGTCCCTTTATCAACAGGAACGACCTTCAAGCCACCCGCTAGCCTAGTGCCTGCCGAGCTGGACATGGCTTCTCCCGGCTTGAGAATCGCCTGCTCCAAGGCTTGGGATAATTCAAGAGCACCTGCGTAACGCTGACCGGGGTCTTTGGAAAGCGTTTTGAATAACACCTGTTCAATTTCGAGGGAAAGATTCCGATTCAAATTGCGCAGCGAAGGGGGTGGCTGGTGCAATTGTTCCCAACGCACTCTATCATCGGCGGTTTCACCCGTTAGGGCGTGTTCACCGTTGAATGGTCTTTCGCCAGTGAGCATTTCATACAAGAGTATTCCCAGCGAATAAATGTCGCTTTGAGGTGTCGGCTTTTCACTGCGAGCCTGCTCAGGTGACATGTAGGCGGGTGTGCCAACACCACCCAGCGTGGCTGTGCCGGTTTGAGTCATGCGCGCGATGCCGAAATCGTTCAGCATAACCCGGCCAGACTTGTCGATCATCACATTGCCGGGCTTAACATCGGCATGGACGTAGCCCTCATAATGGGCATATTGCAGTGCCTGGCACAGCGGTCGCATGATGTTTAATACCTGCTCCAGCGGGAGGGGACCGTTCGCGTTGAAGATCAGTTGTTTCAGGCTTCTGCCTTCAATGAAGTCCATCAGCATGAAGATCTGTTCGCCGTCCTGGCCCAACCCGTAGAAGCGAACGATATTCGGATGCTGAAGGCGCGCCAGCGTCTCCGCTTCCCGGTTGAACTGGCGGAGCCAGGCGCGGTCCAGGGCGAGGTCGGCATGTAGCAACTTCATGGCCAGCGTAGTACTGCGCCGCGTATCCCAGACTTTATAAACCTCGGCCATACCGCCGCGCCCGATGAACTCCTCGACGCGGTACCGGTCTGCGATGACTTTTCCTGTCAGGTCACTCATACAAACTCATAGGGTTGATTATATCTGGTCATTCTTGAAACTTTATATTTTTTAAAATGTAGATGTGTGCGCCAAGCTGAAGCGCACACATCTTTTATTGAACGGACAAGGTTATCGATCTGGCTGCCCATACGTTGATCGATGATCTTTATCTCATGGGAATTTTGATCCCATGCCTCTTTGCCGCGTCGATGGCAGTTTGGTAACCCGCATCGGCATGGCGTACGATGCCCATGCCTGGGTCGGTGGTCAATACGCGTTCCAACCTTTTAGCCGCAGCGGGTGTCCCATCCGCGACGATGACCTGGCCCGCGTGCTGGCTGTAGCCGATCCCAACCCCACCACCGTGATGGAACGAAACCCAGGTTGCACCACCCACGGCGTTGATAAGCGCATTTAATATCGGCCAGTCCGAGACGGCATCGGTGCCGTCCAGCATCCCCTCCGTTTCCCGGTTCGGTGAGGCAACCGATCCTGAATCCAGGTGATCGCGACCGATCACGATCGGCGCCTTGACCTCACCCCTGGCAACCATTTCATTGAACCGCAGACCTGCTTTTAACCTTTCTCCATAACCCAGCCAGCAGATGCGCGCCGGCAATCCTTGGAATTGAACTTTCTCACGGGCCATCTTCAACCAGCGCTGGAGATGGTCGTCCTGCGGGAATAATTCCATGACTGCCCGGTCCGTAGCGTAGATATCCTCTGCCTCGCCCGAAAGAGCCACCCAGCGAAAGGGTCCTTTGCCTTCGCAGAATAACGGTCGGATGTAGGCTGGCACGAACCCGGGGAATTCAAAGGCATCCGTCACGCCCCAATCGAAGGCACGCTGGCGCAGATTATTGCCGTAATCGAAAACTTCAGCTCCCCCGCGTTTAAACTTGAGCATAGCCTGAACATGTTTTGCCATGCTAGCCATGCTTA
>MGNL01000021.1:6322-9314 GCA_001796785.1 Chloroflexi bacterium RBG_16_51_16 | reverse complement strand
CAGCACCTCATGCGCGGGAGTCTGGTCGGTTACCACGTCGGGGATCACGCCGCGCTCCGCCAGCTCATCGTAAATATCCGCAGCGTTTCCGATCAATCCGATGGAGAGCGGTTCTTTTTTATTGATATATTCCTCCACCAGGGTCATGGCTTCTTCGAGGCTGTCCACCACGCGATCCACATAACCAGTGTCCAACCTGCGCCGGGCGCGGGCTTGATCCACTTCCACGATCAGACCCACTCCATCATTCATGGTGATGGCGAGCGGTTGGGCTCCGCCCATACCGCCGAGCCCGGCCGTCAAGGTGAATTTTCCGCGTAGCGAATCCCAGCCTCTGAGCCGCGCTAGTGCGCTAAAGGTTTCATAGGTACCCTGCAGGATCCCCTGGGTTCCGATGTAGATCCAGGACCCGGCAGTCATTTGCCCGTACATGATCAATCCTTTGGCAGCCAGTTCATCAAAGTGCTGCTGGGTAGCCCAATGGGGGACCAGGTTTGAGTTGGCGATCAGCACGCGGGGTGCATCCGGGTGTGTTTTGAAAACCGCCACCGGTTTGCCGGATTGGACCAGAAGGGTTTCATCATCCTCGAGCACCTTGAGTGATTCCAGGATGGCATCCAGAGCCTCCCATGATCGCGCTGCCTGCCCGCGGCCGCCATACACCACCAGGGCTTCTGGTTTTTCAGCCACATCCGGATCGAGGTTGTTCTGGATCATGCGGTAAGCAGCTTCGCTGAGCCAGGATTTGCAGGTAAGTATTGAACCGCGAGGTGCTCGCACAACGCGTGGAATTGCCATGCTTTTTCTCCGTTGGAAAAATAAAAAAAATCTCCCGGTTATTATATACCGGGAGATCGGGTTCGATTTCTAACTCGTAACGTGATGCGGATTAATTGTGTTTGTAGCCGTTGCCCATCAGTTGCTCAAAGTTCGTGTGTTTCAACTTTTTCACAAGCTCATCCTGGGCATCACACCAGATCGGCTGGATCGGGCAGTCACTGCTGAAAGTGCAGGTGCCGTCCTCTCCCACGCATTCGTTGAGTTGGATCGGTCCATCGATCGCTTCGACCACCTCCAGCAGGGAGATCTCCTTCGGTTCACGTGCCAGGGTTACACCACCCCGGGCTCCACGGGAGGTATGCAGCAAACCGGCGATCGACAATTGGGAAATGATCTTGGCGAGGAAAGAAGGCGGGATGCGTTGATCCTGCGCCACCTGGCTGGTGGCTGCTCGCTGGCTACCCTTTTTGGCCAGGTACATAACGGCACGGACAGCGTAGTCTGCCTGTCGGGTGATTTGCATACAGACCTCTCTTTAAAATGGCAATTTTTACCGTCAAACACGATTTTATTGTCCGGTACAGCGGTGAGCAAGTGATGGAGGTCATGGATGAAATATGACCTTTTACTCCAATTTATAAGGAAAAAAACGGGCAGCCAACCAATGACTGCCCGTTTATAAAACGTCGTAACGGGTAAATGACAGTTACTTGTTAATCGGTGATCGTCAGGTTTCCGGCGCTCATCTGGACGACGATGGTCAGGGTCGGGCTGCTGCCCTCCTTGGAATAATAATCTCCATTCTTCGACCAGCCGGAGTCCACGTTCACGTTGGTGAGTGTACCTTCAATCGTCAGTTCGGCTGCCATATCAGGCGGTATGACGAGGGTGAGATTGCTCAGCCCAGTCTCTATGCTAACGTTTGCGTTGCGCTGCAGCTCGCCGGAGAAATCCAGG
Organism: Chloroflexi bacterium RBG_16_51_16; assembly: GCA_001796785.1. Lineage (GTDB taxonomy): Bacteria > Chloroflexota > Anaerolineae > Anaerolineales > Villigracilaceae > RBG-16-51-16. Next base: position 7,577 of record MGNL01000021.1, on the reverse strand, counting down.
GTGTAATCGCCCGCGCCGGATTCGAAGATCAATGTGCTGAAATTGGCATTGGCAAGACCGCTGATTTTCGCGTTTGAAGCGCCGGTCTCATACCTCATCACGCTCATCTCGACCAGGTTGGGTGAGTCGAACGAAAGCTCGGTATGGGCTGCACCTTCTTTGATGGACAGACCAGTCAGGGAAAGCCCGCCAAGCTCGTACTCTGCTTTGTAGGCACCGGCTGCGATCGTAATATCCATCGGCTGATCGCCGAGTTTAAGATTCCAATCGTTTTTCATATCACTCAGGTCCGGGACGGTTCTGAACTTGTAATCGCCCTGGTCGATGGTGACGCGGTTCTGCTCGATACTGATCTCGGGTTTGAAATCTTCCACGTTATAAGTGGCAGTTCCTTCAACCAGGTTGTTCTCCACCGCTCCTGGATTGATCATTAGATCTCCTGCGCCAAACTTCAGCATAAGGTGAGCTTCTTCGGCGTCCGGGGCTGTGATGGTGATGGGTTCAGTGATGTCCGGCCCTGGTGTAGGTGCTTCGGGCAGGTCGAGGCTGAATCCGCACGCGTAGGCGGCGAGAAGCAGCACGGCAATGGTAAAAAGAAATTTCATCCTTGGGTCTCCTTCCCGATTATGTGTACGCAGGGGAGAAGGAAAAGTTTCAGATATTTTATTAATTTATTTCCTGGTACTTCGATATACCAATCTTTCTGGCTCTTCAACCAGCATCATTCAGTTTTTCAAGCGACTTTTCGCCCTTTGGGTATCACCCTTTCACTTATCAAGGCAGCATCCAGCGCCTGCTGGATCGAGCGTGCCTGGATGATCTCGATCCCTTTCGGCCAGCCATCCACTGGATGGATGGCCTTAGGCACGATGGCAGTTTTAAAACCCAGTTTGGCTCCTTCGCGCAACCGAGCTTGCATGTGACCGGGCATGCGCAACTCGCCTGCCAATCCGATCTCGCCGATCAAGACTGCTTCCGCGCGGACGGCGATATCCTTCCAGGAGGATGTGATGGCTGCTGCAACAGCAAGGTCCGCAGCAGGCTCGTCGATCTGGATCCCCCCCACGACGTTGACGAAAATATCCTGCTCAGCCAGCTTTAAACCCAGGCGCCGGGTCAACACCGCCGATATCATCAACAGCCTGTTGAAATCCACACCGTTGGGGGTGCGGCGTGCGTTTACGAACTGCGTCGGTGAGGTCAAACCCTGGATCTCAACCAACAAGGGACGTGTTCCCTCCATGGTTACTGCGAT
>MGNL01000021.1:5333-6315 GCA_001796785.1 Chloroflexi bacterium RBG_16_51_16 | reverse complement strand
CCGGGCGAGTGGATCATGCGTTCTGCCAGGAAAGCCTCGGATGGATTCAACACTTCGACCAAACCGTGCTCCTGCATTTCGAAAACTCCGACTTCCGCGGTCGCACCGAACCGGTTTTTTACCGAACGCAGCAGGCGATAAGCCTGGAATCGATCACCTTCCAAATACAGGACGGTATCCACGATGTGCTCGAGCACCCTCGGACCCGCGATCGCTCCCTCCTTGGTTACATGTCCGATCAAGAAAACCGTCACGCCGCTGGACTTGGCAAGCTCGCGCAACTGTGAGGCGCACTCACGGACCTGGGACACCGATCCGGCGAATGAATCCAACCCGGAAAGATAAACCGTTTGGATCGAGTCGACGATCAATAATTGAGGGTTGACCTCCCGCACATGATTCAAAATAACTTCAAGATTTGTTTCAGTAACCAGGAAAAGATTCGCAGGCAAGGCCACACTGATCCCGGGTGAGGACTTGGCAGAAGTTTCATTCTGTTGTGTGCCTCTATTCTCCATAAGCAACCGCGTGGCCCGCATCTTGATCTGCCGTTCGGATTCTTCCCCTGAAACATACAATACACGCTGTTCCGCCGCCATCTCCAAGGCCATTTGAAGAAGCAGGGTAGATTTGCCGATGCCTGGATCGCCGCCAACCAGGACGATCGATCCCGGCACGATCCCGCCGCCCAGCACGCGTGCGAATTCGCTGATGGGTAGGTGAATCCGATCTTCGGAATCCCCGCTGACTTCACCGATTGGGCATGGCTGCGAACGCCCTGTCAGCCCCCGCACCGCGCTCGATCCCTTGTGCAGCGGTTCGTCATGGACTATTTCTTCAACCATCGTTTCATATGCACCGCATTGAGGGCATTTGCCCATGTACGTTGCAGAGACGCGACCGCAATTCTGGCAGACATAACGGGTATGGGTCTTGGGCATGCAAGAATTATAATTCTTATCAGCAATTCTGAACACATGTG
>MGNL01000021.1:806-5081 GCA_001796785.1 Chloroflexi bacterium RBG_16_51_16 | reverse complement strand
TTAAGGATTTCATCATCAATGGTGAAGGCAAGGTAGTCTTGATGGAATCCTCTGGTGACCTGGGATATTACTGGAGTAATTACATTCTGACAGCTACCCCCAAAAACGGCACAGGAGCTATCATTTCCAGGGGAAAATCTTTGTTTATTCTGAAGCGCCAGGTTGAGAATTCATGGCGGATTGCATGCCTGATGGATAATAGTGACGAAGAATCCTCACCGGGTTTGTAAGTAACGCACAGACTAAAGGGCGTCGAGATCCTCTCGACGCTCTAAATTTCACACTGGCTGCTTCAGCATTTCCAGGAAATGCTTGCGGAACTTGGCTACCTTTGGTTCAACCACGGCCATGCAGTAGGGCTGGTTTGGATTATTGGTGAAGTACTCCCGGTGATAATCCTCAGCAATGAAAAACTTATCAAACCTGGCGACCTCGGTCACGATCGATCGAGCCCAAACATGCTGGTCATTTAACTCATGGATCAATCGCTCCGCAGTTGCCTTCTGCTCATCGTCGTGATAAAAGATCGCTGACCGGTACTGGGTGCCGATGTCCGCACCCTGGCGGTTGAGTGTGGTCGGGTCGTGGATGGCAAAGAACACATTCAGCAGGTCACGGTACGAAACGACATTCGGGTCGAAATGGATCTGTACCACCTCGGAGTGCCCGGTCATACCGGTGCTCACTTCGGGGTAGGTCGGGTTATCCTTTTTACCGCCCGTGTAGCCAGACTCGACCGAATGCACACCCTTGATCTCGTCATACACGGCTTCCAGGCACCAAAAACAACCTCCTGCCAAGGTTGCGGTTTGAAGATCGGTATTCATGATGTCTTCTCCTTTGTAATAAATAATCGGACGATTACTGCTCCGGAGCTATGACGCTGTGTGGAGACGGATTATATATTAATAAGAGATTACAAAACCTGCTTATAATGTGAGGTATAAGCGAGAATTGAGAGGATTGAGAGTGGAAGAGGCTCGTACGGATAAGAAACCATCCCCTTACGACGACATGTGGTATTGGTACCTGACCGGCGAGCAGCGCGCGCCATTTCCAAAGGAGTGGCAAATCGCCCTGGCGGTCCAGCACAAATTCCATCGCTACTTTCCAGGAAGTCCTCGCTGCCTTGAATGCGGTACGCCTATGCGCGGGATCGGGAGCCTGTTACTCAGACCCGGTTCGAAGCCGGCCAGTTTCAGCTCGCGGATTTGCAGCTCCTGCGAAGTGACCGCCCGCAAGGAGGAAGCCGGTGCAGAAGTATTCCTCTCCATGCTGTTTGCAGATGTGCGCGATTCCACACCGTTGGCAGAACGGAGCGGCACCGCAGAGTTCCAATCGCTTATCAATAAATTTTATAAACAGACCAGCAAGGTGCTTGTCGAACAGAATGCCATGGTCAACCGCCTGATGGGTGACCAGGTCAGTGCGTTGTTTGTGCCACGGTTCGCGGGGAAGGATCATCCAAAAATCGCCTTCCAGGCTGCCAAGGATATCCTGCACGTTACCGGACACGGGCAGCCCTCGGGTCCTTGGGTACCGGTCGGTGTGGGCTTGCATACCGGCACGGCTTTTGTGGGCGTTGTTGGATCTTCGGATAGCGTCAATGAGATCGCCGTGTTAGGCAGCGCAGCCAACCTTTGCGCGCGCCTTTCCTCGCAGGCAGCCGCCGGTGAGATCTTGATCAGTGAGGACACAGTCAAGGCAGGTCAGCTCGATGTAACGGGATTGGAGAGGCGAACTCTGGAGTTAAAAGGGATCAATCATCCTGTGAATGTAAGGGTCTTTAAAACTTGACCGTGAATGAATAGAGGTAAATAATTAGAGCGCAGGATGTAATTCCTGCGCTCTAATTTTATTTGGTTATCTTATCTCTTCATTACATAACTGGCGCTTCTGCCACTTCTGCTCTCGTCAGCAGGATATCGTTATCCGGGGTCGCTTCCACCAGGATGTGATCCCCGTTGGCGAATTCTCCTGCTAACAGCCTGTCGGACAACGGGTCTTCCACCTTCTGTTGAATGACCCGTCGCAGCGGACGGGCTCCAAATTCTGGATCATAGCCCAGGTCTGCCAGAGTGGACAAGGCTTCGGGGGAAGCCGTCAGCACCAGGTTGTGTTCCTTCAACCTCTCAGCCACCTTGTTTAGCTCAAGTGTAACGATCTGCTGGATATCAGCCTTATTGAGTGCCCGGAAGATGACCACGGCATCCAAACGGTTGATGAATTCCGGTCGAAACGCTTTCTTGAGCGATTCGTTTAATTTTTTGCGCATATCGTCGTAGGTGATCTTCTCTTCGACCTCTTCGTCGCGTTTGAGTTGGAAGCCGAGTCCGGTTTGCTTCTTGATCAGGTCCGCGCCGATGTTGGAGGTCATCACGATGATGGCGTTGCGGAAATCCACCTTGTGACCCTTGGCGTCCGACAAATGACCTTCCTCCATGATCTGGAGCAGCATATTATGAACTTCCGGATGAGCTTTCTCCACCTCGTCAAACACCACGATCGAATAAGGCCTTCGGCGCAAGGCTTCTGTCAGCTGTCCTGCGTCTTCGTATCCGATATATCCTGGAGGTGCACCTACCAGCCGGCTGGCTGTGTGACGCTCCATGAATTCAGACATATCCAGTTGAATGGCGGCATCTTCGCTCCCGAACATGAACTTTGCTAGTGCCTTGGTCAGTTCGGTCTTGCCGACGCCGGTCGGACCAAGGAAGATGAATGAGCCAATCGGACGTTTGGGATCCTTCAAACCGGCACGTGCTCTTCGGACAGCACGCGAGATGGCTAGGATGGCATCCTCCTGGCCGATGATCGAATCCCGTAGTTCTTCCTCCATGTTCAGCAGTCGCTGGGATTCTTCCTCAGCCAGCTGCATAAGGGGCACACCCGTCCACATGGAAACCACCTCAGCGATATCATCCGCCGATACGATCGGGCTGCTTGCCCGGTCCCAACCGGATCGCAGCCGCTCGATCTGCTCTGTAAGCTCGAACTCGCGCTCCTCCCATTCCTTGACGTCCTCGTTATTGCCTTCCTCGTGGGCCAGGGTGCGGTTCTGGCGTGCCGAACGCAGTTGTGAGAACAAATCCTTGGCTTGCTGCGCGGCCGGGCTTTTGTACATGCGCACGCGGGAGGACGACTCGTCGATCAAATCTATCGCTTTATCGGGAAGGAAGCGTTCGGTCACATAGCGTGAGGATAAATGCGTTGCCGCCTCGAGGGCTTCATCCGAGATCACCAGGTGATGGTGTTCCTCGTAAGCTGAACGGATACCCTTGAGAATCTCAATAGTCTCTGCTTCGGTGGGTTCTTCGACCTGTACGGGTTGGAAGCGGCGTTCAAGTGCCGCGTCCGATTCAATGTGCTTTCGATATTCGTCCAGGGTGGTCGCGCCGATCACCTGCAGTTCACCGCGCGAAAGTGCCGGCTTGAGGATATTGGCCGCATCCACAGACGATCCGGCTGCACCCGCTCCGACAAGCATATGAACTTCATCAATGAATAAAATTGAGCCGGATTGTTTTAACTCGTCGATTACCCGCTTAAGTCGTTCTTCGAACTGGCCGCGGTACATGGTACCTGCCACCAGCGAGCCGACGTCCAATTGCAATACCCGCTTGTTCATCAAGGGTGCGGGGACCTCCCCCTCAACGATTCTCTGGGCCAGTCCTTCGACAATGGCTGTCTTTCCAACACCGGGTTCGCCGATCAGGGCCGGGTTGTTCTTGGTTCGCCGTGCCAGGATCTGGATGACGCGTTCGATCTCCATCTGACGACCGATCACCGGGTCAAGTTTCTTCTCCTCAGCCTTGGCGGTCAGGTCGGTTGCAAGTTGGTCGACCAGCGGGGTCTTGGGATTAGCAGCCGAAGATGAGGATCGACCGGAAGGTGCGCCGCTCGCAGCCGGTGTTGAGGAGGCCGCTGATTCATTCAAAACCCGTCGGGTTTGCCGGCGAATCTGCTCCGCGGTTACTCCAAGCCTGCGCAGGACTTCCATGGCGGTGCCTTCCACCCGCACCAGCCCAAGCAGGATGTGTTCCGTGCCAATGTAATGATGACCCAGGCGGCGGGCTTCATCGACTGCATATTCGAGCACTTGCTGGGTGGCTGGCGCCAGTTCGATCTTATCGGGATTGAACCGTCCTTCACCTGTTACCACTCTTTGAATTACCTCACGGACGCGGTCCGAGGTCATGCCGAGTTCACGCAACACCCGGCCTGCAACTCCACCCTCTTCATCCATCAGTCCGAGCAGCAGATGCTCGGTGCCTA
>MGNL01000021.1:552-779 GCA_001796785.1 Chloroflexi bacterium RBG_16_51_16 | reverse complement strand
CCTGGTGTGCCAGGCTCAATACCCGCCTCGCCCGTTGTGTAAAACGTTCCATACCTGCCATGTTATCTCTCCGATTTACTTCAATAAGACAAAAAGTGTCCTGAATTATTTTACCAAAGAAAGAATGCAGTCGTGTGTTGTAGATATATTAGAGATTTCTTACGCTTGTGAATTTAACGATTATCCCCATCACCCTGGATAACGCCGCGCTTCAACCGATCGTGTAA
>MGNL01000021.1:0-424 GCA_001796785.1 Chloroflexi bacterium RBG_16_51_16 | reverse complement strand
CACGGAATATCTTTTTTATCTTTCCGGCAACTTCGCCGGCTTCGTTTGTCAGTCCTAGTGTTGGATAGATAACACGGTGTCCGATGACTGGGTATTTCGCCGTAAGACGGGCTTGGGTTTGATATTCACTAATATTCATCGGCTGATTTTACTGCAAATACATTAATCCAATCCGTAGTGAAAGCAACCGGCCAAGGCAATTCTGGTTAGCTTGTAAGTTGTCTAATTTTCTTAGAAAAATGACGGATCAGTCCTAAAAATCTTAAGCTTGTAGGTCCCAGATCACCGTTGCGTTATTCCAGGTAAATGCACGGTTCCGCCGCAACATTTCGAAATAACTGTTAGAGTCTGAAACTCAGAATAACCACGGAATGATAAATTTGGTTCGATCCTTATATTTCTCCCATTGTTTACCAAACCTCTC
>MGNL01000020.1:20056-32414 GCA_001796785.1 Chloroflexi bacterium RBG_16_51_16 | reverse complement strand
GCTGTAAGTCTCCCTTTTCGATCGCGAACGCAAGCCGTTTTCGCTTGTCTGCGCGCCTTTTCTGATAGGGTGCCGCAGCACGGAAGGTCGCGTCGAACGCGATATCGTCCTTCTTTTCACCTGCCGGGCGAGATTTTATATAGCGGCCATGTTTGCGCTCGGTCTTCGTAAGCGACCTGCGGCCTGCCTGCTTGCGAGCCAGTTTGTCTAGCGGTGTGTTGAGTTTTCGGGGTTGGAAGGTCTCACCGATCTTTACTTTTTGTCCGCCCTCCCACCAATTGGCACTCGTGTTGGCAAAGACATCCTGTTTCGTCGGCTCTGGTTTTCCCTCCTGCGAGCCTTCCTTTTCTTCATCTTCGAGTTTTAAGTTTTTTTTTCCTGCGGTTGACTGGGCTCTGCCTGCGCCTCCTCAGACTCGCCTTCAGTGGGCATAGCCTGTCCGGCCAGTTGTTCGATGCGTTCCTGAAGTTGTTCCGTGGTCATCTCCGCCTGCTGGAACGGTGTGCGTTTGATGCGGTGAGGCAATGCCAGTTCGGCTGCCACGGCAATATCATGGTCGTTGATCTTGGTTCGCCCTTCGAAGGCTGCCTCGGCACGGGCGGCTTTGAGAATGGTCAGATCAGCACGATGACCATCCACATTCAGAGACGCGGTTAGCGCAGCAATGGATAACAGGTCGCGGCTGGTGTGGGTAACCAGGTCCACCAGTTCCCTCCCGCGGGAGATCTGGTTTGAGAGCTCTTTCTCTTTGGGTTCCCATTTAGAGCGGAACTCGACGGCATCTTTCTCGAACTCTAAATTGCGTTCCATGATCATCGCCCGGTAACGCGCGTCCCGGATCCCGACGATATCCACAGAAAGTGCAAACCGGTCTAACAGCTGAGGCCTGAGCTCGCCCTCTTCCGGGTTCATCGTACCGACCAGGATAAATCGAGACGGATGGGCGAAGGAAATCCCCTCCCGTTCGACGGTATTCACACCCATGGCAGCCGAGTCGAGTAAGATATCCACGACGTGATCGTCCAGCAGGTTGACTTCATCAATGTAAAGCAGACCGCGATTTGCAGACGCTAGCACACCGGGTTCAAAATGGCGCTCTCCCTTTTGGATTGCCTGTTCGATATCCAGTGTGCCAACCACCCGGTCTTCGGTTGCCGATACTGGCAGGTTTACAAACGATGTTGCGCGTTCTGTAAATGGTAGGTGACCATCCAGTGCAGCCCGTTCCTTGCACTCTGTGCACCAGGTGTTCGGTCGGTCCGGGTTGCAACCGAAGCGGCAATCCTGTACGACTTTAACCCGCGGCAGCAGGGCAGCCAGCGCACGGGCTGCAGTGGATTTGGCGGTTCCGCGCTCTCCGCGAATTAATATGCCACCTATCCGCGTGTCGACCGCGTTCAGGATCAGGCCGCGCAGCATGCGTTCCTGGCCTACGATGGCTGTAAAAGGATAAATAGCGGGCATGCTTTCTCCGCCCAGCATTATAACGCATGGAACTTAGCCTTCTTCCGCTCGATCGCATTTCTTGTTTGAAGTTTATGCATGGGGATTCGAGTAACTTATCGGTGAGCGTGTTCGGACCTCGAATGTAACCCTTGCGCTATGCTGGAGAAGGCGTTCGGGTTGTCAATAACTGGTTTCACCTGTATAATCTTTCAATATTTTGTTTTCCGGAGTCACGATTTGATGGAACAGAATGATGCCCTGAATGGGCAGGGGGCCGCTGATGCGAACCCGCAGGGCGAGCAACCTCAAGCAACGAATAACCAGACAATGGAATCCCTGCTCGAAAGTGAATCGATCAATGTCGATTTACCGCAGGTCGGTGAAATCCGTCAGGGTACGATTGCGAGCATCAATCCTACCCAGATTCTTGTCAGCATCGGTGCCAAATCCGAAGGTGTGATCTCAGGCCGCGAGCTTGAACAACTGCCTCCAGAAGAGCGCGCTGAATTGAAGGTGGGACAGCAGCTAAATGTCTATGTTATTAATCCTGAAGATGCCAGTGGAAATGTCGTCCTTTCGTTTAAACGCGCCCAGGAACAAATGTCCTGGGATAATGTGGAGAGCATGGTCTCCGATGAATCGGTCATCGAAAGTACGATCGTTGGATTCAATAAAGGCGGCTTGATCGTTCTCGTCGGTGGTTTGCGTGGTTTTGTGCCCGCCTCCCAGATCAGCTCAGCCAGGCGCAGCCAGGTGAGTGGTGAAACACCTGAGGAACGCTGGCAGAAGATGATCAACGAACCGATCTCTGTGCGCATCATTGAAGTGGATCGGGAAAGACGCCGATTGATCTTGTCCGAAAGGGCTGCCAGTGCAGAATCCCGCGCTTCCATAAAAGAGCGCGTCATCAATGAACTCCAGGAGGGCATGGTTTACCCAGGCCGCGTAACAAGCCTGGCTGACTTTGGTGCCTTCGTGAATATTAACGGAGCGGATGGCTTGGTGCATCTCTCTGAATTGTCCTGGGATCGCCTTGGGCATCCGAGGGAGATCCTGTCAGTCGGACAGGAAGTGAAAGTCAAGGTTATCAATATCGATCGTGAGAAGAAGCGGATCGGGCTTTCCTTGCGAGCCCTTCAGGAGGATCCGTGGAAATCTCATATGGAAAAGTTTACCGTCGGTCAGTTGGTTGAAGGCGTGGTTACCCGGTTGACGAAATTTGGCGCATTCGCCCGACTGGAAGGTGATATTGAAGGTCTGATCCATATCTCGGAGATCAGTGATCATCGCATCGAACATCCAAAGGAAATCCTGAACGAAGGGGATGTCAAAACCCTGCGGATAATCCGCATTGAGCCGGAGCAGCATCGCATTGGATTAAGCCTGCGCAAGGTTGATTCCGCAGCCTTCGCGGATAAGGATTTCAAAATGCTGGCACAGGAATTTCGAAACGAGATAAGCGATGAATTCACACCGCCTGAAGTGCATGATACATCGGAGGAGCAGGACATTACTCCTCCGGAAGAACCAAATAAAGAACAATAACCCTCTCTAATAGCCGAGCGCCCCGCAACACAGGGCGCTCTTTGATGTTATTTTCGACTTTCGACACCTCACCTATTATGTTTCTCTGCATTTACTAAAGGAGTAGAAATAGACAAGGATCTTCCTCTCATAGTCGACGCTCACGAAGACCTGGCCTGGAACATCCTGACCTACGGGCGTGATTATCTCCGAAGGGTGGTGGAAACACGCCAACTTGAGGCTGGTTCGAAAACCGTGGTCCAAAATGGCGATACGATGCTCGGCTGGCATGAGGCTCAGCTGGCAAAGCTCGCTGTCGTGTTCGCGACGCTTTTTGCCGCACCGTCCCGTTGGAGGAATTACCAATCCGAATCACAGATCTACAGCTCACCCGCCGAAGCAAACCGCTTATATCGAGGCCAGCTGGATTGTTATCACCGTCTGTTCGATGCACATCCTGGACATTTCAAAATAATCGTCTCCCGAAAAGAATTGGAGGAGCATCTCAAGAGCTGGGAGGAGCTACCAGGAGAAAATAGGAAGTTCGTCGATTCGCAACACGAAAACGCAGGTGATGGATTGCCGTTGGGATTAGTCATCCTCATGGAAGGCGCAGATGGGATCCGGGATCTAGATGAGTTGGCAGATTGGCATGCACAGGGTTTGCGGATCATCGGGCCAGCCTGGGTGGCTACCCGCTTTACAGGTGGCTGGCGTGAGCCAGGTCCTCTGACCCAGGAGGGGAGGGAGTTGTTAAAGGCGATGGCGAATTTCAATTTCATCCTGGATGTGAGTCATATGGATGAACAAGCAGCAGTGCAAGCGGTGGATGTTTATGGGGGTCCTGTGGTTGCTACTCATGGAAATTGCTTGTCGCTTTTGCATAATTACCCGACGAACCGCCAATTTTCGGATAGGCTGATTCAGGGCGTGGTTGCTCGTGATGGAGTTGTAGGACTGGTTCCATACAACATATTTTTAAAAGTAGGCTGGACCCGGGAAGGCAGCCGACGGGACGAAGTGCATTTATCGGATTACATTAATCATATTGATTATGTATGCCAATTAGCTGGAGATTCCCTTCATGCTGGCATCGGCACGGATTTTGACGGGGGTTTTGGTTTACAATCGACACCCATGGAATTGAATTCAATTGCGGACCTCCAATTGCTGCCCGCTCTATTATCGGAGCGGGGTTACACTGCGCTGGATATATCGAACATACTTGGGGGCAATTGGTTAAGTCGCTTGAAAAAAGAATTGCCTTGATCATGATTATGAACCGACCTGTCAAAGCCAACCCATCCGAGCCTGGAGGCGGGTCCGGTATTGGAGCGTCGAAATCCCTTAGTGAACCGACAAAGTTCGAATCCTCATCTTTTTCACGGATCAGATTGAGTTTGGATTTGATTGCCGTAGGCTTGTTTATTTTTACCCTGGGTGCCAAACCAAATTGGTTTGGCTTGGATCGCAGCCCGGTGGTCGGTTTCGTACAGATCGCTGTTTTTCTGGTGGGCCTGGGGATCTTGTGTGCGGGCGGTTATTTGGGTTTGCTGTCGTTGTGGCGCAGTGCTCAACGCAGCATCGCCGCAGATATTGGCATGCGCCTGGTCAGCACCGGTTATATCACCGCGGTATTCGCGGGAATGGCTGATGTGTTCGGCATGGGCTCGCACCCGCTGCCTAACGTACCGTATTTTGGTCCATGGCAGGCTTCAGGGGTATTGATCGGACAGTCGATCATCGCAGTGGGATTTTTGCTCATGATCCCTTATCGGCGCGTCACTGAATAACAAAATTGTTTTTAGATAATCTCTGGAAATTTAATTAGGGGCATTCAGGTCGGTACTTCAAATAAAAATTATGCCCCCACGGAGATTCGAACTCCGGTTTTAGCCTTGAAAGGGCTGCGTCCTGGTCCACTAGACGATGGGGGCTCTGGATAAAAGCGGGCGGATTCTATCACCCCGGTGAGATGTGGTCAAGCAAATACGATTTCTTGGTTCAACCATGCAACATAAAATCGCGAATCCCCTCTCCGGTCGTTCTCTGTCGAATCTTGGGAGTGGTCGATCGGTATTTTTATTTAACTTTGGGGCTTAGCTCTCTGACTGAGCAGCGCCATAAAGTCGATTTGGTGTCGGTTCACCAGTAGGGTCGTGCTCTCGACTCGTAAATTGGGCAGGAGCGTACCGGCCATTGTGGCATTGAAGATCGGTATGAAATCGCGTGTCCCGTCGGTCATCAATGCGGTGAAATCAAACCGGCCGGGAACTTCGAGAGTTCCTTCTATCTCCAGCATCTGGGTGGTGATTCGCACCGGGTATTCCACGATATTGCTGTAACCGCCGCGCACGAGAGGCTGCGGACCCAGGTCCTCATTCCTGGCCAGACCCACCGTGACGACTTGTTGCTTCATCATTCGGATCAGGTCAAAATGATCGACCAGCTTGGTGGGCATATGTATCCGCGCCATCCGTCCATCATGGACTTCCATGGATGAATGGGTTACATCGTTCAACATTGCCAGTGCACCGGTATTGGTCACCATGATCTTCCCAACAACGCGATAGCTGGAGGTCATGATGTCGGCGGGGAGGAACCGATACGTACGTGGGGAGACATCCAGTGTCATCGGAGGGATCCCGATACCTAGGAATCGATGCTTGGATGCGCGTGCCCGGGAGTGCTCCGTGGTTTTGCGGATGCAAGTTTTTTACGTGTGGGATTTCCAGCTGTTGGATTGAGCAGCATGCTTAACCAGGAAATTGCTTTTTCATCATAATCACGTTTGCCGCACATATCGCAGATCCAGGCTGGGAAATTGGGAACGGTGATCAATTCTTCACCGAGCCAGGTAAAGTAAGTGATCAGCCTGGGGTGCATCATGCCCGCAGAACAATCTCTGCAAGGGATGGGGTGAGGCTGTATATCGGGTTTGTTCAATGGATACTCCTAATGTTCAAGAGCACTGACATGTTCGATTACGCTCCAATAAGGCGGTGGCCAATAGATCAGGATTGCTTTTCCGATCACTTTTTCGATCGGGAGCAAACCCCAGGAATGGGAGTCGGATGAGTCGTTGCGGTTATCGCCAAGGACAAACAGCTGATCCTCGGGGATCTGCCATATCCCCGAATATACTGGTGCGGCGGCGATATAGTCTTCGTTCAAGGGGGTTTCATTTATCAATACCTGCCCGGTCCTTATTTCCACATGCTCACCTGGCATCCCGATCACCCGTTTGATTAATTCCTGGCTTGGATCGCTGGGATAGTGAAATACGATGATGTCCCCCCGTTGCACCGCACCAAAACGATAAGCTAACCGGTTTACCAGTACGAATTCACCATCTTGCAGGGTGGGACGCATGCTGAATCCGTCAACCCGCACCCTCGCCGAGACCGCGTTGATGCCCACGAACAACAGTATGGCAAGCGTCAGGGTCTCCAGGAAATCGCGGATCACCCTGCCCCAGTCGGTTTTTTCCTCTTCGGTCTTTACGGCTTGATTGACGATTTGAGAGTTGTCCAAGGTGCGTTCTCTGTTGAAATTATACTTCCTAATTATTTTCGAGAGTTTCAAACCCTACCCCAGGCAAAATAGGTGGGGATATTAAGCATTCGATACCCGTTCTGCCATGCTGTCTCATCCAATTTTTTTAATTCCTGTAGCTTTTCAGCCGGTATCCTGTCTTCTAAGTCATTTTCTAGCACCTTCCACTCCATCATCCAATCCTGGGTACTCCTTTTGCTATTGTCATCTGGTTTGGCGATCATCCCTGCCTCCAGGACGTCTATTCCGCAATCTGCAAATAAGCGCGTGAGCTTGGCGCCGAAAGATGGATTAGCTCCTTGTTCGATCAGCGCTTCGGTCTGCAACCGACCAAGTTTTTGAAGCTCACACGGTCCATCCTCGCGCTTTGAGTAATCTGGTTCGGCAAATGCCAGAATATAGCCTCCATGAACGGTAACCCGCTTCATCTCGAGTATCGCTCTGTCAGGTTTTTTGATCCAAATTAAAAAATAGTGGCAGAACACTAGATCGAAGTTTTGGTTTGAAAATGGCATATGCTGAACATCACCCCTGGTCAGGATCGCTTTTGGTACATTTACTGCGCACTCTTGGAGCGCCGCCAGATCGATATCCAGTCCGGACAGCCTTGCAGGACCTTTCACGTCTTTAAGCACCGCACCGGATCCGCAGCCCACCTCGAGTATGTTCTTCGCCTCGTCAACTCCAGCTCGTTGGAAGAGGTAGCTGCGTAATTCCTTCGTCCAGCCAGCCTGCTGGAGGTAACGCGCATGCCAATCCACGGCTTCAGCTGTTTTCCTTCCAGTTTAAAACAAATTGGATCTGCTCATCGGTTTCCGGGGTACGGGGGTGAAATATTCTTTTGGGAATGGATTGCCACCAAGCTGATAACTGATCGAGGGCATCCAGGGGCTTGGCTCCGTGCCTCACGAGGTAACATCCGATAACGGTGCCGGTGCGTCCAACTCCTCCCCAGCAATGGACATATACTTTTTTCCCACTTTCGAGTGATCGATCCACTTTATCAAGGATCATGGTCATCTGCTTGAAGGATGGTAGGCCGAAATCGACAATGGGTAATCGGGTATATGTCACATCGATATTATTTCCCCTTGCATGTTCTTGGAGTAAATCCGAATACGAAGGCAGTTCCCCATCTTGGGTAAGATCGATAAATGTGTCTATCCCGCTCTTGATAAAATTTGTCATTCGATCCATCGAGCTCTCATCATCCCTGCTTCCTGGATATTCCCCTGCAAGGAGGGTTCCGGAATGAACCCAATAACTATTTGGAATGGGTACAATAAAAGGGGATTCGGACACTATGGAAAAGAGGATACCATATCCGCTTTCGTTAACTCTTAAAGGATCGGTAATTTCAATTTTCGCTTGTTATATTTGGTTTAGTTTGAACGACCGTTGGAGCACGGATTTTCTCCACGAAATCCAATATCGCTTCGGTCGTTTGCATGACGAGGAGTGGGCAGATTTTATCGAAGATCTGACTCTCACGCGCTTTTGTGATTCCCTCTTGGGTTGAAATATCCACCCCCAATAACTCATTGCAAAGGATTGAACCATGGGTTCCCTTGAATTCGTCTATGAACTTCCCGGCTAAAGAGTAAGTATTCTCCTTGCCTGCTGGTTCGACATTGCCCAGGTGCAACCCGAGGAACATTAACGCCCCGCTGAGCGCGCCGCAAACTCCTCCCTGCCGGGCTATGCCTCCACCGAAAGGTGAGGTGAGCTTCAGAGCGAGCTCATGGGAAATTAGATCTTCATCGACCAATGAGCAGAACACTGCCTGAGAACAATTAAAACCCTCTTTGAAGAGCCGACTCGCCCTTAGCACAGGGGCATCACTGCGCTTGTCTTTTAAGCTATTCATCTAGATCTTATTGTAGTAAATGTTTGGCTAAGGCTTATAAATCTTTTCCCATGCATCTGACAGGATATTCCCAAGGATTCTGCCTGACGAGCCTTGCGCAGGCAGAACGTCGCCATCTGGTTCAATGTATAACCACGTCTTGCCAGCTCCCGAGTTTACCGAATCTTCCTTTGTCTCCATCGTGACGGGATTGGAGGAGGAGTAGGGAACGGGAAGGTCAAAAACCAATTGCATTTCTAGGCTGGCTGCCTTGTTCCGCAGGGATTCAAATTCGGCTGTTAGGGAATTATCCATCAAGCTGAGTGATAAATACCTCACTCCCATCTCTGCTAATCGTTCGACCGTTTTATCAGCATGCGAGACGGACTGTTTGTTAATCGTGCAGTGTACGGCGGTAAATATATCCTGTGCGAGTATTGTCTCCAGGGCTTTCCAGGAGGGATCCACTTCCGGCTGAAGGATGAAGAGAATGTGGTCAAGTCCTGTTTGCAGCAGCTCATTCAGGTAGGCAGGTTCGACCAGCTTCAACCCTTCGGTCAGTAGACCGCATACCTGCCCATTCTTCTCACAATGTGCGATCAACGCAGGTAGGTCGCTGCGCAGGGTAGGCTCTCCACCCGTAAAGACGATATGCGGTATCCCTGCCTGCCAGGCTTTATCGATGACCGTTTTCCATTCGTCTGTCGAGAGCTCTCGGGAAACTCTCTTTACAGGTGCATGTTCAATCTTGGAATCCTCGGGTAGTTTATAAGTTAGGGCACAATCCAATCGCAGGGGTGCTTCAAGCTGAGTGGAATGGGGAGGGACGCGTTCCATGCCTAAAAATGATACCGGGTCCAGGTCGGGGGTCGAAAGCAGGGTTTTGACCTTATCCGCGAAGTCCGTGTAGTCCTCGAACGCCAGTCCCTTGCTCACTCGGTATCTCGACGAGATCTCCTTGGCTGCTTGTTCCGGTTCGGATCCCTTTATAAAATGGTACGCATACTCCGCCGCGGTTGGATTGAGGTGCAGGATCGTTGAGGCGTTGAGGATCAGGAGCCCTGTTCCATCGGATCTCAGCCGCAGATGGATCCGATACGGTTTTTCATCAGCCAGCATCGCCTGAGTATGGTAAACGCCTTCAGGTAAGTTCTGGAGCTTGGAATATCGATCTGCCAGACGGTTTAAAATTTTCATGCCATCACCTTTCTTCAGGATCGGATGAAATGCGGTAGCTCGAATGGAATTTCTAGCGCAAGCTCGACGAATCCAGCATATTCTCCATTCGCGTACCACGGAACCTGGTAAATTAACTTCTTGACCCCGTTTTTCTCAATGGTATAGATATTCTTCGAGCGCATTTTGAGCATGCTATCGAATTTTGCGCGGGCCTCAGCGGGATGGCAATCCAATGCATTTTTCCCGATCAACTCTCGGCCGCCATCCGATTGTAGGTTTATTTCCGCCAGATCGTTCATCTCCAGGATCCGACCGCTCGTATCGCAAACGGTGATCGCGCCTGGAAATTCTTTTACCCATTCATCTGAGGTCATGACATGGACTCCATTGAACTGGCTGGTTCGATTTCAAATTTTAAGGGGCACCCTCCGCCGCATTCAGAGACGATCGGACATCCATTACATTTGACAGGCAGGTTGTGCCTCTCTCGTAATTGTCTGGATAATGGGTGGTTCCAAATGTTTTCCCACGGAGTGGTTTGAAAGTTACCCAGCGAGCGGTAGGTTGATTGACAGGGGATGACATCCCCGTTCGATTCGATGCACATGCTGTAAAGTGCAGCCGTACAGCCTTTGACGCCCAGGTTACTGAGCGTTGGATCAAACCGGCAGTATTGTGTGGGGGTATACCAGACCAATCGTTGACCATGGGATTCTGTCTTTTTCACGGCTACATCCAAAATAGCTTGAAGCTCTTCATCCTCCAACCCGTTTCCAACCTTCCTGCCCGCTCCGGAATGGATCAAGGCATTCAAACCCACTGTGGGCACACCCAGGTCTGCAAGAAAATCCAGCGTGTCCGGTATTGTCGACAGGTTGGATCGCAGCATGGTGGTATTGGTCATTACGAATAATTTACTGCCCAGCGCATTTTTCAATCCTTGAATGGTTTGTTTGAAAGCCCCGCTTGACCTAACCATCTGATCATGGACAATTTCGTTGCTTGATTCGACGGTGATCTGAACATGATCCAATCCTGACTCAACCAACAGATTTGTGTACGCAGAGTTCGATAGCCTTCGTCCATTGGTGTTCAAACCGGTGATTTGTCCAATGGATTCTGCCTGCGTGATCAATTCAGGCAGATCGTTTCTTAAGGTTGGCTCACCGCCCGTGAAGATGATATGGGGGATACCGAGCTGCCACAATTCTTTTAATATTTTCTTCCACTCATGGGCAGCTAATTCCGGATAAGACCTTTCACGCTCGTTATAGCAATGTGCACAATCGTTGTTGCATCGATAGGTGATTGCCAGGTCCATTCGATAGGGTGCGTGAGGAGGGGATGTGAATGGAGGCAGCGCCTCCAGATCCATCTCATGGATCGGACAGGCGCCGTCAGGTCTTATTAATTCGGTGAGCCTTAAGCGGAATTGCCCCAGGTCTTCCCTAACCAGTTTTTTATCCACTTGGAAATTATGCTGGATGAGTCTTAAGGCTTCTTTTTCTGTGTCTCCCTCAAGCATGGAGTATGCCATCAACACAGCCATTGGGTTTAGGTGCAGGATGCGGCTCGCATTGATGATCAATGCACCGGAACCGTCCGGGTCGATCCTCAAGTGAATTCGACTCCGCTCATCACCACTCTGGTGAACATAGTGGTGCAAACCGGCAAAATCTGGTTGTCTGGTTGTTTGATTCACCGTCCGCCACCGGCGCAGGCACAGGCACATCCGGCGCATGCACACGCACAGGCGCAGCCGCCTCCGCTGCGGGAGCCGCCGCTCCGTACTGTTGGTTTGGGAGGTGGGTTGGTCACATTCGTCACCCTGCTCGTGAACTCGGACACATCCCCAATGACTTTTTGTGAGAAAGTCTGCACACCGGCAACCACGGTTCCGGCGAAGTCTGCCCCTGGCAGTTGGGGTAGGGATCTGCCGCTGGGTTGCGCGGATGCTGAAGGCGCAGCTGTTTTGGCGCTGCCGATGGATCGGGAACTATAGGTCGGATCATAATTCCCCCACCAGTTTGGAACATAGACAGGATTTTGATAGACCCGTCGGGAGCGATCGTCGTAATCTTTATCCAGCATTGTCCATTCAAGGTTCCTTTCAAAGAAATCGGCCTGCATCTCGGGTGTTTGCGCCGCTTGCACTTGCTGCCAGGCTGTTTCCATGATGCGTTTGTAGTATTCGATGGTTTCGTTCCGGCTGAATCCCTTCATCTTCTCCGATACGCTCTTGATGAGGGCGATCACCATGTCTTGAAGTTCTTTTCGGCGGGATTTGGTATCTTTGGTTTCGAACGCATCTAGGAATTTGATTTCGTAATCCTGCAAGCCTTCGGGTTTGGGCTGTGTGACTTCCAGGTTAAGGGGATCCCGGTCGAGCACTTTTCCGGCACCTTTTTTGATCACCCCAAAGAGGATCATCGTCATCACTTTATCTAGGGTTTGCTCCATTAAGATTGCAGACTCGACCGCGGTCAGCCCTCTTTTTATGCCGTGACCTTCAATGGATATTTTTGGCGCCATGTATTGGAGCTTGCGCCGCTGGCCTGCGATCGCGCTCAAAACTGGAACGATCAGGAAAATAAAACCAAAAAAACCAAAACAGATGATCGTAACCAGGTTGCTGAAGATGAAATTGAATACACTTGTGAAATCGAAAGCGGGTTGAGTTACCACGGCCTCCGCAGGCACATAAGCGCGTGGAAAGGATGCCCCGAATTCATAAGCCCGGGTCGCGCTGGCATTTGCTGATGACCATGTGTAAGTTACCCGGCCTTCAGCATCGATGGCAGTCTGCGG
>MGNL01000020.1:19030-19915 GCA_001796785.1 Chloroflexi bacterium RBG_16_51_16 | reverse complement strand
TACGCCGCTTGTGTAGGTGTCATCCTCATCGTCCGGATGAAGGACCTGGCTGATAGAGCCGACAGTAACATGCACACTTCCCCTTTGTCCAGCCGGGATCGCCTGACTCCCCAGAGCGACCGCCACCCCTGTGCCTGATCCCTGGTAATCGGATGAGATGGAGATTGGATTACCATTAACGTCAGCCTGGATGCTGTCGTAGGAATAATTTGCATTTGGGAGCCCGACATCTACATAATCGATTGCATGCGCACCGGGTTGATTAGTGAATACGAATAGATAGTCAAGTGCCATGCTCCCGTCTGAATTCCAGAACACGTGCACGACTTCCCTGTCCAGGCTGAAAGAATATTCCTGGGCAGCTGCACTCAGCGGAAAACTGAGCGTAAGCAGCAAAATAAACCCGTAGATCAGAAATCTTTTAACCATGATCCCTCCCGGTGAAAACTTCAATTCAGCAATATTTTGTTGTGCCGGTACCTGAGATTTTGGAATGGATTTCGCACCCTGATCAATCTACCATTTCGGTTCTTCTGTCAGTTGATAGGTGGTTCCGCAGAATGGACACTCCACTGTGGGTGCACCTGCTAGCATCTTGATATTCTCGGCTTTCAGGTTGCCTCCGCAATTTCGGCATTTCATTTCTTCGATCTTGGTAGAAGCCGGGAGGTCGATTTTCAAGGACACATTCTGCCCCTCCGTACCCGCAGTTCCTTTTTTTCGACTCGCCAGCCAGAGCAACCCAAAACCTATCAGTACGGTAATGATGCCTGTAAGGATATTTTGCGGCTGAGGGACTTCACCAAATGCAGACCAGATGAACAGAACACCAAAGAAGATCAGGATCCCAGCCGCAATAGTTCCGATGAGTCTCATGACATCCTC
>MGNL01000020.1:6571-18953 GCA_001796785.1 Chloroflexi bacterium RBG_16_51_16 | reverse complement strand
AAATTAGTCCAATTCTTCATGATTTTGTTTGGATTTATACTTGGCGGATATTCAAATATCAAACCTATGTATTAATGAAAAGTTTGGAAAGGCTGGCTAATGTCTCTAAAGGAAGCCTATACTGCCTGGCAGACTAAAACCTTGAAGAAATCGCTTGAGAAATTCAAGCAACGCAAGGAAAGATTCGAAACCAGCTCGGGGATTGAGTTGCCGCCGATTGCTTTTCCGGATCAATCTGATATGGCCTACCCGGAAAAATTAGGTTTTCCAGGAGAATATCCTTTTACGCGGGGCGTCCAGGCGACAATGTATCGTTCCCGCTTGTGGACCATGCGGCAGTATGCAGGATATGGAACGGCCCGGGAAACGAACCGGCGTTACAGCTATCTGCTTGACCAGGGTCAGACCGGATTATCTGTCGCGTTCGATCTGCCAACTCAGATCGGTTACGATGCGGACGATCCGATTGCAGCAGGTGAGATCGGAAAGGTGGGCGTTTCCATTTCCTCCCTGGCGGATATGGAACAATTATTGGAGGCGATCCCGCTTGATCAAGTTTCCACCTCGATGACGATCAACGCACCGGCTGGCATCCTTTTGGCAATGTACATAGCCGTGGCGAAGAAACAGGGGATTGAACCTGGAAAATTGCGCGGCACAATTCAGAATGACATCCTCAAGGAATACATCGCCCGCGGCACTTATATCTTTCCTCCTCAGAGTTCCATGCGCTTGATCACGGATATATTTGAATACTGCGCCAATAATGTACCGAAATGGAATACGATTTCGGTTAGCGGTTATCACATCCGGGAGGCTGGTGCTACCGCCGTCCAGGAAGTTGCATTTACGCTGGCGAATGGGATCGCTTACGTCCAGGCAGCCATTAATTCCGGATTGGATGTAGATGAGTTTGCTCCGCAGCTCTCATTCTTTTTCAACGCGCATAATAATTTTCTGGAAGAAATTGCCAAGTTTCGGGCGGCTCGGCGCTTATGGGCGGCGATCATGCAAGAAAGATTCATGGCGCGAAAACCCGAATCCTGTCAGTTGCGGTTTCACACGCAGACGGCAGGTTCAACCCTAACTGCCCAGCAGCCGGAGAATAATGCGGTCCGGGTCACCTTGCAGGCACTCGCAGCCGTAATGGGCGGCACTCAAAGTCTGCATACCAATAGCATGGACGAAGCTTTATGGCTGCCCACGGAAAAATCCGTGCGCCTGGCATTGCGTACCCAGCAGATCATTGCTTTTGAATCGGGTGTGCCGGATTCCATTGATCCGCTGGCGGGTTCTTACCTGATCGAGTACCTGACCGATGAGATTGAACGTGGTGCGACAGAATACATCCATCGGATCGATGAGATGGGTGGTGCATTGATCGCTGTGGAACGCGGCTATATGCAAATGGAGATCCAAAATGCTGCATATGCGGCTCAGAAGGCGATCGAACGCAGGGAACAGGTCGTTGTCGGGGTTAACGAATTTAAGGTTGATGAAGCGATCGACCTGGAGCGCCTGAAGGTTGATCCTGCCATCGAGAACTCCCAGAAGCGTCAATTGGAAGCGTTAAGGAAAAAACGCGATCCGGTGCGCGTGTCTGAATTGCGTGAAAGAATTTCCGCTGCCGCGCGGACCCAAGAAAATCTCATTCCACTCTTTATCGAATGTGTCGAAAACCACGTTACCCTGGGAGAGATTTGCAAAACATTAAGGGACGTTTGGGGGGAATACCAACCGCAGGGATTAATGTGATTTTTGTCATCTTGTACTTCAATACCTCAAATATATAATCGTCAAGGTTGCCTGTTACAGAAGGAGGTGGATATGGCTGCCATTGACGAGTTGGTTAAGGATTTCCTCGGTCAGAAAAAAATTGCGGTTGTGGGGGTATCGGATAAACGCGAAACAGGCTGCAATCTTAATTTTAAGAAATTTAAGGATGCTGGCTATCAGGTCTTTCCGGTAAATCCTCATATAAATACTTACGACGGTCAAACCTGTTACCCGGATCTAAAGTCCATACCGGATAGACCCGATGGTGTATTCATCCTCGCAAGTCCTCTGGTGACCGATCAGATCGTTCAGCAATGTGTGGACCTGGGGATCAAGCACATTTGGATGCATTGTGCCCTGGGTACCAAGCCCGGCTTGCTGGGCAGCGTAACGAGCGTTTCTCAGCAGGCAGTGGATCTGTGCAAGGCAAATGGGATCGCGGTCATCCCTGGTTCGTGTCCGAATCAGTTCCTCAACGCGGATTTTGGTCATGCGCTCATGCGTGGCTTTAGCAGGCTCGTCGGAAATCTTAGTGTAAACTAGGGGAGTGCTTCCGGGCGCTGACGTAGCCACTAAATCCAAGGGTAGATTGTATTTTCCAGTACACGGCTGGCTGGGATTGATCCTGGTCGCCGTGTTTTGGATTCTTAATTGGGCATTGCCCGGTATGCGCACGCATTGGGGATTTTTCCCGTTATGGTTGGGCTACTGCCTTGCCATCGATGGCGTCGTTTTTGCCCGGACCGCTACCTCTCTTCTGACTAGAAGCCAGTGGAAATACGTTGGACTGTTCCTTCTCTCTGCGCCGGTGTGGTGGTTGTTCGAAGGTTTAAATCTCAGGACACAGAACTGGATTTATATCGGTGCTGAACAATTTTCAAGCTTGGAATACGTTTTCTGGACCACTTTGAGTTTCACCACCGTGATGCCGGCGGTGTTTGGTACTGCTGAACTGGTTGGGAGCACATTTATTTTCCGTCATAATCCTAAACAAATCCCCAACGCTCGCGGTCATGGTCTGGTTATCCGCCCTGACAAACCGGTAACGATGGGGTTTTTCACCCTCGGTTGGATCATGCTTATCTTATTAATGGTTTGGCCGCAGGTGTTCTTTCCCTTCGTATGGATTTCAGTTTTTTTTATAATTGAACCAGTCAATATTTGGCTCGGGAACAAATCGCTTACCGAATCCACCAGCCAAGGTGACTGGCGTCCCATCTTTGCTCTGTGGCTGGGTGTCCTTATGACAGCCTTCTTCTGGGAAATGTGGAATTATTATTCCTACCCAAAATGGACCTATCAGGTTGCCTGGGGAGATGCGTTTCACCTTTTTGAGATGCCGCTGCTTGGTTATGGGGGTTACCTGCCATTCGCCCTGGAGCTGTTCGCTCTTTATCACCTGTTCGTGGGATGGTTTGGTGGGCAAAAATCGAGGTATATTGTCCTTCCTTCGAATTGACTCTTCATCCTTGGGTACGTCCGTCTGATGTGTTTCCTCTCAATAGACGCATCAGCCGAAAAGGATTTCTATGGATGAAAAAATCCTGACTCAACACCCGCAGGGCCTCAAAGGCGTCAATATTAGCAAGGCCAGGTATGATCTCGTTCGCAATGCCATCCTCAGCATTGTGCGAGATTACGGTGAAATTACCTTCACTGAGTTAATGATGGCTTGTGAGCATAAACTCTCTGGCAAACTTCAAGGCGGCTCTGTCTCCTGGTATACGACCACGGTTAAATTAGATCTTGAAGCCAGGGGAATGATTGAGAAGATTCCAGGTTCGAGGCCTCAAAAATTAAGGTTGCGAAGAGAGCGGACAACCCGGCCAATTCCCCATCTTAGGAGAAGAAAGCCATAATCGCTTTCTATAAGGATTGTTGAATGATGTGGCCATTGATGGAACATTGTTGGAATTTATGCCTGTAAATATCGAAATAAAGGCTAAAGTGCGTGATTTTGATTCTGTACGTGAACGGGCAGAGTCGATCTCTGAGGCGCCCGTAGAAACGATCATTCAATCGGATACATTTTTTAATTCAAGCCGCGGTCGTTTAAAGATGCGTGTGCTCGCACCAGATCGAGCCCAGCTGATATTTTACGAACGGCCGGATCAGAACGGACCGAAACGTTCGGAGTACCACATCTGCCAAATTGACAATCCTGGGGTTATGCTCGATTTGCTTTCGATGGCTTTGGGAGTACGCGGTGTCGTTAGAAAAACCCGTTACTTGTATAAGGTGGATCAAACGCGGATCCATTTGGATACGGTGAGCGGTTTGGGTCAATTCGTCGAATTGGAAGTTGTCCTTGGGGAGGGGCAGAACGATGATCAGGGCAGGTTGGTGGCTGAGGCGTTGATGGCAAAATTAGAAATAAACCCGGAAGATCTGGTCGAAGGTGCCTATATGGATTTGCTGGAAAGCGAATAAGTTATGTCGAGCATAAAAAAAATTAACCATGTTGCTGTTGTTGTGGAAGATATGGATAAAGCCCTCAGGTTCTGGCGCGATACTTTAGGCATGAACTTCAAGGAAAGTATCGAAATTCCTTCCGAAGCATCTACGGTTGCCTTCTTGCCTGTTGGTGAGTCAGACTTGGAATTGGTTAAACCGACCGGCCAGGACAGTGGGATCGCCAAATATCTGGCGAAGCGCGGACCGGGCATACATCACCTTTGCCTGGAAGTGGATGATCTCATGGGAATTATTTCAAGATTAAAACAGGCTGGGATCAGGCTGATTAATGAACAGCCTCGCATCGGTCAGGGGGGCAGGCAGTATGCTTTCGTACACCCGGAATCGACCGGGGGAGTACTGGTTGAGCTTTATCAGTCGGACTGATACAGGAATTCTTCCGGTAATTTGGATTGGGCTTAAATTTATTCTTCGACATAAAACGATCTTCTCTAATGGATTTTGTGCTTAATTCTCTTGCAATCAACCTGCGTGAGCGATGCGGGCTTGCCATGGATAGGACCATCGTTGTTGGGGTTTCTGGTGGTCCAGACAGCCTTTGTTTATTGGATAGTCTTGTAAGGTCGGGATACCCGCTGATCGCTGCCCATTTTGACCATCACTTACGGCCTGAGTCAAGTCAAGATGCAGTCGCCGTGGAGGCTAAGGTCAGGTCGCAAGGTGTTCGCTTCGAGGTTGGTAATGCGGATGTGCGTTCCATCGCAGAAAAAAAACATCAGTCTATTGAAGAGGCAGCCCGCAACAGCCGCTATTCTTTTCTTTTGAGTCTGGCCCGCGAACAGGGCGCCCAGGCGGTCGCTGTGGGTCATACCGCTGATGATCAGGTTGAAACCATGGTCATGCATTTCCTCCGCGGTTCCGGGTTATCGGGATTGAGAGGAATGCACTACAGAACAGTTTTGCGGCAATATGACGCAACGATTCCAGTTGTTCGCCCACTTCTCGATATTTGGCGGGATGAGACGGTATCGTATTGTCAGAGCCGTGGATTGCAGCCAGTCTACGATAGATCGAATGAGACAATGGATTATCTTCGAAACAAGATCCGCCACGAGTTAATTCCGCATCTCGAAACCTACAACCCGGGTATCCGTAGAGTCCTCTGGCGGTCAACCGCAGTACTTGAGGAAGACGAAAAGATCATTGAAAGTTTGATCGAAAATATATTCAAAGACTGCGTAGTGAACCGCGATGAATGTACGATCGAATTTGATCCGGTTCGGTTGGAATCACAATCCGCGGGAATCACCCGTAACCTCCTTCGACATTCGATCCGTCTGTTGGATCACCAGATCGACCTGGAATTTGATGTGCTCAAGTCGGCTGCGGATTTTATTGTTCAAATGAGCCGCTCAAAGAAGATTGGCCAAGGGGAAAGCAAATGGATTACATTAACCGGCGGTTTCATCCTCGTTAAGGAACAGGGGAAATATTATCTTTCAACAAATGCAGACAATCTGCCTACATTCCAATGGCCCCAGCTGGAACGCGGAATCGGAGCCAGACCGCTCCGGATGCCCGGATCGTTGGACCTCCCCGGCAATTGGAATCTAACTTGTGAGCTTAGCGGGATCTCCCAGGAATTGAAACACAAGGAATTCCAGCTTGAGGATCAGTTCATCGCATGGCTTGATAAAGATAGTTTGACAGGCAGTTTGGAACTTCGCACACGCAGGGATGGAGATCGGTTTCAACCGCTTGGAATGGCCGAAGGTACGCAGAAACTCTCAGATTTTATGGTCAATGAGAAAATGCCTTCCAGGGCTCGGGCAGATTGGCCATTGGTGTGTATGGGCGATCAAATCATCTGGGTGCCAGGTTATAGGATTGGCCATCCCTTCAGATTACATCCCGATTCACAATCTGCGGTTGTTCTTAAATTGGAACAGGGAACCGGATAATCGAAAGTTTATAATTCGCCGTTCAATTGGCGTAGTTTTTGATGGATCTCCCGCCATTGGATCTTCGAGACACCCAATTTCTGCCTAATTTTATCCTGATCAATTCCTGACTGATAATCACGAAGTGCGCTAGTCCACCGGCAGATATCAAAGGAAAGATGTTTATCGAGTCCCGCTTCCTCGCCAATATCCTCCAGGAGATATTCCAACCGGCGCGGTGACCACGGAAACAGTTGATCGACGGGTTTGTATTGATCCATGTATTCCCGGTAAGCGGGGATCCAATCCTCATCCAGCTCGAGCTTCCGTTCCTTGTAGCGGTTGGCTGGACTGGCATAGCGTATGAACACGATCGGTCCGTTCTTCGAATCCAAGTCAAAATGATTGATGTGGATTCCAAGGCATTCGCTCTTCTTCACACCGGTCGTCAATAGCAGGTTCAATAGGGTATAAGGTCGTGCATCCGGCTTGCCGCCGCGGCGGTGACGGTCTGCAGCCAGGAGCGCAGCCTGGTATTCGTTTTCCGTGAGCACCTGAGGTAGGGGACTTATGGCTGAGCGTTGCAGGACTTTCTCTGCAGGATCTATAAGCAGAACTCCGTACTGATTTAGCCAGCGAAAAAAAGATTTTGTGGATGTGATGCGGCGCGCCAGGGTCTTGGGACTGCATGGAACGGCGCGTTCATTTTCCATCCAATGGAAAAAGTTATTCAAGTCTTCAGTTGTTATGGATTCCAGGTTCCGATCTGGAGCAATGAATTGAGCAAGCAAGCGCACATCGGAGAGGAACGCCTTGACGGTATTCGGTGATCTGCCTTGATCATAAAGATAGATTTCCCAGGCGTTGATCGCGGGTAGAAGTGTTGTTTTTGAGGTTAAATGAGCTGACGGAGATGATGTAGACATCTAATAAAGATGATTAATTGAACAAATTTAAATATTTTGTCAATCCAAGTGTCCGAATCTGGTTGTTTCTAGATTAGCGCATAGTTTATGCGTATAGTTTAACTAATATTATTAAGAAAGTCAATAACCAAAAATTAATGAGGGATTTCTTCGGGCTTGAAGCACGAATCATAGTCTGCACCAAGGATTACCCGGTATGAAATGGTACTTGAGCTATCCGGCAGAGAAATCTGGTCTGCTGAATTCAAACCCAGGGTTAAGAGGATGGCTGCCCGTTTTGCGGCATCCTGTCCAGGTGTGTGGTCAATGACTACCGAAGAAAGGTAATCTCTTCTATCTGCCGGGGCGAGTCTGGTTTGGTATCCTGCGTAATTCAGACGAAAAGCTGCCAGGGTATCCAGAGCTTCGACCTGGCTGCCGTTCTGTACCTCCACTTGGATAGCCTCCCGTTCGATCACTCGTGGCGAAAAAGTTGTCGCTTCAGCCAGCAATTGGGTGAGAGAGGCTTCATTGGGGAGCTGGACCGACGCACCGCCAGGAGTCGTCCAGGCGCTGACATACGGCGGTCGGATGTAATAACCTCGAATGTCTGCATTGGACAATTTCAGTGCGTAGGGTGCCATGTGGATCAGGTCGTTCAGCCCCAGGTCGGTGACAACCGTCTGTGACAAATCCAGGTAGAGCTGCGGGATCTTGCTGAAAGTTTCAGTCTGCAGCGCTTTGGTGAAGATCGCACGCAGAACCTCCTGTTGGCGCCGGCCTCGATCAAAATCGCTCGACTTCGATCGTGAACGCGCATACCACAGGGCCAGGTCGCCATCCATGTGAATCTGACCCGGTCCTACCGAATATAGCCACCAATTATTTTCGTCGTAAGGGTCGAAGGACGGATCGATGAGCCGCCAGTCCGTATACGCACACGAGACCGGCAGGTCGATCCCACCCAGGGTGTCCACGATCCGTCTAAAGCCATCGAAGTCGACCATGGCGGTATGGTCGATCCGTATGCCAAGGTTATATTGGATCGCATCTTTGAGTAGCCCTGGTCCTCCTCCTTGATAGCTGTTGATCTCTCCGCTCTGATACGCGGTGTTGATGCGCTGCATCCCGACCGTTGGAATATAGATCCATAGGTCACGCGGAATGGATATGAGCGAGACCTGCCCCTCGCTTGGCCACATGATCGCGATGACAAGGGTGTCCGTCCGATAGGATAATCCCGACCGTTGATCGGAGCCGATCAATAAAATATTGATTGTTTCCTGGTCGGTTAACGGTGAGAGTGCTTCGGGTTGTAATCCAGGATCAACCGGAGGAGGCGCCGCGGAGGTCGGAAATAGGGTTGCCAGGTCAACGGTTGCCGTTGGTGCGATCGGTTGGGTCGGTAAAGGTGAGGGGGTTTCAGTAGGAAGGATGAATTCAGATTCGATCTGGGTGGGAGTTGTGAACGAAGGCTGAAAAGGAGTGGGTGTTGGGGATGCGTTCGGTGCGGTTGTAACAAGGATGAAGGGTAGATCTGTTGAATTGCCCCTCACTGGAGAACAGGAAATTAATAGGCAGACCTGAATTACTCCAACCAGAAATGGTAGGCGATTACGGGTCTTCATAGCCTGGATCTAAACTAAGCTCTATCAGGGAACTGGAGACTGGGTTCCAACTGGCGTTACTGTAAATGGAAGGGATGTCTCTGTGAATGGCAGCACAGTCTCTGTAAAAGGTTCGGTCGGGTATGGAGAATAGGTTAGATAATATTCTGGTGTTCTGGTGGCAAGGTAAGGGACCCATAATCGGTTCCCCGTGTAGATGTTCGTACTCGTGCCAAGGCAATTTGCTTTTTGCATGGCGGAAACAGTCGTATAGTGCATTGAAGCAACTTGGTAGAGCGTGTCACCGGGTTGAACAATGTATGAATCAACCCAGCCAAAGGTTGAGCCGCAGTTTCCAGATGAATAAGTCCGGGTCGAATAAGCTTGTGTCGCTGCTTGATAGGCTGTGGTGGGTTGGAAATAAGAGTTGGTGAGTGTATATCCAAGAGTGAAGGTCGGCGTTGATATGGGTGATGGCTGAGTGAGGGTTACTAGCAGGTTGGCGGTGAGGACGCTTTCGGATGGCTTTATCTGTTGGATTCCTCCTCCTTCAGAGCGGGATAGCGCCAACGCCCCTAGTACGAGGCCGGCAGCGACAACTGCGATGAATATTGCGGTTCCAAGATCGCGAAGAGTTTGATTCATCTTGCACCCCTGGCTTTTGCTGGCTTGCTTTCAGGTTGTACGGTTACCGGTAATGATACGCTAAAGGTTGAGCCAACACCGGGCTCGCTGTCCACCCATATTCGGCCATTCTGCGCTTCGGTCAGCGTTCGGGCAATGGATAATCCAACGCCGGTGTCACCTACTCCCTGGATTAATACGTTGTCAGCCCGGTACAGGCGGGTGAACACACGCGGCAGCTCTTCAGCCGGAATGCCTCCACCGGAGTCAGTCACTTGAATTAATACTTGCTCCTGACCGTTTTCCTGCTGGGTTTTTACCGTTAATGTGATCGTACCTTCTTCAGCTGACGCTGATCCGGCGTTTTGTAGAAGATGGATCAGGATCTGTTGCAGGGCTTCCCGGTCAGCGTATACAGGAGCCACTTTTTTCGGCAGGTCGAGGTGCATGGAAATATTCTTTTCCCTCACCTGAGTGGCGGTATAGGACATCGCGTTGTCGATGATCTGGTTTAGATCGACGGGTTCAGTCTTGAGATCGACCAGATCCACTTCCAGCGTCGTAACCTGGATCATGTCATCCAGGAGCTTGTTGATCTTTTCAATAGAACCTTTGATTCGCTCAACGAATTTTCGCTGTAATGCACCCAGGATCCCGACCGATTCTCCCAGCAGCAGGTCTGTGTAACCGACTGCTGACGACATCGGCTGGCGTAACTCCTGTGCTAGGGAGGCGATCACTTCGGTTTGCTCTTTATTTCGTTCGCCGCGATTAATTGGTCCGGGTTCAAGACTAATATGGTCGAGCGACGCTAGCTGGTTCTTTAATTGTGTATTTTCCTTAAGCGCGGCATTGAGCTCTTCGCCTAATTGGTTTTGCATCAAGGGAAGCTGGCGGGCTTTTGCCTGCAGTTCAAGGTTTTCCTTACGGAGATCATCCAGCTCTTGCTGTGTTTTTTGTTGGGCGATCATCACGGCTGAAAAATCACGCGAATGGCTGTCTGTCTCTAGCACCTTCGTGCGCAAAGATTCCAGCTCATTGGTGAGTTCCTGGTTTTGGTGTTCTAGCTCCACGACCGCATCCGTATTTTCGACCGAGGGAGTTGCCTGTTGAGCTCGTTGTAAGATGGGAACCAAACCGGTTGCAATATGCGTGAGGAATGTCTGGTCATCTGCTGACCAGACCCGGTCTGAGTAGGGGGATAAGAGTAGCAGACCTCCGATTACGACCTTGTTCGTATTTTGGATGGGCACACTCATTAAGTGGCCTGCATTTTTCAAACCCAGAAGATCCCCCAGTCCTTTAAGATCGACGGAAGTGCTTTCTGCTGGCAGGCGCAGAGGTCTGCCGCGTTGGATGGCGTTGCTGAGCATGGGGATTGCAGATTTGTTCAGTGTCCCGCTCTCCAGGATTTCCTCCCGGATCAGGTCGTAACCTGCCGCGATGGTCAGCTGGTTTTTATTCTCTGGAAGCAGTAAAAGAAAGCATAGATCAGCCAGCATTGCCTGACCGACTGCACGCGGAACCTCCTGGCTGATCCCTGCAGGATTGGTCTCTGAGGCAAGTGCGAGCATGGTTGTAAACGTCTTGGGATCTGTGCTATATCTCCTGCGCTCGGTCAGGATGGATCTACCATCCGTTGCTTTTAGTTTGGATTTTTTTATTGGTTTGACCGCGGGACGTTCTTTCAATTCAACATTTGACTCGACATTTTCCGCATCGACCTGTTCAATAGCTGGTTGACTGAAACTCATTGGGAGGATCAGAAGTATGGTGAAGGCGGAGAGTTGAAATAACCTGTAAATTCCCGAGAAGTTCCCCTCGGGTTGGACGATCAGATGCGCTGTGTGTCCCAGGAGTAACAACCCTAGCATGCAGATCCCGTAAATGAAACCGCCTGGTTTGCGGACAACGAGAATGAAAATTCCAAACAGGATGCTGAGGATGCTGGCGGCTTGCCAGAGGATATCATTTGTTGAATTATTGAAATCGGACGTATTTAATTGTACGCTCCGCAGGAACACGTTCAAAATGCCTGCCGAAAGTAGCATCAGGCTGAAAAGGATCATGGCTAGATCCGCAATACCGCTTTGGTTTGGAAAAGCCCATAACCATATGATCCATATGATGCTATATAGTATGAAAGCCCGATCGAGCGGTGGCAGTCGGGTGAGCGCCCCTTGGGTTTGAGAACTCTGGAAACCGGTAGCGAGCATGAGTATCAAGAGACCGGCCAGTAGCATGATCAAGCCAAACATGGCCCGTCGTGCTTGAAGATTTTGGTCGGATCGCCATTTCCGGTAAGAAAGATACAACCCACCTGCTATGGAAATGATCAGAACGAGGTAGTAGGCAAAATTACCTGGATATTCGGTGAGACGCGAAATTAAATCAAGCATGGGCAGGCTTGTTGGAGTAAGTAGTCCTTCGAGATTATACTGCCTGTTCGTGTAGATGGTATGGGAGGGAGTGGGATGATGGTGGTCAAAAACACCCTAATTATTACCCCTCATTTCCAAGCCATTAGGCGTCTAGCTCGCCCGGCTATAATAATTGAATGTCAGGGCTGATTCGTAAATTTCAACCATTATTAGTCGTAGGCGGGATTCTATTAGTTGTAATACTCCCAGTCCTTGGTTCCATTGGTGCAGATCTCAAGTTGGCGGAAATCGAATTTCAGTCTGGTGCCTTTGCTCAGGCGGCTGATCACTTTGACTCGGCAGCCATGAAAATGCCGTGGAGGTTGGATGTTTGGGAGCAGGCAGGCGTCGCCTGGTTTTATGCGAATGATTTCGACAAATCTTTTACCAGGCTCGACGCGGTCCGCATGGCTCATGCGCTAACTCCCGTGGGATGGACTTTACTCGGTGAGATTTACCTCACAAAGTCACAGGTCAAAAATGCTTTGGAGACTTGGAAAAGAGGTCTTGAAGAATATCCGAATCACATCGAACTCTACTTACACATCGCTAGAGCCTATCGGATGCTTGGTGATTATTCATCAGAGCGGGATGCGCTTGATCGTTGGATCGCCTCGGGAAGCGCGGATGCGGAGTCCCATTTCCGTCTGGCACTTCTCTCCCTCCTTACCGATCCAAATACAGCCCTTGATAAG
>MGNL01000020.1:0-6535 GCA_001796785.1 Chloroflexi bacterium RBG_16_51_16 | reverse complement strand
GTCGAAACACTGCGAACGACGATTCAACTGGCAGGCCTCGAACCGGACCGCTCCGAGGCCTTGTTGATCATTGGCCGCGGCCTGGGACTGGTCAACGAATGGTATCTGGCGCACGACGCATTTGAACAGGCGGTCCAACTAGATCCGTCGCATGCTGAAGCTTGGGCCTGGTTGGGAGAGGCGCAAGGTCAGCTCGGCAAGGATGGATTGTCTGACCTGGAACACGCCCTGGATTTGGATCCGACCTCTCCTGTTGTGCGCGGGCTGCGCGGCCGATATTGGAAACGAGTTCAGGAATTTGACA
The DNA here is from genome assembly GCA_001796785.1 of Chloroflexi bacterium RBG_16_51_16. GTDB lineage: Bacteria > Chloroflexota > Anaerolineae > Anaerolineales > Villigracilaceae > RBG-16-51-16. Next base: position 6,231 of record MGNL01000020.1, on the reverse strand, counting down.
GGGCGCTGGCGGAGGAGCAGATTGCTGCCGAACTTGAGCCTTCGAATCCAGCCTGGCAAGTTGCCGTCGGAGAATCACATTATTTGCAGGGAGATCTGGCAGCTGCCTTGGTGGACTACCAGCGTGCTGCGGAATTGGCGCCCCGGGATCCAACTTATCTGCGATTGCTCGCCGTATTTTGCGCGGAAAATTCAGTCCATATCGAGGACATCGGAATTCCTGCTGCTGTTAAAGCTGTTGAACTTAAACCAGGCGATCCTCAAATGCTTGATGCCTTGGGTTGGTCATATTATTCGTCGGGAAGATACACGCTTGCCGAACAAAGTCTGGATGAGGCGATCAAATTCGATCCATTAAATTTCTCTGCTCATTTGCATCGGGCCATGACCTATCTGGCGGTGGGAAGATCCTCAGATGCTTTTAACGAATTGATCCTCGTGAGAGATGGCAGTCGGGATCCAACCCTCGCTGCCTATGCAGACCATCTCATCCAGCAATATTTCCAATAAGCTGCATGATAGAATTTGAGAATGAAACCGCAGCTTTTGATCGTTACCTGGATTGTCATCTTAACCACGGCATGTGCAAATCTGCCGTTTGATATCGATGGTTTAACATTGCCGACCCCTGCCCAGGCGGTTGCAGAGATTCCCTCCGGTGCCATTCTGTTCCAGGACGACTTCTCGTCACCGACAACAGGCTGGGACCGGATGCAGGCCGGAGAAGGGGTCATGGACTATGATGGGGGCGGCTATCGAATCCTGGTAAACGCGCTCGATACTAATTTCTGGACAACGCCCGGGTTGTCGTTCGATAATGTCAGGCTGGAAGTGGATGTCGGCAAGCTCGGCGGGCCGGATGAGAATCGCATTGGTTTGATCTGCAGGTTGTCAGAGGGCAATTATTATTTTTTCATGGTTACCAGTGATGGTTATTATGGAATAGGATTGTTCAACCTTGGTAACGCTGTTCTCCTGGGTCAAACCGAGTTGCAATTCAGCGAGAGAATTTTACAGGGGATGACCGTGAACCATTTGCGCGCGGATTGCCAGGCGGATCAGTTGGCGATGTATGTAAATGGCTTCGAAGCTGTAACCGTTCATGATCAAACCCTTGCTTCGGGTGATATCGGTCTCATGGCAGGCAGCTTTTCCGAACCCGGCGTGGACGTCATCTTCGATAATTTTGTAGCTCTTCAGCCGTGAAAGTTTATTTGGATTCAATTGGCTGCCGGCTCAATCAGAGCGAGATTGAGTCGATCGCAGGCAGGTTTCGCACAGCCGGGCACGAGATCCTCGCTGAACCTCACCACGCGGACGTGGCGGTGGTCAATACGTGTGCGGTCACAAATGCTGCTGTATCAGATTCCCGTGCCGCCATCCGCCAGATTGCAAGGGCGGGTGTCGCTCAAATTGTTTCAACGGGATGCTGGGCGACGCTTAATCATGAAGAAGCCTGTGCACTTCCCAATGTAGTCCGGGTGGTACCGAACAACCAGAAAAACCAGCTCGTCGCAGATTTTTTAAATCTTCCCGACGAAATTTATAACCTTGAACCGCTTGCCCGCGAACCTTTGCCCGGGCTGCATCATCGAACGCGAGCCTTTATCAAGGTCCAGGATGGTTGTGATAACCATTGTACATTTTGCGTAACAACCATTGCTCGAGGCGGGAGCCTCAGTCGGTCGGAGCCCGCGATCATCCAGGACATCAAAGCCGCACTGAGCGGCGGTGCCCGCGAAATCGTCCTGACCGGAGTTCACCTGGGATCCTGGGGTTACGATATCAATTCACGACTTCGAAATTTGATTCGCATGATCCTTCAGGAGACAGATGCGCCTCGGATAAGGCTTTCCTCTCTCGAGCCATGGGATCTCGATGAAGACTTTCTAGCTCTTTGGGAGGACAGGCGTCTCATGCCGCACCTGCACTTGCCGCTTCAAAGCGGATGCAGGTCGACCCTCAAACGTATGGCCCGCAAGACCGGCCCTAAGGCTTTTCGAAACCTGGTTTATTCCGCCAGGCAGATCATTCCCGAGGTTGCCATCACCACCGACATCATTGCCGGTTTCCCGGGTGAGAAGGAGTCGGAATTTGATGAGAGCCTCGATTTTGTTCGCGAAATGAACTTTGCAGGTGGTCATGTATTCACATATTCCCTCCGCCCGGGCACTGCAGCCGCGCGGATGCACGGTCAAATATCAACTGGGATCAAGAAACAACGAGGGGAGCGCTTAAGGCAGGTATTGGATGAATCCGCACAAACGTACCGTTCACAGTTTGTCGGTCGAGAAGTTCAAGCCTTGTGGGAATCGGTTTCGAAATTTGGTGATAGCGGCTGGCAGGTGGAAGGCTGTTCTGGTAACAATTTGCGCATCTCAGCCTGCTCGCCAACTCCACGTTGGAATGAGCTTGACGATGTGATCGTTATGGCATCCGAAGGGAAAATATTGAGGGGCGTAATTCGTAATTCGGGATAAGTGTCACTTCTGTGAGCAGGGGGGTATGGGTATAATTTTTGTGCATTCTTTCACAGAGGAGCCAACATGACCGCTCAATTGATCGATGGGAAATTAATCGCCCAGCAGGTAAGGGATGGCGTTGCCGGCGAGGTAGCCAAACGGACCGCGGCCGGCAAACCGAAACCGACGCTTGCCACAGTCCTGGTCGGAGATAGGCCGGATTCGGCTGCGTATGTATCCTCCAAGGGGAAGGCTTGCATGGAATTGGGGATGGGATCCATCAGCGAGCACCTCCCGGCGGATATCAGCCAGGATGAGCTTGAAAAGTTGATCAAGAAATTGAACCGCAGCAAAAAAATACACGGCATCCTGGTTCAATTACCCTTGCCCGGTCACCTGAACGAGGAGAGGGTTCTTCAACTCATAAATATTGAAAAGGATGTGGATGGATTTTCACCGATCAATATCGGGCGGTTAGCCCAAAAAGGTCGTGAACCTCTCTTCGTTCCGTGCACTCCCTATGGCTGTATCTATCTACTCGAACAATCCGGTGTCAAGATCGAAGGCTCCAATGCGGTCGTCCTGGGCCGCTCGAACATCGTGGGCATGCCGGCAGCCTTGTTGTTGATCGGTAAAAATGCCACGGTTACTGTTTGCCATTCACGGACACGGGATCTGCCTGGAACGGTCAGGCAGGCGGATATCTTGATCGCTGCCATCGGGAAGACCGAAATGGTGCGCGGGGATTGGATCAAACCCGGCGCGGCGGTTATCGATGTTGGCATCAACGCGGTCCCGGATGCCACCAAGAAAAGCGGCCAGCGCCTGGTCGGGGATGTTAACTTTGCGGAGGCTAAAGAGGTTGCAGGTTGCATCACACCCGTCCCGGGTGGTGTCGGGCCGATGACCATTGCCATGCTGATGAAAAATACGCTCAGAGCAGCAGAGCTACAGGATCAATAACCTTTCAGATCCATCTCCGAAACGCAGACAAATATTTTTTCTTTATATCAGAACAAGCGGTGATATTCACCGCTTGTTTTTTTTGTTGTAACACTTGGAGACCGACCACTGACATCCCGGACGAAATCAATACGGGTTCCCAATACCAGGGCAGGCAAAGATCGGTGTGCACCGGCGGCATGGATATTCTAGGCGGCTATTTCCATCTGGGCAAGTTCGTCTTGAGGAGGCGCCTCGATTTTATTTGTAAAGCGTTTCTGCCTGCCAAGGCGCATATGCAGCGCATAAAAGCCGAGGACAGATAGGCCGCAGATCAACCCACCAACGTACCAAAGCAGGTTGGGGTTGAAGTTGTCCAGGATATATCCGGCTGCCCCCGGACCGATCGTTGCCGGTATGGACCACGAGAGCTGGAAGATCGCCATATAGCGGCCGCGCATATCCTCGGGTGCGAAGTTAGCTGCCAGCGCCTGGCTGGTCGGCATGACGATCATCTCGCCGATAGTGATAACAATGAGAGCTGTTATGAACAACGTGTAAGCGGCCACGAATCCGAACATCCCAAACCCTATGATGTAGAAGAAGCCACCCAGTGCCATCATCAGGAAAGGGGGTCTGGTTTTAATCTGCCTGGACACCCAAAATTGAAATAGAACGACCATGATGGCGCTGACGGTCAGCAGGAATCCGTATCCTTGTGCATCGACCCCGTGTTCATTGCGCAGGAAAACGGAAAGGGTGTTGTACATCTGTAGGTAGACCATCATCATCAGGATCGAGGCGAACATGAATCCCATGAAAGGCAAGTCTTTCAGGACGATCGAATAACCCGAGAATGTGTCAAGCATGCCCTCAGGCTTGCTTCCTGCGGGCGCGGTTGGTTTAGTTTCCGGTATTAATCTGTAGAATATCACAGCCACGATACAGCTGATAACCGCATCGATCACAAATAGTGCAAAAAATGAACGCGCCGCTACCAGGCCGCCAATCGTTGGTCCGATGATCCAGGAGATATTGTGGACCACCCGCAGAATGCCGAATCCCTCTTGTCTTTTTTCCTCAGGCAGGATGTCTGCGATCATGGCGTTATGTGCCGGATTGGAAAAGTTGGACAGCAGCCCGACGATGACGATCACCGGGATGATCAGGCTTAGGTCGTTCACCAAACCGAATGCCAGTGTGCTGAGGGCGCTGAAGACCAGGCCAGTGATGATCAGGATCCGGCGGCCAAATTTATCCGTTAGCGCACCGCCTATCGTGCTTCCCACCAATCCAAAAAACGAGGACAATCCCAGCAGCAGACCTGCCTGCGTCATTCCAACCTGGAATTTTTGGGTGATATAAAGCGCGAAGAATGGAAACAGGAGCGTTCCACCGATGCCGTCGATAAATCCGGTTAGGACCACGATCCAGAATCGCTGGGGAAAATTGTGATAGATCTTTGCCAGATCAGTCTTGGAGATCAAATGATTCATGAAATTGGTTTCTGCTGATTAAGCTATAAGGGTTTCTCGTCCAATTCATACACCCGTTGGTTGTGATCTAACGCATTTTCGTTTAATGACTATGTGTCCGTCCTGCGGAAGATCATTCCTGCCACTCGAGCTCGTTCTCACCAATCAATACGGTATCTCCCTCATTAATCCCTGCTTTGCGCAATGCGACATCCACTCCGAGGGTTTCCATGATTTTTTGAAATCTGCGCACCGAGCCGTCGTGCTGCCAAAATGTCATGGCTGCCGCCCGTTCAATTGCTGATCCCTTTATCCGCCAGTGATGTGAACCTTCCCGGTTGATGTGAAAATTCCTTGGATCTTCCCTGGGTCGGTAAACAGGCAGCCTGGGTTCTACGCTTGTCTGGGCGGGTAATTCCGCCAGACGTGCCCCTGCCTTATCCAATAATTCGGTTGTGTTGGTTCGAGCCAGTGCGGAAATCGCCATTAATTCAATTCCGCGTTTTTTGAACTCCGAGCGCACGTCATTGAATCTATCTTTCACCTCGGTTTGATCGATCTTGTTCAAGGCGACAAGCTGCGGTTTTTGAGCCAGACCTGTGTCAAAAAGGGAAAGTTCCGTGTTGATCTGGCTGAAATCTGCCAGGGGATCGGCGCCCATCCCGTCGAGCAGATGGATCAATAAGCGGGTTCTTTGAATATGCCGGAGGAATTCATGACCCAATCCAACGCCCTGGGATGCACCTTCGATCAGACCGGGGATATCTGCAAGGACGATCGTGGTGTCATCACCGACCCGCGCAACTCCCAGGTTTGGCTCAAGCGTTGTGAAAGGGTAAGCCGCGATCTTCGGCCGCGCCTGGGTTAGAACCGAAAGCAGGGTGGACTTTCCGGCATTCGGAACCCCGATGATCCCGATGTCGGCGATCAATCTCAATTCCAACCTGAGGTGTTTGGATGTGGACGGCTCGCCGCGTTCAGCGGTGCGCGGCGCCTGGTTCCGGGAGGTGGCGAAGTGTTGGTTGCCCCGGCCTCCCCTGCCTCCCTTGCAAATTGTTAATTTCTGATCGGGTTGCAATAGGTCTCCGATAAGTTCACCATTCTCAGCATCGTAGATCAACGTACCGGGTGGGACGGGAATCACAAGATCTTCCCCATTTTTTCCCGTCTTCTGTGCCGAGCCTCCGTTCGCCCCGTCTGGGGCTGCGAACTTCTGTTTCGGACGGAATGCAGAAAGTGTGTTTAACACCGGCTTGACCTCGAAGAGCACATCCGCTCCCTTGCCACCATCTCCGCCATCCGGCCCGCCGTGCGGCACGAATTTTTCACGCCGGAAATGGACCATGCCATCCC
>MGNL01000019.1:360-18862 GCA_001796785.1 Chloroflexi bacterium RBG_16_51_16 | reverse complement strand
GGTGGTTTTGCCGGGATCCACAAGGTGATGGAATTGTCGTCCAATGGATCTTTCCAGATCACGGATATGAGGACAGGAGAGAACAAAATACGCGGGCTTGACCAATCGGAGCTTGAGAAGATCATCGGCTTGGTCGAGCAGATCCAGGGAGGGGAGAATCCGTTTCCTAGTGCTTGCGCGGATTGCTTTATTTATGAACTTTCAATACACAATGGGGAAGAAACGTACAGGATCAGCCTGGATGACATTAATCTGAATGATTCCGAGGCAGCCCCATTGATCGAGGAATTGATGGCCCTGGGAAGTCAGACTCACCCTTGATACCTTAAAGCATTTGATCGAGAAAAGAGGGAATGTGAAGATGAATGATCATCAACTCGAGCAGCCAATCAATTAACAGATTGAACCAATCGCACTGCATTGAGTGGGCACACACCCACACACAATCCGCAACCGCTGCACTTGAGCAGGTCGACCCACGCCAGGTCCTCGACAATTGTGATCGCTTGATAGGCTCCGGATGTACAGGCTTTTACACAGATGCCGCACCCGTTGCATATTTCATTAACAATTGAAGCGACCAGGTTTAACGAGAGATCCAGGTCCGGGAAAGTGACAATATTAGGAAGCGCTCTACCGGTGAGATCCGTTGGAGAAGCGAATCCCTTCCTATTAAGATAGTTTTCCAGTTCCTTTGTCAGACTATCGATGATCTGGATGCCGTTCCACATCACCGCGGTGCAGATTGCAACCGCAGACGCCCCCGCGGCCAGGTATTCCGCGGCATCCCGCCAGTTGGAAATTCCGCCGCAGCCAATAATTGGCAGGGGCAAGTTTTTTGCAACATTGGCGGTGCAGCGCAGCGATACCGGCTTTAATCCGGGTCCGCCGTAGCCTCCGATGATGCCGATTCCATCCACACTTGGCAGGGGCGAAAAGGTGTCAAGGTCGATCCCACCTAATCCTTGTAAGCTGTTGCTGATTGTGAATGCATCCGCGCCGGCGTCCATGGCGATTTTGGCAAAAAAGTTGATATTGGTCACGTTGGGAGTCAGCTTTACGATTACGGGGAGTTTTGTTGCCTCCCTGACCCATGAGACGGCCTTCTCCAGGGCTTCCGGATTTTGCCCAAGTTTTTCTCCCTTCCCACCTGCAAAGCTGGGACAGCTCACGTTCATTTCGAACGCACTAACTCGGTGAGGCTCGAGACGACGGATAACTTCCTGCCAGTCAGGCGGTGAACCGCCTCCGGCAATGCTGGCGATCAGCGGTCTATCCGGGAAGGAGGCTCGGATCATGTCGATCTCATCCTCCCAACGCTCAACCGACAGGTTGCTGAATAGCTCAATATCCAGCATGCCTCTTTTATCTCTTCCGGATTTGATGACGTGTAACCTGGGTTTGGGTAGCGGGGTGGGTTCCAGGGAGATCGTTTTAAGTACTGCGCCTCCCCAGCCAGCCTTGAAAGCTTCGATAACCAATTCGCCTTTTGCAGTAGGCGGACCGGCTGCCAGGATGAATGGGTTTGGTAGGGTGAGATTTAGGAATTTGGTTTCTAGGCCTGACATGGTTCTGCTCTTCCGGGGTTATTTTCAAGAACTCATGGATGCATAGGTCTTTAGCCGGTTAGTTTGGGCTCATCACCATCCGAATGTACAAAATACTTTAAAACCATTTCAATGGCTAATTGAAGATGTTGTTTTAGAGCTTCAATCCCGCGCTCCTCATTTCTACTTCTTAAAGCATCCAGGATGATCCGGTGATCCGCGATCCCTTTCAATAGATCATCATAGATCTTCGTCTGAACCGCGATATACATTTTCAACCGGGTGATGATCGCTTCAAGGGAGGCTTGGATGAGACGATGATCGGCGATTCCCCAGATCATACGATGAAAGGCAATATCGAGGCGCAGCACGTCCCTTTCATCACCACTCTTCGCAGCGTTGAACATCTCTTCCAAAGTATTTTCTAAACGTCCCAGATCTTCCTCGGTTCGTTTATTAATCGCTAATCGGAATGCTTCTATTTCTAAAACACTGCGCAAAGAATATGCTTCTTTTATATATCGTTCCGATGGCTGGGATACATAACTACCCCGCCCGGGGCGATTATCCAGGAGCCCCTCTTTTTCCAGGATTCGAAAGGCCTCCCGGAGGGGACCGCGGCTGACGTTTAACTGTTTGGCAATTTCGGCCTCGATGAGGTGTGTACCGGGTGTTATTTGACCGTTGACAATGGATTCGCGTAATAGATCGGATACGCTCTCGGCTAGATTTGATCTTTCGAGCGAGCTGATATTTAAAGCCATCGCTGTCCTAATCCGTTTCTCTTCATAGGTTCAACCGTTCCGGTTTTGTAAGTGCTTCTGATTGGCCAAAGGAGGCGAAGGAATGCTAAGCGTGAATATCATATCCCAATAAATATCTGCTTGTCAATAGGTTGACAATATGATTGTTGACAATTATACAATTAATTGGTAACATCCTTAAATTCCATACCAAATTTGCTTATCAAGCAAATACCATCACAAAAGACAAGGGTTGGCATATTAATGAGACACAAAATCTCAGCGATAAAAGCAAGAGAGATTATTGATTGCCGGGGGTTTCCCACGGTTGAGGTCGAAGTATGGGTTGATCAAGCCATGGCAGGGAGAGCAGATGTCCCTGCCGGTAGATCAACGGGCAAGCGCGAGGCGTTGGACCTTCGTGATGGAGGCAAACGCTGGGGAGGACAAGGCACGCAGAAGGCGGTCAGGCATGTATTGGAAGTCATCCAGCCTGCCCTGATCGGTTGGGATCCGCGTGATCAACGCCTCCTCGATGCTGAGCTCTGCAGGTTGGATGGCACTCCGAACAAGTCCAAATTGGGGGCCAACGCGATTGCAGGTGTATCCCTGGCCGCGGCGAGGGCAGGCGCCTATCTTTCAAACCTGCCCTTTTATAAATATATCAATGCCAACGCGCATGTTATCCCTGTTCCGCTCGTAAACCTGATCAACGGCGGCAAGCTTACATCGAATGATCTTGAGATTCAGGAATTCATCGTCATGCCCGTGGGAGCCAGGGATCTCCTGGAGGGCTTGCAGATTTGCTATGAGATCAACCTGTTGTTGCGTGATCTGATTGTTGATAAGTATGGAAAGATCGCCGCGAATGTAGGGGATGAAGGCGGTTTTGCGCCGCCCATGAGCGGTGTAACAGTCCCGATGGAAATGCTGTCCCGGGCGGTTAAAGCCTCAGGTTATGCAGATAAGATCGTCTATGGTTTGGATGCTGCAGCCAGCCATTGGTATGACTGGGACAAGAAAGTCTACCGGATGGAAGGGGAGGAGATGACCCGGGACGATGTCATCGGCATGTATCAAAAATTATGCAGCCAATATCCCATTGGCTCGATAGAAGATCCCCTCATGGAAGATGATTTTGAAGGGTTCGCGCTGATCACGAAAAAACTTGAGGGCGTTCAAATTGTCGGGGATGATCTCTTTACAACCAACGCGGAATACATAAAGAAGGGGGTTGAGATGGGTGCTGCCAACGCTGTCTTGTGGAAATTCAACCAGGTGGGTACCCTCACAGAAGCATTGGATGCCGCGGATCATGCCTATCGCAGTGGTTATGGCGTTCAGGTCTCTGAGCGCTCGGGCGAGACGGAGGATACCTCGATCGCTGATCTGGCCGTGGCGATCAATGCCGGTCAGATAAAAACCGGCACCACCCGCAGCGAGAGAACGGCAAAATACAACCAGTTATTGCGCATCGCCGAAGAGCTTGGAAGCCAGGCGGTTTACCCGGGTCGGAATTTTCGGCGGCCGATATAGATTTTAATATGCTCCAGGAAAGAACACACTACGTTGCAAACCGCGAGGGATTGACCTCCCACGGTAATTTGCTTCTGCGCCATGCGGCTGTCGATATCATTGATCATGGGATTGGCAGTGCAGATCCATATTTGGCTGTCAAACGTTTGTTGCATTTGAACGGGGACATTTTTCAGGTGGACGACCTGGAATTTGAACTCGGTCGATTTAAACGTATTTTTATCCTTGGCACTGGCAAAGCCTCACCGGGGATCGCTCAGGCATTGGAAGAAGTTTTGGGGGATAGGATCACGGATGGTTTATTTATTTTCAGGTACGGCACCCGGGTTGATCTAAATCATGCTCGCGTGATTTATGCTAGTCATCCCTATCCGGATGACAACAGTTATCGCGGGGGACAATTGATGATGGAGTTGGCGAAGACGTTCACTGCAGACGACCTGGTCATTGCCGGTATCACGGGTGGCAGCTCGGCATTAATGGTTTTACCTGTGGAGGGTTTACTGTTTGAGGACATTCAACAAGCGTACAAACTGCTCTTGCTGAGCGGGGCGGATATCGTGGAGATCAATACCATTCGAAAACACCTGTCCAGGATAAAGGGTGGTCAACTTGCTGCTGAAATCCTCCCTGCTACTTTAATCAATCTAACTGTTTCGGATGTCATTGGCGATATGCTGGACTATATCACCTGCCCGACAGTGCCGGATACCTCAACCTTTGAGGATGCCCGCCGGATCATGGACCTGTACAAGCTATGGGACAAGTTCCCGGCCTCCATCAGAAAATATCTTCGCAACGGAGGACCGGCACACGAAACCCCGAAAGATTTTGGCGACCTCCCATTGCATTCCTTTGTGGTTGTTCCGGGTGATGCGGCTTGCGTCGGCGCTTATGAGCGCGCTAGGGAATTAGGTTTCAATGGGATGTTCTTAACCTCGATGCTCAAGGGAGAAGCAAAAGACGCAGGTACGATGTTCGCCTCAATTGCTAAAGAGGTCTTGATCAAAGGACGTCCGCTGAATCCGCCGTGTGCTCTGATTGCAGGTGGGGAAAATGTCGTCACCTTGGATATTGAAAGCAATGGTTCTGGAGGTCCGAATCAGGAATTTGCGCTTTCCGCCGGTCTGGAGATCGATGGTTATGACCGGATTGCAATTGCCTCGATCGACACGGACGGTATCGATGGGATCGCGGATGCGGCGGGGGGATTAGTCGATGGCACCACCCGGGCTGTGTTGAAAAACAAAGGCATCGATCCCCGGATAGCCCTTCAAATGCATGATAGCTATCCGGTATTACATCAGGCTGGAGATAGCGTGGTAACGGGATTTACAGGTACCAATGTAAATGACCTTAAACTTTTGCTGGTTGAATAATAGGATTTTATGCAGGTTCAAAATATTTTGAATAAGAGCAAAAAGGTCGAATTATTCTTGACGTTGTACCAAATATTTGTTATAGTGAAAAAAACCACTTATTATTTTAGAATATTTTATATTATCGGTACAAAAATTTTCGGAATCCGCAATAATTACATTGATCAATTTTCATCTTTTTACTGTCTTTCGCCTGATGTGTAAAAAGCGAGTAATTTAATGCTTGGAAAACCGGTAACTAGGGTAATTTTTGAAAGAGTATCGAAAAATATGTTGCTTGGATAAAGAGGTGACATGATGGCTGAGACAGCTCAAAGAACGAAGGTGCAGTCTTGGAATGAATGGGATCCGCTGAAGCACATCATAGTTGGTCGGGCGGATACGACGATGGTGCAGGCTCCTGAGCCTGCTGTACAGCGGAATTGGCCAGAGCAGGGATTCCCACTGGGGAAATACGGACCCTACCCTGAGGAGATGACGGCTAAAGCCAATGAACAATTAGACAACTTTGCAAAGATCCTGGAAAGCCGGGGCGTCCGTGTCGACCGGCCTACTCCACTCGATTACAGCCAGGCTGTTCAAACACCCGATTGGAAACAGGAAACGATGTTCGGCTGCATGCCTCCCCGGGACCTCCTGTTGACGGTCGGACATGAAATACTCGAGGCGACCATGTCTTTTCGCAGTCGTTGGTTCGAGTATTTATCTTACCGTCCGTTGTTGGAGCAGTATTTCAAGGACGATCCTGGTTTTCTCTATTCGGCTGCGCCCAAACCACGGCTGACGGAAGGTACATACAAGAAGGACTTTTACAAGAAATGGGAAACCCTGGCCGATGACGAGAAAAACAAGATCATCGAAAGCAGCGATTGGATATTGACCGAGCGCGAACCCTGCTTTGATGCCGCCGATATCGTACGCTTTGGCAAGGACTTGTTTGTGCAGAAGTCCATGGTCACCAACGATGCCGGGATCGACTGGTTGCGGCGGCACTATCCCGACCTTCGCGTCCATAAGGTGAGATATAAGGAAACCATGCCCTGGCATATGGACACAACTCTGGTTCCGTTACGTCCTGGCTTGGTGATGTTTAATCCTGTCCGGACGCCGTTGGAAAAGGCACAGCAAGAGTTGTTCGAGAAGAATGGCTGGGAGATCATCCTCGGCCCGAAATCTGTCCTTTCCAAGAAAAGACCGATGACATTCTGCAGCATCTGGTTGAATTTAAATATTCTTTCGCTTGATCCGAAGACGGTCTTCGTCGAGGCTAGTGAGGAACCAGTGATGGAATTGTTTGCCAAGCACGGAGTGGAACCCATCCCGGTTCCGTTCTATGAAGTTTCACCTTTTGGAGGTGGTCTGCATTGTTCCACAGCGGATGTTTACCGGGAAGGCAAATTTGAGGATTATTTGCCCAAGCAGGTGGATGGATTTTGAGCCAATTCAATGAATCCGGATGAGCTGCTCGACATTGCGTTGGATCTCGTTGCAAAAGGCAAGGCGCGAGGCGTTACCCTGCGACTCCTTGGTTCGCTTGCCATTCGAGCTCACACCCAGGGAACCAGCAAGGTGATCGATCTTCTCCAACGCGTTCCTACTCACGATATTGACTTTATCGGCTACTCGAGCGAGCAAGTCAATACTGATTCTATGTTCAAAGATCTCGGCTACGAACCTGATCCATCCGTGGCCTTCAGCCAGGAGTATGGAATACAGCGATTGATCTACCATAATAGACCTCAAGGGATAATGGCTGAGGTATTTCAAGATCAGCTCAGGATGGCTCACACCCTGAAATTCCTCGGCCGGCTGGAGCTGGATTCTCCCACCCTCAGCTTGGTGGATTTATTGCTCAGCAAATTGCAAATTCAAAAGATCACAGAGAAAGACATCAAGGACATGATTGCATTGCTGTCAGAGCACGGGCTGGGTGGTGAGGATCGAGAGCAGATCGATTCAAAATACTTGCTTAAACTAACCAGTGACGACTGGGGGCTCTATCATACAGCCAAAAGCAATTTGTACATCGTAAAAGACTGGGTGGATCAAATGGAGGTTCTGGATGCCTCATTGCGACAGGCGGTAAAAGCAAAATTGGAGCAAGTCCTCAACCTTATGGAGGCCGAACCAAAGAGCCTGCGATGGAAGCTGCGCGCAAAGATAGGGACACGAATCCGCTGGTATGAAGAAGTGGACGATGTCCGCCATAGCTATTGATAATTTGGATTGGATCAACTTCATTGAAACACGAAGTTAATACCGAAACTGAGATAGGAAGGGCTTTGTGATGACAAATGGAAGATTACAGGACAAAGTGGTCATCCTGACTGGGGGCACGTCCGGTATTGGCTTGGCAATTGTTCGGTTGTTCTGTAATGAGGGCGCCAAAGTGGCTATCGGCGCCAGGAATGAAAAAGTTGGTAATGAACTAGTGAAGGATATTCGCAAAAGCGGGCGCGGTGAGGCGTTTTATGTCAAGACGGATGTGACCCATCCCGAACAGGTTGAAAACTTGGTGAAACAGACCGTCGAGCATTTTGGGAAAGTGGATGTCCTGGTTGCCAACTCGGGTGTTCTGATCCTGGAATCGATCCTTGAGCTATCGCTTGAGGAATGGGAGCGAACGATCGCAACCAATCTGAGTGGTCAGTTTTACCTGGCGAAGTATGGCATCCCCGCGATGATAAAGTCGGATGGGAAAGGTAAGGCGGTCATCTTCGTCGGCTCGGAACTGGGTACGGTCGGCACAACGGGAGGGGCAGCCTACTGCGCCAGTAAAGGTGGGATCATTAATATGACCCGCGCGGTTGCTATAGATTGTGCCTCATACGGGATCCGCGTCAACTGTCTGGCACCCGGACCGATTGATACGCCCATGTTGCAAAGCGAGTTCACTCAAGCAAAAGATGGGGAAGCGGTTAAGCAAGCGCAGCTTCAGCCGTTATTGATCAAGCGTTTTGGAACTGCGGAAGAAATGGCTGAGGTTGCCTTATTTCTGGCTACGGTTAGTTCTTCTTACATGACGGGTGCGCTTGTGGTCGCCGATGGTGGTGCTACGACATGGTATGGCATGTGAAAAGCTATAAAGGCAAAAGGACTAATTTAGAGAGAATCGTAGCACAGGAATGATTTCATGCGAATTTATTATGCAACCGACTTGCATGGATCTGAAAAATGTTGGAAGAAGTTCCTTGCCGCCCCAAAATATTATCAGGCGGACGTTATTATCATGGGTGGAGACATCACCGGAAAATTCATTGTCCCTATTATTCATTTACCCAGGGGAGGGTTCGAAGCGACTTTCATGGGACAGAAACGGAAAATGAAAACGAATGAGGAGCTTGAAAAGTTAAAACAGCAAATTGCCAATACCGGACAGTATGTGTTTGACATTACTCCGGAACAATATGAAGAATACGATAAAAACCCTGCGTTACTCGATGATGTCTTCAGGAAACTCCTCCTGGAAAGAATGGAACAATGGATAGCCATGGCGGATGAGCGCCTTCAGGGGCAGCCGGTGCGTTGTTTTGTTACGGGGGGTAATGACGATATGTTTGAAGTGGATGATGTGATCGCCACGTCGAGGCTAATTGAAAATCATGATGGCAAGGTCGTCGAGCTTGCAGGTGGATTTGAGCTTCTGGGTCTCGGATACTCCAATATCACTCCCTGGAATTGTCCCCGCGATATCCCCGAAGAAGATCTGGCAGGCAAGATTGCCGCACTGGCTGATGGTATCAAGCATATGGAGCGGGCGATCTTTGATATCCATGTCCCCCCCTATGACACAGGCATAGATAAAGCGCCGGAGTTGGATGCAAACCTGCAAATGTCCATGTCTGCTACCGGTGAGCCAACGATGATCCCGGTGGGAAGTAAGGCAGTGCGGGAAGCGATCCTGAAATATCAGCCCATGCTCGGGACGCACGGGCATATCCATGAATCCAGCGGTGTCACCAGGCTCGGGAAAACAACACTGGTCAACCCGGGCAGCGAATATGCCGAAGGGATTTTAAGAGGTGCCTTGATTGAAATTGACCCGGGCAAAGGGCTTGTGAACGTTAATTTGGTGGCAGGATAACTGGAGACGAGACAGGAAAGCGAGGTGAACCAGGCAGCGAACTGTTTTGATGCACGGATATTGTTCATATAAATTATCTGCACATACTCTATAAAAGGAGGTTGCCATGGCTGAAGTGCGCACTGGAAAAGTTGGAGGGGGTGTGTTTGCAAGAAAAAGCTCCGGGCTGGTGAGAACGGTCAGCACATTCGATACCTTCTATTACTGCCTCGTCCAGCTAGCCGTGAGTTTCGTCGTTTTGAATATTGCCTTTTGGGTGTTCTATCCAGGGGCAGACATGGAGATCGCGGGGATTTTTGCTCTTGTCGTTGCCCTCCTGGAGGGTGTCACGTATGGTCTTTTTACCTCGGTCTATCCCCGCTCGGGTGGAGAATACGTTCCCCTTTCACGTGCCCTCCATCCGTTCATTGGTTTTGTTGCCAGCTTTGCAAACTCGTTCTGGCAAATCTACTTAACCGGGGTGTTGGTGGAGCAAGCTTGTTTTTGGGGTGTATCCCCTCTATTATCCACCCTGGGTCTTCAAACCGGTAACCAGACCCTCGTCAACCTGGGTTCGTGGTTCAATTCCCCACCAGGATGGTTTGTTTTTGGGGTTTTTGCCAGTCTTTTATTTTGCTACAACCTTTACAGGGGCATGAAGAGTTATTTCAAGATCCAGAAATGGTTGTTCAGCATCGCTTTGATTTGCTTCTTGATATTTATGGTTGTCCTGCTTCTGGGCGCCACCGGTGTGTACAACTTCCAGTTCAGCTTTGATAAATATTTCGGAACCGGTGCCTATACCCAGGTAGTTGAGCTCGCCCGCGCCGATGGGGCTGAACTTAACCCACCCATGAGCTGGAAATATACCATTTGGTTCGCCATCTGGCCGGCCTGGTCCTTCTTCTTCGCCGTGCTCTCCACAGCATTCAGCGGCGAGATCAAGAACGTTAAACGCGGTCAGTTGATAGCCATCCCGTTGGCTCAGCTCGTCGGCGGCATCCTGGTGATCCTCACGGGTGTTCTCGCCCGGTATGCCATCAGCAAGGAAGGCTTGCTTGCTCTTGGCTATGTTGGCGTTGTTGCGCCGGATAAGTTCCCCTTGTCTTACCCTTGGATTACGCTGCTCGCTTCCATCATGGCCGACAACCCCCTGCTTACGATCATTATTAATTTTGCGGTCATCGTCATGACCACCTACGTGGCCGCATCCACGTTCATCTATGGTACGCGTGGTTTGTTCGCCTGGGCATTGGATGGTATGGCACCTCAGTGGCTCGCCAAAGTTTCCGAGAAGTATCGCTCTCCGGTAAACACGATCATTGCCGCTGAAGTTGTAGTCATCATCACGATGGCCATCTACAGCTTCACGAGCTTTACCCGCTTCCTTCAGGGGATGGCCGGAATGGGCGTGGTGTTTTGCCTGTTTACGTTTACCGCGGCGATCTTCCCCTTCATCAAGCGCGAGGTGTATGAGACATCGCCAGCCCGGGTCCAGATCTTTGGCATCCCGGTAATGACCATTACAGGTTTGCTCGGCACGGCAGGCATGGGATATATCACCTACCGTGTCATCGTTGATTCCGATTTTGGCGCTAATGCACCCATCTCCATGGCGATGTTTATTTTAGTGTTTGTGGTCGGTGCCATCTGGTACTTCGTAGCCCGCGGGATCAGGCGCCGCCAGGGTATTGATATGGACAAGCGTTTCGAGGAAATCCCGGTCGAATAAATGTTAAGTTCACCTCTTTCGATTGAAGCCAATATGTGACAAAGAAGGCAATTTTATTCAAGAGTGAGTATGAAAAGAAATGAACACACTTTGCCGCTCAAGAAGTTACCGGAATATATTGAGGTGAACTTTATCAACCGGACTGATCCAAGCAAAGAATTGCCGGATGCACGTAAACGCAGGTGATGGACGCACACGGTGGTGGAGTTGAGTATCGAAACCTCTTATCGGTGGGAGCACCGTTCGGTTTTCAAGGCTGTCACGGTCTGCACCGGACACAGGAAGAAGAAAAGACAATGAGCCGTAACCAGCTGCTCGCCATCCTTCACCACCGTTGCTGCGTATCTGGATGGGAAACATTTTGATCCATTCACCAACCTACAAACGGGTGATTAATAACCCGATGGGTCTCATTCCAGTGGGACGGTTAAGGTTTGACCTTTTCCTGGTTAGTCTTGAAAGTTGATAGGAGCAAATAAATGTTAGCTGAACAAATGACCTGGATGGAATATCGAGATAAAGTAAAGCACAGCGTTGTCATCCTCCCAATGGGTTCGTTGGAGCAACATGGCCCTCACCTGCCTTTAGGTGTGGATGCTGTGATTCCAACTGGCTTCGCGAAGAAAGTGGCTGAAAAGATCGATGGGATGGTGTTACCCGCTCTGACCTATGGATATAAGTCGCAGCCCACAAGCGGCGGCGGACCGCTATTTCCCGGCACGACCAGTCTGGATGGCGAAACCTTGATCCACCTGATTTTGGATATCTTGCGGGATACCTACCGTCATGGCGGAAGAAAGTTCCTTTTATTGAATGGTCATTATGAAAATGTTGCCTTTGCGACCGAGGCTGTGGAGCTTTTTCTGAGGGAAGCCAGGGATATCAAGGCTGTCATCGTGAATTGGTGGGACCAGGTCCCTGAAGCGCTCATCCCTGAAATCTTCGCCGGCGCGGGCTTTCCCGGATGGGATACGGAGCACGCCGCGATCACCGAGACATCCGTAATGTTATTTTTTGCTCCGGAACTGGTTCGTAAAGATAAGATCATCGACGATCAGGCAAAACGGATCCCTAAATATTCCATGTTTCCACCGTCAAAAGACATCGTTCCTGAATCTGGCGTTCTATATAAAGCAACTTACGGTACACGTGAGAAGGGTGAGAAACTCGTAAATTCTGTGACGGACGCTATTGTGGAGATTGTTAAAAAGGAGCTTTAGTTCTGATGGATCTCATACAAGTCTGTACGAATGGAGGAGGTGGTGCATTAGAAATTGATCCAAAACATTGAAGGGAATGGTTCATTACTGAGAATGTTAACTAGCATCTAAATAAAAGGAGAAAGATGAGCAAGTCAATGAAGATAGTGTTCGTCCTGATCGCAGTCACTACTGTGATCCTCGCAGGGTGCCAGCCTGCAGCTGCGCCAGCGACCGAGGAAGCAGCCGGAAAAACCAAGGTAGCAGCCGTTTTCCCCGGGGTTGTTACCGACCAATCCTGGAACCAATTCGGTTATGAAGGTTTACAGAAGGCGGAAACGGATTGTAGCCTGGAGACCGCCTACACGGAATCGGTCACCCAGGATAAACAGCTTGAGACACTGCGCAACTATGCTGCTGAGGGTTACGACATCATCCTCGCGCATGGTGGTGAGTATGCCGATTCGATTAAAACCGTTGCAGCCGAGTATCCGGATCTTTGGTTTGGACTGGTCAATGGCGCAGGCGAAGGACCTAATGTCAGCTCCATGATCATCGGCTACAACCAGATGAGCTACCTGGCTGGAGCGCTGGCTTGCAACATGACCAAGACCGATCACATCGGTTTTGTGGGTGGTGAATCCATCCCGGTTGTTGATGCAGGCGCGGAACTATACAAAGAGGGTGCCCAAACCTGCGGTAAAGAAGTACAAGTTGACGTGGTCTACACGGGTGACTGGGCGGATGTGACTAAAGCTCGTGAGTCGGGTCTATCGCTGATCGCTGGCGGTTCAGATGTCCTGTATCACATTTTGGATACCGCGGATGCCGGCCTTATCGCGGCTGCTGAGGATGAGGGCGTTTACGCAATTGGTTTGTATCGCGACTCAAGCGCTTTGGGTCCAAAAGCCGTGATCGGATCTGCCATGGGCCATCCGGGCACCATGATCTACCAATTGGCGTGTGGTAAGGTTCCACAAGGCGAGAAAACCTGGTTGGATGTTCACACTCCAGATGGCGTCAATATCCATATGACTGATTTAGTTCCCGCTGATATCCAGGCCAAAGTCAAGGCCATTTGGGATGAAATGGTTTCGGGCGAGCTAACCGTCAAGAACATGGGCGAACCGTAGATCAATAAGAACCATGATCAGTCGTTTTATTATGGTATGCCGCTAAATCAACTGCCCCATCCCATAATTGATGGGATGGGGCAGGGTTTTTGGAGGAGATCCGTGGAATGGATCATACGAGTGAAGTCAGTGCTTTGAAGATGGTGGGGATCACCAAACGTTTTCCCGGTGTGCTGGCGAATGACCAGATCAACTTTGAAGTGAAAGCCGGCGAGGTTCATGGTTTGTTGGGTGAAAATGGCGCCGGTAAAACCACTTTAATGAAAATTCTCTACGGTTTGCACCAGCCGGATGAAGGCGAGATCCATCTTAATGGAGAAAAGGTAAAAATTCTATCACCGAGAGCGGCGGCTGATCTGGGTATTGGAATGGTTCACCAACATTTTATGCTGGTGGAGAATCTAACTGCTCTCGAGAATGTTGTATTGGGTCTCCCTGCGGCGCACCCGCCGCTTCTAGACCTTGAACCTGCGCGCCTTCGGTTTAAAGAATTGACCAGGGAATATGACCTGCGCCTGGACCCCTCAACGCCAGTATGGCAATTGCCGGTTGGCGACCAGCAGTGGCTGGAAATTCTCAAGCTGCTCTTCCGTGACGCTCGTTTAGTGATCCTGGATGAACCGACAGCTGTCCTGGCTCCCAAGCAGGCAAAGCAGCTCTTCCAAACTGTGCGTCGGTTAGCCGCGGAAGGACGAGCCATAGTCTTTATCAGCCATAAACTGGAGGAGATGAAAGAAGTGGCTGAGCGTGTGACGGTTCTGCGGGATGGGCATGTCGTGGGAACCGTGGATCCGAAAGTGGCCAAGCCGTCCGAGTTGGCTCAAATGATGGTTGGGCGGGATGTGTTCCTGTCCAGGCGTGAACGAAAAACCTATCCAGAGAAACGTGACCTGTTGGTCATCGAGGGTCTCAGTTGTCTGAATGACCGCAAACTGCCGGCCCTCAATAACCTGAACTTGACTGTGAAAAGTGGTGAGATCGTTGGCGTGGCTGGTGTGGACGGGAATGGGCAAAGGGAATTGGCGGAATGCATTTCCGGATTGCGCCAGTTTACGAGCGGATCCATCCTTATCAATGGCATTCCGGTTGATGGAGTCGTCAAGGATAATTCCCTTTTGGGATATGTTCCGGAAGATCGGCATAAAACTGGCTTGGTTCTAAATTTCACGGTAGAGGAAAATCTGTTTCTAAAAACGTTTGCAAAATTTCCTTATACGAAACGGGGATTCATTCAATGGCGGGAGATTCGGAAGAAAGCAGAAGCGATCATAAGAGAATTTGAAATTAGGACGCCAGGCTCTTCCGTCACTACGTATCATCTCTCGGGGGGCAATCAACAGAAAGTGGTGGTGGCGCGTGAGTTAAGTAGTGACCCGGCGTTAATGTTAACCTCTCAACCTACCCGGGGCTTGGACCTGGGTGCAGTGGAGTCAGTTCATAAAATGCTGCTTTCCGTGCGAAACCGGGGAGGAGCGGTTCTATTTATTTCAACAGAGTTGCCGGAAGTGATGGCTCTCAGTGACCGGATTATCGTTATGTTTAAAGGCCAGATCATGGGGGACTTGGTCGCTGAAGATGCAGATGTCAATCGAATCGGGGAATTAATGTTGGGACATCAGGAGGCGATGAAAACAATACCATGAGCGACAACGTGAAGAAACGAGACATCCTGGTTATCCCTGGTTTGGGTGGGATGGTGCTTTCAGGCGCCCGGCCGCTCCTCGCTATCCTCCTGGCCTTTACAGTTTCAGCGATTATGATCATCGCTCAAGGGGCTAATCCCTTTGAGGCTTATTGGGCTATGTTAAGGGGTTCGTTCGGCAGTGTAGCGGCATTAGCCAATACCTGCGTTCGAGCCGCCCCGCTCTTGTTGGGGGGGTTGGGGGTTGCCTTCGGTTTTAAAGCTGGGTTATTGAACGTTGGAGTGGAAGGTCAAATCTATGTCGGTGGGTCTGCGGCCGCTGCGGTTGGGCTCATGCCCCTGCCTGTTCCTCCCTGGTTACATCTTATCCTGGCGATTTTTGCCGGCTTCCTTGGCGGTGCAGCATGGGGATTGATCCCGGCTTATTTGAAAGCTTATCGTGGGATCAGTGAAATTGTCGTTACTTTGATGTTGAATTATGTTGCCATTCAATTTACCAGCTTGCTGGTTCATGAACCCAGCCCTCTGGCTGAGCAAGGCGCCTTTTTTCCTCAATCCCCACCCATACTACCAAGTGCACAACTACCCATCCTGATTAAAGGCACCAGCCTGCACATCGGGATCATCATCGGTGTGGTAGCTGCCTTGATCCTCTACTTGTTGCTGCAATACACTCCTTTTGGCATGCGCACCCGGATGACCGGACAAAACCCCGAAGCAGCCCGTTATGCGGGGATCAATGTGCGGAGGCAGATCGTCATCGTCTTATTGGTGAGCGCTGGTATGGGAGGATTGGCAGGCATGGGTGAAGTTCTGGGTTTGAAACTCAGATTGTACGATTATTTCTCGGGTGGGTTGGGCTATGACTCGATCGCTGTGGCATTAATTGCCAACAGCAATATCATCGGCGTGGTCCTCTCCGCGTTTTTCTTCGGCGCCCTGCGCGCCGGTGCGGGAAAGATGGAGACTGCCGTCGGCATTAAAACCCCGATCGTGCAGGTCATTCAAGCCCTGGCAGTTCTATTTGTGATCATGATTGGTTTTGCTGAATATACCCGCGCGGCTCGAAAAGAGAAGCAACAAAAACAACTGGAGGAGGTATCTGTAGATGGACCTTAACTCAATAAATGAATTCCTGGCTGCCGCCATCAGGATGTCAGCTCCTCTCATGATCGTTGGCGCCGGAGCGCTTTTTACAGAGCGTACTGGGGTATTTAATATCGGTCTCGAAGGAACCATGTTAGTTGGATGCATGGCAGCAGTTTACTTCAGCCTGCAAACGGGAAACCTTTGGTTGGCTACCTTGGGAGCGATGTTCGTGGGAGGGTTATTCGGTCTTGTCCATGCTTTTCTAACCATCACCCGGCGTGCAGATCAGATCGTTGCCGGAGCTGCAATTAATCTCTTCGCTCTGGGGATCACCAATTTGCTAAACGGTCCGCTTTATGCGGGATACGAGTACCGGCCTCGCGTTACGTTGTATCCGGTGATAGCACCCGAAGCGTTACAGAACCTTCCCATCCTCGGTCCAATCCTTTTTGCCCAGCCGGTAATTGTGTATTTTGCCTTTATCATACCCATCCTCGCTACCTGGATCCTGTATCGCACCACCTGGGGACTGGCAATTCGCGCGGTCGGTGATCACCCCCATGCTGTAGCAACTGCTGGACTGTCAGTGTATGCACTTAAGTACATCGGTGTAATCACCAGCGGTGTGTTTGCCGGTCTGGGCGGCGCTGCGCTAACCCTGGCTGACCTGGGTTTGTTTGCTCCCGGGATGACAAATGGTCGCGGCTTCGCGGTTTTAGCGGCCTTCGTGGTCGGCAAGTGGAATCCAATATTGGTCGCAGCCGCTTGCATTCTATTTGGGTCAGCCGACGCGCTCCAGCTGCGTGCTCAAACGATTCAATTGGCCATTCCTTACCAGGTCTTTGTCATGCTGCCCTACTTGCTCACAATTGCCGCCTTGGCCGGCCTGGTTGGTCGGACCGTGGGTCCAAAGACCGTTGGAAAACCATACGATCCCGAAAGTATTTAGAAGGTGTTGTGGGTCGCCTGCCTGAAAAAACAGATTAAGTTGGGTGTCCAGAGTTAAGATTCCAGATGGTGAGGCGATCTTATCCTAGAGAGAAGGAAAAAAATCACATTTACTCGTTAATCAAGACCCAGGCGAATAACAGAAATATCCACTGCGGGTTGTTGCAATTCTCAAGGAAGCCGTAGGAAAGGAAAACGGAGATGGTTACCAGGAATACGTCAGTCCATAGTTCAACCGGGAAGCTTACACGCGTCCTGCTGGGCAAGCCAACCTACCATGCAGTAATACCGGTAAGTGATGTTGCACGTGATTTGATGGATGGTGGGATTGATCAAAAAATGGCGGATAAGATCAGCCAGCATAAAGAGTTTGAAGATGTGTTTCACCAATTGGATATCGACATCTGCTGGGTGGAAGTGGAACCGGAAAAATTACCCTGGCAGATGTTTACCCGGGATTTTGGAGTCAATACACCCGATGGCGTGCTGGTGGGACGATTCCGTTATCTGGAACGCAAAGGCGAAGAAATCGCCGCCAAACGGTCTTTGGAAAAAATGGGCGAGAAGGTCCTGCCCAAACAGATCACCTGGGGTGCCATGGAAGGCGGAGACACGTTTTGGTTGAACGAGGAAATCCTCGTAATCGGTAATGGCAACCGCAGCACTTATTCTGGATTTGAAGATGCCAAAAAGATCCTGGCTGAATATGGCCGGCGCGTGTTTGTCATTGAATTTCTATCCAAGTGGAACCATCTGGACAACAATTTTGGGCCGCTTGCTGATAAATTAGCCATCGTGAACATCGACGCAGTGCCGGATTATTTTATTGGCATGCTGGACGGTTTGGGTTGGGAGCTGATCAAGGTGGCCGGGGAATATGGTCGCACCTGTGAGATCAATGTGCTTGCTCTTGGAGAGGATCGGGTCCTTTCGTTCCGCGGCAACCGTCTTAACGATGCCATGAAAGCTCATGGACTGAAGGTATACGACCCCGAATATAGGATCTTCACAGCCCACGGAGGTGGGATCCACTGCTCCTCGTTTGAATTGGAAAGGGAAGGCTAGGAGTTTTGTATCTGGGGAGGGATGAATTGTTGATTAAAGATCTTGGAACACTGAACCAGACCGTAATCAGCATTGTCGCAGAGGATACCATTGCTTTTGATACTCCCTTCTGGGGGCGCTTTGGATTATCCATGTTGTTGGAATTGGTCACCGATGCCTCGGCAACAGAAATCCTTTACGACACCAACTCGGCTGCTGCACCCATTCTGCACAATCTGAATATTCTCGGAAAATCGCTGAAAGAGATCAGCGCAATTTTCCTCTCGCATTGTCATTACGATCACACGGATGGTCTGGCAGGAATTCTGGATGCCCTCGGTCATCCAATTTCTGTCGTCGCGCACCCGGAGATCTTTCGCCCTTGTTTTGAAATGAATCCGGATGGGATTCGCCAGATTGGCATCCTCGGTCATGGTCGCAGCGAGT
>MGNL01000019.1:136-279 GCA_001796785.1 Chloroflexi bacterium RBG_16_51_16 | reverse complement strand
AAAGATTAACTGCTTTCGAAACGCTTGAAGATCTATACACGACCATCAATGGATCGGTCGTCCAGGATCATGAACGCGATGATATGGCATTGATTCTAAATTTTCCTGAGGGACTCGTCATTGTGACAGGCTGTTGTCACGCC
>MGNL01000019.1:0-119 GCA_001796785.1 Chloroflexi bacterium RBG_16_51_16 | reverse complement strand
GGAACATGCCAAAAAAATAACCGGTGTGAACAAGGTGCATGCGGTGATTGGTGGCCTGCACTTGATCGACGCAAGTGAAGAGAAGGTTAATAAATCAATTGAAGCCTTGCAGGAAGTGG
>MGNL01000018.1:14848-21929 GCA_001796785.1 Chloroflexi bacterium RBG_16_51_16 | reverse complement strand
AAACCTGAGTTATGGCTGTGGTGATCCAATCACACTCGCCAGCCTGCAACCCGGGCAAACTATCCTTGACCTTGGGTCAGGCGCAGGGTTGGATTGTTTCTTCGCTGCAAAAAAAGTCAGCCCTTCAGGACATGTCATCGGTGTGGATATGACCCCGGAGATGATCGACAAAGCCCGCGCCAGTGCAAAGCGTCTTAACTTTTCTAATGTGGAATTCCGTCAAGGCTACCTTGAAGCACTCCCTATCGATGATTCGACAGTGGACGTCATCCTGTCGAATTGTGTAATCAATCTATCGCCGGAAAAAACCAAGGTGTTCAATGAGGCTTATAGAGTACTGCGTCCGGGGGGCAGGCTGGCTGCCTCTGACATCCTGACAAACGGACCTCTGCCAGATGCAATCAAACGCAGCCTGAGCGCCTGGGCTGGTTGTGTATCCGGAGCCGTAGAAGCTGATGAATACATCGCAATGATGAAATTAGCCGGGTTCAAGGAAATTGAGGTCAAGCCTGTCTATTTCGACAAGGAAACGGTTGATTCTGCACTGGCTGATCTTGATCCTCAATTGGATCTACCGCAAATCCGTCGTGAGGACCTCTATCAAGCTGTATTCAGCGCCAAAATTTCTGCCAGGAAACCCGAGGCTTAGGCTTAAACCGAAGCTTTGATCCAGTGACGGATCATCTCAATAATATCCACATCGCACCTGCATATTAGTATTGATCAAAAGAACGACATTAATAATTTGGATAGCAAGGAGGTGAGACCTGTGAAAATCGATAACCGATGTGATTGTAGTGAAGGCGATTGCTGCGATGGTGGCGGGGGTTGCTGTTGAAACTGAAAAGCCGTGTGCCGGACAAGCACATGGCTTTTATGATTCCGGCTCTTGACTCGAATACATTTGAAAGGTAAATTGAGGTCAAGGAGCTCATCATGAAAATTGTTACCGATTGCGCGGCGGATCTGCCTTCAGAAGAATTGAATAATCTGGAGATCGTCCAGGCACCTCTCTACATCCAATTTCCCGATGGCGAGGTGAATTCCACGGACATTACCGCCGATGCCTTTTATGACAGGTTGGAGGCGATGCGTCCAGCTGTTCCAACCACGGCCATGCCCTCAGCCGGATTATTCGCCGATTTGTATCGAACATTGGCCCAGTCCGACAGCGATATCTTGTCCATCCACATTTCTTCCGGGTTAAGCGGCACGATCAATGCAGCCCGCGCCGGTGGTGAACAGGCTCAGCCGGCAGCCAAAGTTCATTTCTGGGATACGCTCACTTTATCGGGTGGGCAGAGATTCCAGGTGCTCACCGCTGCGCTCGCTTCCCGGGCAGGTTGGGCACTGCAATCCATCCAGGAAAGACTGGAGATGATCCGATCAAAAACAGAGGTGATCTATACCCTGGAAACCCTCGAATATTTGGCTCGGGGTGGGCGCATTGGAAGGGTAAAAGCCCTGGCAGGATCCCTTTTAAATCTCAAACCGATAATTCGGGTGGATACCGATGGGAAATACACTACCGTCGGGACTGCCCGCACAATTGGCAAATCACTGAATTCAATCGCGGAACATCTGCAAAAAATTTATGCGGATGCGCCCTTATGGATAACGGTACTGCACGGTCGCTTTGCTGAAAAGGCGGATCTGCTGGCTACCGAGCTAAAAGCCAGGCTTAACGCCGCCAAGTTGGAGATACTCCGCATCTCCCCGGTACTGGGAGTGCATACCGGCCCGGGCATCGTGGGAGCAGCTGTCGTGCCAATGGAGTTGGTGCGCGATCTGATCAGGTCCTGAAGGCCTGGATGTGAATCTAAAAGCTTCCTGCAAAAGATTGCAGGAAGCTTTTTTTGTTCATCCAATGGTTATCAGACTTCACGGAAGAAATGAAGTGCCAGGACCTCCCCCCGCCAGGGGAACGGAATCATATCGGTTTCGACCTTGAATTTCGATCCGTCCTTGCGTACGCCGGTAAACTGGAAGCGGGTGGGGGTAAGGGTTTGATGAATGTGGGAATGGTAGTTATTGATGATCAGTTCTTGATCCTTTTCAACTGCATGCTTGTTGACGAACCCTTCCATCTCTTCCCATTCCTTGACCGTCAGTCCGAACATACTGGCAAATTTTTCACTGCATATTTTGTGCACTTCATCGATATAGAGATAAACACCTTCTTGTGAATTTTGGAATAAAGGAGTGAATTGTTCTTTTAATTCCCGCAAGATTTGCACATGTTCATGCTCGGATACCATTAAAACCTCCTTTTGGATATAATCCGGTCAATATTTTACCAAACAAATCATTCCATTTTATTCGCTGCACTTGCGTCATTCTTCCAAGAAAGTGCCCGTTGGATACGGTTTCCAAGCGGCGGGTGGGAATAAAACAAGAATACCACCCACTGCTCCGGATCCACTTCGCCGAGATTTTGATTTGCCAAACGTGTAAATGCAGACGCGAAAGCTTCGGGCTTGCCGGTCGATTTGAGGGCATATTCATCCGCCATTTTTTCCCGCCAACGGGACAAGGCATTCTCCAATGGCATCGTAACCAGGCTGTAAATTCCCATGATCAACCCAAGGGCAGGCAGAGCGGCAACGTCGGCTGTTGATGAAAAATGAAAGGTCCTGATCACCCATTCCAGTGCAACCGAAGCCAGGAATAAACCAACCGTTGTAATGAAGGCACCGGTCAGAATTAAGAATGGAATGTCACGGTTGACATGATGTCCAAGTTCGTGAGCCAGGACAGTCTCGATCTCATCCGGGGTGAATTCATTGATCAGGGTATCTCCAAGGACGATCCGACGGGTATTCCCAATGCCGGTCAAGGCCGCGTTGGCGGATTTGGTGCGCTTCGACATATCGAATTTGAACACTCCGCGCACTTTTGTTTTTGCTCTCTCTGCCATTCGGAGTAATCGTTCTGCGAGATCCTTATGCTCATCACCCAGCGGTACAAATTTATTGAAGATGGGCATGATCAGCACCGGGGCGAGGTTGGAGAACAGGACGCTGAATATCAGGATCCCACCTGCAGTCCACAACCACCAAAGCCCGCCAGCCGCGCGCAGCGCGACGTATAACAACTCAAGAAGCATCAAGCCCAGCGGGGTCATGATCGCCAGCCCCTTGACCTGGTCAAGGATCCAATCTCTTAATGTTTGATTGGATTGTCCGAAGCGGTGCGGCAGCACAAATCCGCTGTAATATCCGAGGGGTAAGTTCAGAAATAAATAGATCCCACCAAAGATCGCGGCAAACGCGGCGATGATCAACCAATCAGCAGTCAAGAGATCGGTCAGCCATTGCCTCAATACCAACGACCAACCCAGAAACAACCAGACGACGGTATAGAGACCACTAAAAGCAGTATCCACCAACCATAACCGTCTGCGGATCCGCGCGTAGGTTTTGGCTTGCTTCTGACGCTCTGGATC
Organism: Chloroflexi bacterium RBG_16_51_16; assembly: GCA_001796785.1. Lineage (GTDB taxonomy): Bacteria > Chloroflexota > Anaerolineae > Anaerolineales > Villigracilaceae > RBG-16-51-16. The sequence continues at coordinate 18,484 of MGNL01000018.1, read as the reverse complement.
GAGGGAGCTTCCTGCATTCGACATGCTTGTTTCACCTGTGTATGATATTATTTTCTGTGGTGGATGGACGATTGAGAGGTGGAGACCATGAACAATACCAACCGGATCTTGCAGACGATATGGGGTTATTTTATCCGGATAATTCTAATGGAAATTGGTCTTTCAGCGCTGGTTGTTGTGTTGCTGCTCCTGATCGAGCATTCCCTGCGGTCGTTTGCCGATTGGATATTTTGGTCAGGCATAATTTTTCTGGCCTTTGTGCTATTGGGATTCCTGGGTAATCTGGGGATCACCCGTGGTGGGCTTTACCAGCTGGGGCAGTCGGTAAGCGGCGAGAGTGCATCTGATAGAGTCCGGTCGGAGTTGAAAGAGGAAACCACTTCCTTCTCCATACTGCCCACCGCCTTAGGTGTGGCTATCCTGGTGATGATCATGAACGGATTTCTGCGAGGCATTTAATAATCAGCGCTAAGCTATTTATTTGGCTTGGTTAAGTTCCAGACCAAGGTTCTGGCTGGAGAACTTGGTTTTATCTTTGATAAATTCTCATGTCCCGGCATGTTCTACAGCCAACAGGGCGAGGATTTCCTCTGCCTTCATTACTTTCCCGTAACCCAACAACGCGGCCATAAAAGCCTTGTGAACATGCTCAGCGGGTACAGTCGTATCCCCAAAGGTTAGATCGCGGGTGGCACAGGCATCTTCAGCGACGAAGACCGTAAAGCCAAGGTCGGCAGCCGCACGCGCCGTGGCATCCACACACATATGAGACATCATTCCGGTAACAATTACCCGCTCGATACCCCAATCTTTAAGCAGTTGCATTAAATTCGTTTCGCGAAAGGAATTGGGATGGTGTTTGATCACCAGCGGTTCACCATCGAAGTGGGCAACCGAATCATGGATATTCGCACCCGCGGTACCCGGCAGAAAGGCATCCGCACTTGCTCCCGAAGAAATATGCTGGATGTGGACCGTGGGCTGACTGTGTTCACGAAAGCACTGAAGGAGGTAGTACGCTTTCTGCGCCGCCTCCAACGGACGGACCAATTCTCTTTTTCCGCCCGGGAAATATTCGTTTTGGATATCGATGATTAATAGAGCGGTTTTCATTTTCTCCCAAAATCTGCGGGGATCTCACCCCATTTCTTGGTATCCCATTTCAACACCTCGAACTCGTGTGAATTATCCGCCAGCCAATTCTCCGCACTGGTGATTATGGCGAACACCTGGGCATTCGTGTGCGTATGCTTCAGCTGCGTCTGACAACTGCCTGCCTTAACCCAACTGATGGCATTGTTCGAATCTGAATAAACCGGCATAGATGAATTATGTTTTACCATCCAGGTCAGTGCATGGACGATCGCCAGGAATTCACCAATGTTGTTTGTACCTTTGGTAAAAGGCCCGGCGTGGAATAACTGGTCACCCGATCCTGTGTCCACTCCACGATATTCAAGCGGACCCGGTGATCCCTTGCAGGCTGCGTCGACACATATGCTCGGTAGGATTGGTTTGACACTTGCTTTTACCCAGCGTCCCAAGGTCGCTGATTTTCCCTTGAAAGCTATATAGCTGGCAGTAAATGCAGCCTCAGCCTCCTTGCGGGTTTCGAAGGCTTTGTACTCTGCACCAGCAAACCCTCTTACCTGGCCTTCGCATGCATTCCATGAATCAAAAACCCCGGTTTTTCGACCCTTCCAAACTACATAATATTTCCCAGCCGCCATGCTTTATTTTACAATAAAACAAGAGCCGTACTGCACGGCTCCTGCTGGCCTGCGTGCTCTCACGAAAAATCTCATTCGGGATTGATTGGCTTTTCCTCCCAGCCCGATTCTTCCACAGCTATAAAGATATCTGTTGCCGAGATCAAACCGATCAAGGAGCCGCTTGCATCCGCGATAGGCAGATGATGGATCTTATGATTCTGCATCACCTGCGAACATTCCATCAGCGACCAATCGGGGTTGCCGGTGATGATCGGACCGGACATGATATCCCGGACCCGGGTCTCAGCCGGATTGCGGCCGGCCGCCACGATCTTGTCCCGGACGTCCGTACTCGTGATGATCCCGTAAACGTGATTCGACTCGGTGATGGCTACGACCGCGCTATGGATCCGCCTGCGCCGCATGAGGGTCATGGCATACGACACGCTCGAATCCGGGTCAACTACAATGACAGGCTTGCTCATCCAATCACGGACAGTGTGGGGCATTGGAAGCCTCCTTAATTACCAATATTTACTTTGTGCACCTGGGTCAAGTGATGAAGTTATTTAATGCTGTAACGGTAGGATTTTATTTTACCTCAGGCACCCATGACCTGCCTCCATCGGTCGTTCGGAAGAGGATATGCGTGTTTGAATCATCATAGGCGATAACCCAGCCCAGGTCTTTGTCAATAAAATCCATGTCAGTGAGGGATTCTCCAAATTCTTTTTCCGGCTGGATCATCGACCAGGTTTGGCCGGCGTCCTGGGTGAACCAAAATGACCCGTCATTATAGATCACACCCTCCGAGGCAGAAAGGAACTCCACCCTACCACCCGGACTGTACTCATCGGGCAACAGTGTCCAGTGATCTCCTCCATCCTGGGTCTCATAAAGGATCAACTTTTGATCACTGGCAGACAGGTTCAGAGCCAGGAATCCATAGGTTTTACCAAAGAACTGCAGACCTTTGAAGCTTACTCCTGCCTCCTCCGTACCATCGGGGAGGACCATAGGAACTTTTTTCCAGGTCAGTCCGCCGTCATCCGAGCGGAACAAATACACGGTTCCCGGTGCATATACCACACCGCCAATAAACGCAGTGTTCTTATCCAGCGGGACAAGCGCATACTTAAGACCACCAAGAGGCAGTGTTGTATCCGCGCCCTGGCGAGTCGGATCGTTCGTGGATTTCAATTTCCAGGACCGACCCCCATCAGTAGTTTGGTAGATGGCAACAGCCTGCGATCCCGCGCCTGCTCCGAGATCAGCCATGATCCAACCGTTCTTCTCATCCAGGAACGTCAGCGAGCCACCACCGAAGGGTGTGGTCACCGATGTCCAGTTCAGCCCACCGTCATTCGTCGAGTAAAGGGTTCCGCGTGAGAAGTACTCTTCGAAGTCCGGAGCCAACAGCCAGGCGATTTCCTCAGTAAGAAAATATGGGGTTCCGATCGGATCGCCCAGATCAGAGATATCCGGTGAAAAGTCCATCCAAGTTGTACCAGCATCGGTAGTACGGACAACCTGTGTTTCTGTAAGTCCCCAACCGTTGCTGCCATCAAACATACTAATCGATACTAATTCTGTTGATGTGGTCTCAAGCGAAATGGTCGGGGTAAGTGTTGATTTATTTAACGCAGTGGCCGTAACCGTTGTCGGGGTTATACCTTTCGAAGTTGGTTCAGGTACATTCGTCGCAGGCGTGACGACCTGACCAGACTGCTTCGGAGGGTTAAGTCCACCACAGGCTGTTATAAATAGAAACAGAATAAGTACGGCAAACCTGCATGCTCTCATAAGATGAAATTCCCGTCAGGTGACACAACCGATATATTCATTGGAAGCTATTCGAAAATACTCGGGTACAAGATATTTGACCAATCGGCTTGATCAAATTACTCTTTACTCCAAATATTCA
>MGNL01000018.1:8680-14839 GCA_001796785.1 Chloroflexi bacterium RBG_16_51_16 | reverse complement strand
GATTCCCCCTGGCCAACACCAACGCACAGCGTTGCGAGCCCATATTTCACTTTGCTGCCATTCTCAGCCCGGAAGTGCATTTCATGAACAAGGGTCGTCATCAAACGGGCACCTGAGCAACCCAGTGGGTGCCCAATGGCGATCGCGCCGCCGTTGACATTGACTTTCACTGGATCAAGGCTTAGGTCTTCGATGACTGCCAATGATTGCACCGCGAAAGCCTCATTCAATTCGACCAGATCGATATCTTTTATGGACAATCCCGTCCTCTCAAGTACTTTGCGTGTGGCGGGGATCGGTCCATACCCCATAACGCGAGGCGGCACACCTGCCGCCGCCGAGGCAACAATCCGGGCAAGCGGCTTGAGTTTTAGTTGGCTGGCTTTCGCATCGCTCATGACAAGCACGGCGGCTGCACCATCATTCAGACCCGAGGAATTTCCGGCGGTCACGCTTCCACCCTCTCGGAATGCCGGTTTGAGCTTGCCGAGGCTCTCCATGGAGGTGTCCCGGCGAGGTCTTTCATCAGCATCCACAACCCTGGGATCACCCTTTTTCTGGGGTATGGAAACGGGGATGATCTCTCGCGCGAAACGCCCCGAGTCAATTGCAGCCACAGCACAATGATGGGAACGCACCGAGAATGCATCCTGCTTCTCCCGGGTGAGATGGGGTCGTTCTTCGGCGATATTCTCCGCGGTTTCACCCATCGACTCGGTGCCATATTTTTCTTTCATTCTCGGATTCGGATAACGCCAGCCCAGGGTTGTATCCCAAGCCGTCAGGTTGCCGAAGGAATATCCATTTTCCGCCTTGGCTATGGAATAAGGCGCCCGTGACATGGACTCCACTCCCCCAGCGATGTATACCTCACCTTCCCCGCATCGAATGGCACGCGCAGCCTGGTTGATCGCGTTCAATCCGGAAGCACACAAGCGGTTGATCGTTACCCCTGCAACCTCGACCGGTAATCCAGCCAATAGAGCAGCCATGCGGGCTATGTTGCGGTTATCCTCCCCAGCCTGGTTGGCACAACCTAGGAAAACCTCCTCGATGACCGCCGGCTCAATATGATTACGTTCGAGCAGGGTTCGGATCACAAACGCAGCCAGGTCGTCCGGTCGAACTGCTGCCAGGCTGCCACCCAATGCTCCAATCGGCGTCCGGATCGCATCAATGATGACCGCATCTGTCATTCCAGCCTCCAACTTATCATTTCAGTTTGTCTGCCCTCTGATTCATAATACCGCTGCACTCTGCATTACAACCATCCAGACGGTGAATATATGAATTAAACGTATCGTATTCGGTGCGTAAAGGATGATATTCAGGCGTCCGGAGCAGATAATACTCCAACCACGGTGTGAGATCGGTCAGGAAGTTTGTATCACTTTCCTCTTCAAGGATCTGTGCCTGATCACGCACGAAGGACAGTAAAACCTTGTGGGTCTGGAGGTGTTCCCCCGCGTCTGCTTGCAGCCTGTCACCTTCAGCCTCTATATAATTTGTGACAATCTCATCCATGTATTCAACATCGTAACGCATCGCGGCCAGCCCTGCTACGCTGAACGTCCGAAACGTGTCCACTTCTGGAAACACCTGGGCTGTGGTAGTGGGAACAATATAATTTTCATCATGCCATTCGCAAAATATGCCGCGGTCGGTAAGATGCTCCCGATATAACTCCTGGGCTTCCACCGAATACAGGCTGTCATGTCCGGAGGTATAGTTGCGCAATGGGTCTATCGAGATCAGATCATATTTTTCATCCGGATGACTGTAAAGATAACGACGACCGTCATCGGTGATATAGGTGACCCGCGGGTCAGCCAGCAGCTCGTGGACGATGGGAACATGCTTGTCAAGGAATTCATCCAGGCCTTCCATCAGTTCGACGATCACGATCTCGTCAATCCCCGGTGCCTTCGATAGAAAGAAGGCGGTATTCCCGCCTCCCAGGCCGATGATCAACACTCGCCTCGGTTGGGCAGCCCCCAGGCAGGCCAGCACATTATGTTCGTAAGAGCCATCCGATGGATACGAGCCATGCTCATCGCCTCTGATCCAAAGAAATCGGTCAGTGAGTGCGAGCACTCCATCTGCGTACTCCTCAACCAGTGGAGCGTCCGTTCCGGTGCCAGCCTGAAAATAACGCTCATAAAATTTCTTGTACCCGGGCAATATCCCTGCAATGAATAGGACTGACAGCAATCCAGCGACCTGGATAGGCTGCACTGTGTCTTTTAATCTTGTCCGGCCTTGAATCCCTAGCAGTATAAATCCAAGACTGAGCAGGAGCAGGAGCTTCAAGGTCCATTCGCTACCAAGGCGGTCAAGAAAAAGAAAACCGACGATCAGGGTGCCCGCCACCGAACCGATGATGTTGGCAACGTGAACGTTGCCGACCCACTTCCCCGCCAGGTCTGCGTTCCGGATCGCCATGCGGTCCAATACCGGCAAGCCACCACCCATAAAAAATCCAGCTGGTAATACCAGCCACAAGATCGGTATAAGGAAGAACGACATTTCATCAAATAAAATCCGTCGGGAAAAAACATAAGTATTGCCTGAGAGAACAAAAACGGATCCTGGTCTTTGCGCTTCCCTGAAGATATTTTGAAGTGCCGCTTGCACCGGTTCGAGATCAAGCACTGCATAATAAACCAGGATGGACAAGCCAGCCGTCAGGGCTACACCAGCCTCAACTTTCCAAAATAGTCCAAACACATCCCGTGTGGAATCAGCTTTTTTGCCAAAATAATAACCACCCAGGGCAAGTCCGATCAGGAAAATGCCCAGGATGGCGGGAAATCCGTACACGGTATTTTTATTAACAATCGCAAGGATGCGGATCCAGAGGATCTCATAACCCAAACCTAAAAATCCGACGACTCCGGAAACAACAAGGATGGTTGCATATCCGGGGATATAAGTTGGGATTGATCGGGTTCTACGAACCTGTGCGGCTTTACGAACCCGGGCGAGCGGGTGATCCACATCCGTTCGAGCCTGATAGATGGCGAGAGCTGAAAAACCTGCGAGCACGTTCAGCCCGCATGCAAAAAATGTCGAACCATTCAGCCCCATCCAACCGATGAGCACAAATCCCGCCAGCAAAGCGCCCAGAGCGGCGCCCAGGGTGTTGATCCCGTACAGCAATCCAACGATCTCACCAGCCCGTTCTACACGTCGAACGAATGCTCGGGAAAGCAGCGGCAGGGTCATGCCCATTAAGAAGGTTGGGATCAAGAGAATGGCAAAGCTGATCAGAAAGACCTGCAGATAGGCGGAACCCGCAGTCGCCGATCCTATCCAAACGATCAAGCTTGGACTGAGGATGCCGAAGATGGCAACACCCAGTTCAATCAATCCATAGAGAAGGATGGGCTTTTTCGTAAGCAGCGAAAGCTGGCCACCGGCGAGGGAACCCAAACCAAGACCTGCCATATAGGCGCTGAGGATCAGGATTATGGATACGTTGGTGACGCCAAAGTACAGCTCCAGCAGCCGCTCCCACACCACTTCATAGATCAACCCGGCGGCACCGGATAGTAAAAAGATCGCGGCGAAAACGGTTAACTGCTTGTTGTCCCCGTCGATCTTCATCCGATCTCCTATCAAAATGGGGATGACAGGATTCTACCACTCGGCTTTGGGAGTCAATTTTCTATGTTTTCGGGGTGACATCTCAGGAATTTACCATCCTCTTGGGTAGTAACATTATTCCAAACGGGAAGAAATCGACCTCTGGAATAAAAAGGGCATTCCCGGATTTCATCCACGAGCATTGGACTCGCAACAGTTAAGCAAACGTCAAGCCCTTTCATCAATGATGAAGGTTAAACCACCCCAATTTAAGGTTAGGACGTTTGTAGCAATGAAAAATGACGCATGGCACTACTCACCCATGACACCTGTTGTCATAATCGAGTAGCGGTAATCCCGCTAATTTATCTCCAACTACTCTCAAAAGGAGACCTGATGGCCGCGAAAGGCTGGATCGAAGTAAGTGACACGTTCTGTAAAGGATGTGAACTGTGCATCAGTGCCTGCCCGCAGGAGGTCATGCAGTTAGATATGACCCGCCTGACCCCGAAGGGCTACCACCCTGCACATACTTTCAAGGATGGCTGCACCGGGTGCGCCATCTGCGCGCTCGTATGCCCGGATGCGGCTATTACCGTTTATCGGGAAATCACCAAAACTGCTGCAGCCGCGGCATAAAAAAGGAAATTGCGTTCAGGAGACTGACGATCATGACACGTGAAATGTGGGAAGGAAACCAGGCTATCGCTGAAGCTGCTGTCCGCGCCGGATTGGAAGCCTATTTTGGTTATCCGATCACCCCGCAAACCGAGGTTTTGGAGTATCTCTCCAAGCGGATGCCCGAGCTCGGCCGCGTTTTCCTACAGGCTGAAAGCGAACTGGGCGCCATTAACATGGTATACGGTGCCGCGTGCGCAGGCGTACGGGTGATGTCCAGCTCATCCAGCCCGGGCGTAAGCCTGATGTTGGAGGGTATCTCATATATAGCCGGGACGGAAATCCCAGCCGTGATCGTGAATGTCATGCGCGGCGGACCGGGATTGGGTAATATCGCTCCCTCCCAGGGTGACTACAACCAGGCTGTTCACGGCGGCGGACATGGCGACTATTTCCCCATTGTCCTGGCACCCGGTTCCGTTCAGGAGGCGGTTGACCTGATGGGCTTGTCCTTCGATCTTGCTGAAAAATACCGGGCCATCTGCATGATGATCCTGGATGGGAACGTCGGCCAGATGATGGAACCGATCGAAATGCCTGAGATGCGACCTGTCCAACGCAAGGATTGGGATTGGGCAGTGCGCGGCAAGGGTGATAAAGAGCGGCGCATCTTATCCTCGATCTACATTGATCCAGCTGCTGAAGAAGTCACTAACTTCCGCCTGCTCGAACGCTGGAGACAGATCGAGGCTAATGAAGTTCGCTACAAGGAATATTTCCTGGAGGATGCCGATTTTGTGGTCATCGGATTCGGCACAGCCGGCCGCGTAGCATTATCGGCCGTAAGGGCAGCCCGCCAAAAAGGGATCAAGGTGGGTCTGTTCAGGCCGATCACCGTCAGTCCGTTCCCTCATAAAGTGATCGATGAGCTGGCAAACCGCGTCCAGGCATTCCTGGTGGTTGAGATGAATTCCGGGCAAATGCTGGAGGACGTACGCTTGTCAGTTAAAGGACGCGTACCGGTGGAGTTCTATGGCCGGATGGGAGGAATTGTTCCTTTCCCGGATGAGATCCTTGGTGAAATCGAACGGATCTCAAGTGAGGGAGTCAAAACCGGAATGCACCCACGCGACGCCTGGTTCGAGCGCATGGTGGCTGCTAGGTGATCCGGGTGATAAGCTCGCGGATCCATTCGAAACCCCGCAGAGCCGCAGACCAACCAAGCACAGTAAATTATTGATCAATATTGGATGAGGCAGCATGTCAAATTCCGTTCCAAATAATTTGGTATACGATCGTCCTGCAGGATTTACGGACACACCCACCCATTACTGCCCCGGCTGCACCCACGGTGTAGCCCATCGCCTGATCGCTGAGGTACTCGAGGAAATGGATGTCATCGATAGGACCATCGGGGTGGCACCGGTAGGCTGTTCCGTATTTGCCTACAATTATTTCGATACCGATTTTGTCGAAGCGCCTCATGGCCGCGCGCCGGCTATGGCCACCGGCTTGAAACGCGTACTGCCGGATCGGATCGTGTTCACGTACCAGGGTGACGGCGACCTGGCTTCCATTGGTATGGGTGAGATCGTCCATGCCGCTGGGCGGGGTGAGAATATCACGGTGATCTTCATCAACAATGCCAACTACGGAATGACCGGCGGTCAGATGGCTCCGACCACCCTGCCGGGCATGAAGACAACTTCGTCCCCGAACGGTCGGGATGTGGAAACCCAGGGCTATCCGATCCAGATGGCTGAGATGCTTGCTACACTCCAGGGTGTCGGCTACGTCGTCAGACGCTCCCTGCACGACCCAAAGAACATCCGTTTGGCCAAAAAAGCCATCCGCACGGCTTTCGAAACGCAGGTGCGCGGCTTGGGATTTTCCATGGTCGAGCTGCTCTCGACCTGTCCGACGAACTGGGGAATGACGCCGGTCGAATCCCTGAAG
>MGNL01000018.1:7081-8635 GCA_001796785.1 Chloroflexi bacterium RBG_16_51_16 | reverse complement strand
AAGGTTAGTCCGTCTGTCGCCCAGGTAAAGGCATGAATGAGGAAATCTTTCAGCTCAAGCCTGATTAATTAAAGCCCAGGTATGCAAGAAAAGCTTGTCTCGGTATTCATGGAGTGATTAATGCAAAAAGAGATCATCATCGCAGGTTTCGGTGGACAGGGAGTTTTATTTGGCGGCCAGGTGCTTGCTTATGCGGCCATGGATACAGGCAAACAGGTCACCTGGATACCATCCTACGGACCAGAAATGCGCGGCGGGACCGCCAATTGCACCGTGGTCATCGCGGATGACGAGATCGGTTCGCCACTGGTCAAGAACCCACCCCTGGCGATCGCACTGAACCTCCCCTCTTTCGACAAATATGAACCGCTGATTCAAAAAGGCGGGACATTGATCGTAAACCAATCCATGGTAGATCGCGGTCCGAAGCGGGACGATATCAAAGTCATCCCCATCCCTTGCAACGAGATTGCAGAAGAGATCGGTGATCGCAAACTGCTCAATATGGTGGCGGTCGGCGCCCTCTTGACCGCCCTGCCCGAATTAGCCATCAAAGATCTGGAGAAGGCATTGGAAGCCCACCTGCCGGCCAAACATAAAAACCTGCTGCCCAAGAATTATGAGGCTCTTAAAAAGGGATTTGAGCTGGCGATGTCGTTAAATTAGCGTTTCATTGCTTTGTAAAAACAGAGTACCCGATTCGTTCCGAGTCGGGTACTTTTTTCATAATGCTATAATCGTTCAGCGTGAAATTCGAAACGGTCAGGGATATTTCGCTGCCCAAAATCGGTTTCGGCACCTGGAGCATCGGTGGTGGTAGCAGAGCTGACCCTTCGAAGGATGCCAAATCGCTCGCCGCGCTGCGCTCGGCATTGGAACTCGGCTACACCCACTTCGATACGGCTGAAATGTATGCCGCGGGTCATTGCGAGGAGCTGATCGGACAGGCACTCAAGGATACGAGAACTCCACGGGAACGGGTATTCATCACAAGCAAGGTCTCACCTGAACACCTGGTGGGCGATCAGATCCGCAAGTCATGCGAAGCTTCGCTGCACAGGCTGGATATCGATTACATTGACCTTTACCTCATTCACTGGCCGCGGTTGGGCATGCGCCTTGAAGATTCTTTCAATCACCTTAACCAACTGGTTACAGCCGGAAAAGTCAGGTATCTCGGCGTGAGCAATTTCAACCTCAAATTACTCAAACAAGCCCAGGCGGCATCCGAATCACCCATTCTTACGAACCAGGTGCCTTACAGCCTGGCTGATCGATCCTATGTCAAAAATGGCCTGCTGGATTACTGCCAGCAGAACGATATTCTGCTCACAGCCTACTCGCCTTTAGACCAGGGAGGTTTTCGGTCAAACCAGATCCTGGACAAGATTGCTGGATCCCAGGGTGCCACTGTTGAACAAATCGCACTGACATGGCTGACTTCTCAGAGGCGGGTCATCACCATACCCATGTCATTCGATCCCGTTCATCAGCGGGAAAACCTGAGCTCTGTTGAACTATCCCTGAGCGATGAACAGATAAAACAATTGAACG
>MGNL01000018.1:0-6843 GCA_001796785.1 Chloroflexi bacterium RBG_16_51_16 | reverse complement strand
TGCCGCCCAACGATTTTATATTAGGCAACTCTCGGTTCACCAAAGCGAACGGATCCCGGCAGGGAGCTTCCTGGCTCTCTCGAACCACCCGGGTATGACCGATACGCTCTCACTTTTCTGTGCACTGGCTCGTCCGGACTTGAAAATCATTGCGCTCCAGCGTCCATTCCTGGAAGCCCTGCCCTACGTCGCCAAACAACTTTTTTATGTCGACGATGACCCTGCGAAACGGCTTGGCGTCGTGCGCCGCGTAAGCTCACACCTGCGCGCGGGAGGAGCAGCCTTGACCTTTCCTGCGGGTAAGATCGAACCCGATCCGAATGTGAGTGCGGGAGCCATTGAATCACTAAGCGGTTGGACGGACAGCGCCGGTATTTTTATCCGTTTGGCACCGGACACTCCCATCCTTCCGGTCCTGGTGAGGGGTGTCGTGTGGTCAGCAGCAGCGAAGCATCCGTTGCTTCGGATCAAATCTGCAGGTGAAGAGCGGGAGCGTCTAGCGGCTGCCCTTCAGTTGCTAGTTCAGGTTCTCCTCTCGATAAAACCGGTGCATGTGCGTGTGCAAATCGGAAATCCAGTGAATTCAAGAGAGTTGGGCACTACGAACATCCATAACCTCCACGAGGCAGTCATCAATCAAATGAGCAGGCTGATTAATAATCCACCGAATGAACCAGGCCAGGATCTATTATGAATCCCGATTATTCTTTTTCGGCTTCACACGCGGATGAGGATTTAGTTCAAGAAAGCCCGCCTGCCAATGGCGGATCACACACAAAGCCCAAGACTCAACTCACCAGGCTTTTACGTTCAATCCTGCTTTTCCTGGTCCTTGCAGTTCTGCTTTTTGTTGCTCTACGGAGTGCGCCGTTAAAGGATATTTGGTCGACCCTGACAAAATTACAACCATGGCAACTGGCTATACTTCTGTTTGTCAACGCCCTGGTGATCCTATTCATGACCTTGCGCTGGTGGCTGATCTTGCGGGCAGAGTTACCCGGACTACCTTTCATACCCTTGATCGGCTACCGTCTATCCGCTTTTGCCATGAGTTATTTCACTCCGGGTCCTCAAGTGGGTGGAGAGCCGCTGCAGATCATCCTCCTTCGTCGAAATCATGATGTCTCATTCGCCCGCGCCGGATCTGCTGTGCTCCTTGATAAATTATTCGAATTCCTGGGTAATTTCGTCTTCATTGGGATTGGATTATTTGCAATTACAAGGGTCGGGCTGCTGTCTGAACACTTAACCATATCGGCAATCGGATGGATCGTTTTAGCCATCTTGGTGTCCTGGCCAATCATCCATTTCCTGCTGCTGTATACAAGACGGAAGCCCATCAGCGTATTGCTGCGTATGTTTCTATCGAGATATGCTAACAGGAAATGGTATCGCCTTATAGTCGCTGCTGAATATCTGGCTGCCTCATTTATTCATCGCCACCCGCGTTTTTTATTCGGCGCATTACTGGCATCGTTGGTTTCGTGGTCCGGTATGGGATTGGAATATCTCCTAATGCTCCAGTTTATCGACATCCACTTGACGCTCTGGCAGGCCTTGGCTGGATTGACCGCGGCACTGCTCGCGTTTCTATTCCCGCTGCCAGGTGGGCTCGGTGCGCTTGAAGCCAGTCAGGTACTGGCGCTGGGTTCATTTGGATACAGTCCTGCCACGGCCATAGGATTAACCCTGCTCATGAGGGCGCGTGACTTGGTTAACGGGCTATTGGGTTTATGGCTTGTCGGGGGTAATTTTCGAAAATACCTCTAATCAGAAGAGGCGCCAGCAATTACAGGTTCATCACCGTTATAACCTAGAAGAACCGGCCATCTTTTAGCGATCCACCCTACGGCCAGGATGGTACCTATCCCGCCGGTCAGTATGGCCATGGGGACACCAAAGAATTGGGCTACCGCACCAGCTTCAACCTCACCTAATTGGGGACCACCCATGAAAAAGATCTGGTTAATGCTCGTCATACGCCCGCGTAAATGATCCGGTGTGTTGAGCTGGCGGATCGTATTGCGAATGATCGTACTGAGCGAATCTGCCCCGCCAATCAGCACCAAACATAGAAATACAAGAAAGTAAACCCGGGATAACCCAAACAGGATAGTACCAACACCGAAGATGATTACCGAAACGATCAAGAGGCGACCTTGCTGGCGTAAATTCGTCATCTGGGAAACGAACACGCCTACTACTACAGCACCGATCGCCTGGGCCGCCGCCAGCCATCCATAGGCAACTTCATTAACATGAATGATATATCGTGCAAAATAAGGGAGCAGTGTGTTCGCTGAAGCGAAAAATGTCGCAAAGAAGTCCAGGATCATACTGGACAGGATCAATGGTTGGTTTCTGATAAACCGGATCCCGTCTTTGAGGTCAGCCACGAGGGAATTGACGCTGGTGTCGAAACCGCCTGCCTTAACTTGCCCCACCGGTCCAATCAAAATAATGGCAACAATTACCGCCAGAAATGTCAAGGCGTTGATGAAATAAACATCATGCTGACCCAGGTAAGCGATGACGATACCGCTCAACGCCGGTCCGGTGATCGCTCCGGTGTTGAAGGCGATGGATTGCAGCGAGAATGCGCTGGGCAGGTCCTCTCGTGGAACAAGGTTGGGCACCAGAGATTGACGGGCGGGAAGGTCGAAAGCCGCGGCTGCGGCCTGAATCGCAGTGAGTAAATAGATATGCCACAGCTGAATCGAGCCAATCAACGTCAGTAATCCAAGACCAAGGGCCACCAAAACCAACAGGCTCTGGGTTACGAAAAGTATATACCGGCGATTAAATCGATCAGCGGCAAGTCCTCCCACCAGGGAAAAAGTCAGGATGGCAGCAAAACGCACGCCGCCGACGATGCTGACCGCGATCGGATCCCTGCTCAACTGGCTGATATGCCAGAATAAAGCCCATTGCTGCATCTGCGAGCCGGTTAGGGAGATCAGCAAACCAACCCAGATCAGTACAAACCGGCGGTGGCGTAATGCAGGAGGAAGATGCATGGAAGAAATTTGATCCCTTTGGCAATGGCAATGGGTTTAGTATTGAATCCTGATAATCAATACACGCTGATTATTATTCATTCGATTGTTACCAAGACTGGAACCTGGCGTGGAGAATGGGTCAGGAGTTCGAGCGATTTCTCCCTGGTTACGTTCCCCAATCCCTTAAATACAGGAAATCATATCCGACGGTGCGATTGCTCAATTTGGCGATCAACGGCATCATCCGTTTGAATTGATTTCTGCGAATGCGGGTCACTACGGTCTGCACAAATTTCTCATCGAAACCTGCAGTTACACACTCCTCAGGACGGTAGCGTCCGTCCACCAACAGTAGGAGAAGTTTGTCGACTTCAGAGTAGGTAAATCCGAGCTCACCTTCATCTGTCTGTCCGATCCACAAGTCGGCAGATGGGGGTTTATTGATGATCAGTTCAGGGATGTTCAGCGCCCGCGACAGCTGAAAGACCTGCGTTTTATACAAATCCCCAATGGGATTGATCGCCGAAGCCATGTCACCCCACAGGGTGGTATATCCTAGTAGAATTTCGGTTTTGTTGCTCGTTCCTATGACGAGACTTTTATGAGCGTAAGAGTAATCATATAACACGATCATACGTGCCCGCGCCATGATGTTGCCTTTGCGTTCCCTGGAGATCCCTCCCTCATGGGCGAAATATGGATCCACCATTGGCGTGATATCTAAAGTCTCGCTGCGGACCTTGAATTGATCAATGATCAACTGGGCATGTTCCAGTGAGTCGGGTGATGAGGATTGATAGGGAAGGCGCAATGCGAATACATTATCGGCGCCAAGCGCCTCAGCCGCCAGCACACATACCAGTGCCGAATCGATCCCACCTGAAAGGCCGATCACCACCCTCTCGAATCCCACCCGTCGGACTTCGCTGCGGATGAATCCGGTCAGGATCGTCCGGGCGAGATCTGTATTTATGGCAAGCTCTAACTTCATTGGAGGATTTTCCCTGGAATTCGTGCTTACGCCCGTGATCCCTTGTTTTGAAGAATTCTGGCCAGCTCCGTCTGGACCAGTCCGGCTCGCTCATCGCGAAGAAGCGGAAGCCTGGTGCGTGTACGATGGAGCTGGTTGAGATCGAGAGGTACAACGGTAAGTGCTTCCTGGAAGTAAGGTCCTTGCTGCATGAGCTCGCCGTTTGGATCATAAACAACCGCGCCGCCCCAAAAATTCAAACCATCCTCGTAGCCGACCCGGTTCGAGTGGGCTACGAAGGAGGTGAACATACTGGCGTAAGCCTTGGTCACCCGCTCCACCCAGCGGGCTGATTCCAGTTTTTCCTTGTCATTGAGTCCCCGCCCTGGGGATGCCGAGCACAGGTAGAGCAGGTCAGCTCCATCCAGCCACAAAAGATAAGGCGGGGACGCATGCCAGAAATCTTCGCAGATCAGTATTCCCGCCCTGCCAAAGCGGGTATCGAAGGCGCGGACCGCATCGCCCGGTGCAAAAAAACGGCCTTCGTCGAAAAGACCGTACGTCGGAAGGTAAACCTTGTGATGGATGTGGAGCGCTTTGCCGCCGGATAAATAAACGGATGCGATATAAAACCTGTGCCGCGCATCCTCATCCACAAATCCTACGACGATATCAAGGTCCTGGCTGGCTTTGAAGAGGGGCTTGAATACAGGATCATTCTCGTCAACACGGCGGGCGACAGTGGGCACGAGATCCTGGAGGACGTAGCCGGTGAGCGAAAGTTCGGGGAACAGGATCAGGTCTGCTTTTTGAGACCTGGCTTGCTTAATAAATTCAAGATGCTTTTCCAGGTTGGCCTGAACATCCCCCAAATGGCTTGCAGTTTGAGCAAGCGCGAGTTTGAGCTCCATCGATGGAATCTTACCATTAATGTTAACCGGACGGTTTCCAGCGGTGAATAGAGCGCTTGAAGTCCCGAATGATCAGCTGTAGCGATTGAAATATTTAGCTTTTCTTCTTCCTTTTTCCCGCGTTATCAATCTCAGCCTTCCGCGCATCGAGGAGTTTTCTTACGAGCGCAGCTGGCAGCGGCTTCGTCACCTCAAAATGGATCGTGCCCTTGGAAGTCGAGTATGCCTTAAGATCAGCCTTTACAGATGCCAATACGGCAGGGCTGAATGGGAAATAGCTGCAGTGATCCGGGAAGGTTGCTATTCCAGCCAAAGGTCTGCCTTTGTACTTAAAAACGGGCATTTTATAGCTGATGTTCTCCTCGACATCCGGCACATGAGCCTTAATAACCGCTCTGATTGTTTCGAGGGCTTTGCGCGCTTCGACCGATAACGAGGCGAGGTATGCACTGATTTCTTTTGCTGACATTCTGTCCATTCTATTTTAATAAATCAATCCCCGTCCGTAAAAGATCTTTAGTAAGTTGATCGATCGGCCATGTTATATTAATTTCGCAGCCACTAATCATTTTAGCCTTTTCAATACACCTCTTCGTTTAACGATATTTTTATAATCCCATTGAATTTTGGCCGCCTTCCCAAGCCAGCGTTCTAGATCGTTGGGATTTACTTCACCCACATCGTTATAAAATATGGATGCATCCTTATATTTTCCGCCTCTCACCTCTAATTTTTCTTCGCCAAAACCTTGCCCACTCCAAAACATCAGTCGAATACCATGTTTTTGTTTACTGTAGCCGACAATCGGATTTCCTTCAATAAACCACACTGGATGCCCGTGCCAGATCTTGTTTTCGGTTCCACTCAGATTCCGGTTAATCTCTTTCATCAGCAGGTTGCAGATTTTCTTATCTGCTCCCGACTGAGACGCATTATACGATTGTATGTCGTTCATTCTTAAATGATGAAATCCTTTATTAGGCGACAAATTATGATCAGAACGGTGCGGAAATTGATTTTTAGTAGGCCGGCTAAGCTCCAAAAATACCTGTCTTGACTTTTCCGGCTCGCTTGTAGTAGGCAGTGATCACTCCGCTCGGTGTCACTGTGCTTTCTGTTATTGTAAAAGCTGCCGGATTCAGACCATTATCAAACAACTTTTTTCCTTTACCAAGCATCAACGGGTAAATTTTGAGCCAGAGCTCGTCCACTAGATCATCCTTAAGTAATAACTGAACGACCTGGCTGCTGCCCCAAACTTGAATGTCAGCACCTTCTGAATTCCTAAGCTTTTTGATATCTTCCAAACTGTCGATAAATACGGTGTTTTTCCAGTCGGACTTTTTCATGGTTCTGGACAGGACATATTTTGTGCCAGCATTGATGCCAGGCCAGATGTCTGCGTGTTCTGGCCAGAAAGCAGCCCAAATATCAAATGTTTTTCTGCCCAGAAGATAGTCTGCAGCTAGACTTAGCTCTTTTTGCACCACCTCACCGCCAACTTCGTCACCATACGGCGCGACCCAGCCGCCAAATTTGAATCCGTCTGATGGATCCTCCTCAAGCCCACCAGGGGCTTGCATTACTCCATCTAATGTAATCATGGATATGACAATAAATTTTCTCTTATTTCCTCAGTTAATTATTAAATATTCTTCACCAAATCTTCCATCGGAACGGCCAATGCCTTCATTCCCCATCAAGCGGTGTCTTTTTGAAAATATCCGAACGGAACTGGCGGGGCTCGGCGGGCAGAATTCCCCCCGAACCCCTTTCCTACTGCTTCGCCCTGAACAGGAGCGGAAAGGATGATTTCAAGTTTTCCTTTGGCAGTGAATTCTTTACCTAAAAAATTAATTTGCCTGGTTGCAGGCAATTTTAAGAGCAGTTCGCCTGTAAGTTCTGAAACGACCCACTCTTCGGCAATCTTTCCATCGTCAAAGCGACTAACCACCATGTCAGT
>MGNL01000017.1:19212-23572 GCA_001796785.1 Chloroflexi bacterium RBG_16_51_16 | reverse complement strand
CGAAGAGTTGATGACTTATCAGCTCAAGCTGACGAATTCGTCCTGTGGTGGTGGCTCGAACTTGCAGACCGGTACCGGTCAATGCCAGGAGGGTTATGGCTTTGATGCTACCAACCAGTGCTGTGCAGCCGTTGGTACCGGTAGCGGTGGGTCGACAACCATCGCGGTCAACATTGGCGCTTGCCCGGGGCCTCAATCCAATTAGGAAAGCTAATTCATGAGGCTGTTGTGAAAAAAAAAGACTGCGAGAATTTTCTCGCAGTCTTTTTGTTTATTTGTGTGAGTTATTTTTAGAACAATCCCAGTACCTTGCCTGTCTTCAAGTCCAGATCCACATCATAGAAGACCGGTCGTGTCGGCAGGCCGGGCATCGTCCGCATTTCACCCAGCAGCGGATACAGGAACCCTGCTCCGACGCTCGCCCGCACATCCCGGATCGGAATGCGGTAACCCGATGGCGCTCCCTTGATGCTTGCGTCATGGCTGAAGGACAGGTGCGTCTTGGCCATGTTCATCGGCAGCTTGTCGAAACCGAGTTTGGTATACAGCTCGATCTTTGCCTCTGCCTCGGGCGTGTAGTCCACCCCGTCCGCACCGTAGATCTCTTTGCAGATGATCTCGATCTTCTGCTTGATGGACAGGTCCAATGGATAGAGGAACTTGAACGCGCTTGGCTTGTCAGCCGCCTTGACTATTGCCTCTGCGAGTTTGATCGCGCCATCCCCGCCTTCCATCCAGTGCCTGGATACCACCGAATCATCCGCACCTGCATCCAGGGCTGCCTTGCGCACAATTTCGACCTCTGCAGGTGTATCGTTTGCAAAGGAATTGACCGCCACAACCACGTTCACTCCAAATTTGAGGGCATTCTTTATGTGCCGTTCCAGGTTCGGCAGCCCCTTGCGGACCAGCTCCAGGTTTTCATCCGTGTATTCAGCTGCCAGCGGTTTGCCGGCAACTACCTTGGGTCCCCCGCCGTGCATCTTCAGCGCTCTCACGGTTGCCACGATTACCACCACATGTGGGATCAGTCCGGAGTAGCGGCACTTGATGTTCATGAACTTTTCCATACCGCAGTCCGCACCGAAACCCGATTCGGTGATCACGTAGTCTGCCAGCTTCAGGGCGATCCTGTCTGCGATGATGGAGCTGTTCCCATGTGCGATGTTGGCAAACGGTCCGGCATGCACGAACGCAGGTGTGCCTTCCAGGGTCTGCATCAGGTTGGGCTTGATCGCGTCCTTCATCAACACTGTCATTGCGCCGGCAACCCCCAGGTCCTCCGCGGTGACTGCTTCACCCTTTTTATTAGTTGCCACCACCATCCGGCCAAGGCGATCGCGCATGTCAGCCAGGTCGGTCGTGAGGGCTAGGATCGCCATGATCTCGCTTGCCACGGTGATGTCGTATCCGGATTTGTGCTCGTGTCCCTGTTCGTCTTTTCCCAGCCCGACCATGATCTCGCGCAGAAACCGGTCGTTCACATCGATGACCCGCCGCCACGATACGCCGTTCGGGTCGATGTCCAGCCTGGCAAAGCGGGCTCGTTCTTCAGGTGTAAGTTGGTTTGGATCGGTCTTGTTAATGCCCAGTTTCTTCAAGCGGCGCAGCATCGAAGGAGAAAAATTGCGCTTGCCTTGCTTGTCTGCCGGGCACAACGCGTTGAATAACTTATCATCGTCCTGGCTGGATTCGTGCAGCATGCGCGCATCCAGTGCGGCTGCGCACAGGTTGTGTGCCGCGGTGATAGCATGGATATCTCCGGTCAGGTGCAGGTTGAAATCTTCCATCGGGATGATCTGCGAATACCCACCTCCCGCGGCCCCTCCCTTGATGCCGAAGGTTGGACCCTGGGATGGCTGGCGGATGACCGTCATGACCTTTTTACCCAGGTGGGCTCCGAGTGCTTGGCTGACACCTACTGTTGTTGTCGTCTTGCCTTCTCCCAGCGGCGTTGGCGTGATCGCGGTCACATCGATATATTTGCCGTCCGGTCGGTTCTTTAACCGCTCGAGGATTTCCAATTTGACCTTGGCTTTAAAAGGACCGTATAACTCGAGTTCATCCTCGCGTATGCCGAGTTCAGCCGCGACCTGCATGATCGGTTTGATATCCGAAGCCTGCGCGATGTCGATATCGGAGGGTACCGGTCGGACGAGTTTGAGTTTGATGGGTGTGAATTTGATCGGACCTTTTGCTGTGAGTGGATTCCTCCCGTTGGGACCTGCCCTGCCTGCTGATTTCTTTGCCCTGGCGGCTACTTTAAGTCTCGCCTTGGGTTTCGTCTTTAATTCCTTCTTCGATTTTGCCTTCGTCGCCATGTTTGCTCCTTGGTTCCAGAGGAAAATCCTCCAATTAGGACTAACTACTCCTAATAATAACGAAAAATTTCACAAATAGGTAATGGATTTACGTCATAACTTTGTCATTTCATTTATCAAGGACCATCGTGCCTATGGTTTCTCCCAAAAGAGCTCTTGAAACGTTGCCCGGCTGCATTCCAGAGAATATCTGCACGCTCAAGCCGGGTTTTGCCCTGACAAGGTCTGACATCTGGATCACTTTTGAACGCATCCCGCCTGTCACATCCGCGCTGGCTGATCCCCGGATCCAAGCCAGGGCTTCCTCCAGCGATCGATTGGTAATTCGGGATATGACCTCAGTTCGTTTTGGATACTCTCTCCAAACACCATCTTCCCTTCCTGCCAGTAGGATTCGGTTTGGATTGAAGATTTCAGTCAAATGGGCGAACAGTCGTTCAGTTGAAAGGATGGTCGCTGTTCTTATTTCATCGAACACTACATCCCCGAAGATAACGGGCAGGAGTTTATTCTTGATGGCTATTCTGATCGGCTCGGTATTCCAGGATAGGATTTTCGTATCCCGGGCGACGATGGAAGCTGAGGGTGGAAAGGGTATACCGTTTAAGCCTGCTCCCCGAAGCGAGTCCATTACCAGCCCATTCAACCGGGTAGCCTGGTACCGGATTTCGCTGACCCCCGCCCAAAAATCTTTGTTCGCTTCACGTTGGATCGCATCCGCATTCGATGCTCCGGAGGTGAATTTGTACTTCTCTGCCGCGGCATGACCGAACGAACCGGATCCGTGACCTAATACAAGTTGGAGTCCAGGATTGGTATCAAGAACGGTTGCAATCTCGTTGGCAAGTCTGGTGAGGGCATCCTGCCTTGGTGTATACGGCTTGTCCTTGTCTGTGATCAATGACCCGCCGAGTTTGAGAAAGATGAGCTCAGCCATCCGATTGTTGTACCATAAAACGGTATAATTTTTTAGCAATGGATATCCATGCAGGCATAATCACGTTTACGGTCATCATTTTGATCATCGCGTATTTTATCCTGCGTAACGGCATGCGGGTGATCAGGGCATCCCGCGGGTTGACCTATTATCGACTTCGGCGGGAGCGCAGTGCTGAAGGGTGGAGAATAATTTTTCTAGCTTTGTTTGTATTTGCACTTGCCGCTTGGCTGCCATTTTATGGAGAACCGCTTGCCTATCAGTATTTCCCACCCTCACCAACGCCAAGTCGTACACCTACCATTACTATTACCCCAACGATCACATTGTCACCTACGATCACGCTCACTCCAACCATCACGGATACTCCGGCTGTGACCGATACCCCGACTTCGACCTCGACGCCTTTTCTGCCTCTCGCAATCGAAGTTCTATTCTCGAGTATTGTCACACCGAACCCGGAAGCTGTCTTCAGCCAGATCGAATTTTCAACCGATTACGATGGTCAGGTTGCTGTCAATCCGAAAACTATTTTCCAGAATCCGGTCGGTCATCTTTATGGTACCTTCTCGTACAATGAGATGATACCGGGAGTCCAGTGGACCGCGTTATGGCTGCATGAGGGCAAGTTGGTCCATTATGAGACCAAACCGTGGGATGGAACTACCGGCGGTTGGGGCTACACGGATTGGGCTCCGCAGCCTTCCGAATGGCTGCCTGGGCGATACCACGTCATTCTGTTTGTCGGATTGGACTGGAAGGTTATTGGTGAATTTATTGTCGAAGGTGATCCACCAACGCCGATACCAAGTCGTACGCCAACCCCTACCCGGTCCGCAACCCCAACTCGAACTCCGACTCTGGTTCCTGCCGGAACGCTTACTCCCATTGGGACGTCTTCAAATTGAAAGGAGGATTGGATTGTGGTTATTATCCTTAGGCGGGAGGTGGCTTGTCGTGGTTGGTGCATCCCTCACGCTATCGGATTTGGTTTTGGCGTAATTCAATCAGACTTCGGTTCTCGATTTGTTATCTCATGACCGATAAAGCCTTCCAGGCCTACTATCCTGATCACATGGCCCATTGTTACGGCTGTGGGCGA
>MGNL01000017.1:0-19203 GCA_001796785.1 Chloroflexi bacterium RBG_16_51_16 | reverse complement strand
CTAGGCTTGCAGATTAAAAGTTATTGGGAGGGTGAGCTATCCGTTTGCCATTATCAACCTCGCCGGGAGCATATTGCTGTTCCAGGTTACGTTTACGGAGGTCTGCTTGCATCTTTAATTGATTGTCATGGCACAGGTACGGCGGCGGCAGCTGGTTACAGGGTTGAAGGTCGGGATATGGATTCCGATCCTCCTTTGAGATATCTTACCGCTTCGCTTCACGTCGATTACTTGAAACCGACTCCCCTCGGTCCGATCCTCGAAGTCCGTGGACGCGTGAAAGAAGTAAAAGGAAGACGGATCGTTATTGAAGAATGGATAACAGCGAACGGAGAGATTACCGTCCGAGGCGAGGTTGTGGCTGTTCAGGTCCCGGATGAAATGGTTAAAAAATTACTTGAACAAGATGGATGATTTATCCGAAGTACGCTTTCATCGGAGTGAAATAAAATTCTTCCCAGCCGTGGCGGTATTCATCCAAAGTGCCTTCAGGTAGTCCCGAGTGGATCAAGGTGAGCTTGGTGCCACCCTTAACAGCCTTCAACAAGATCTCAATTTGTGAATCCAATGCGCCCTCAGGAAATTCTGTTGTCCGCCATGATTGAAGGATCCGCTCGAATGGCTCGAGTTCGAGTGTCTTGCCGAAAATGTAATTTTCCCATGCAGAATATTTACCGCCCACTTTATCATCGACGACTGCGGGGCTGCCGGTCATCTCGGAATGACCTTCACTGCTCATCCAGGCTTCATATATATCCTTGGGGCTTGCCTGTAGGATCACGGTCATTGTAAAATTCTTTTCCATTATTTATTCCTCCACAGGAAATCAATGTTGGTTAGATTACTGAATTAGGAGGTTTACTCAAAAAATAATCGCCTCGTTAGACGGACTTGACTGTGGATATCGATTCCAGGGCTACCGCAATCTCGCCTGCAAGATGTGCATTCGTATTGAGAAGGGAGAGATTTGCCCGTAAGATTTCTTCACCGGCAACTTCAGTCAATCTTCCAAGTAAATAAGGAGTTAATGATTGACCTTGGATATGATCCTTCTCAGCCCGTTCTATTGCGTCTACAATTATCGGCTCAATCTTGGACCTTTCTATAGCTTCTTTTTCATTGATAGGATTGGCTATGAGTATGGCGGAACGCGCGCCTGAACTCCAGTGGATTTTCGCAAATGATGCGATCTCAGATGGTTTTTCAAGTCGGGTCGTGACGGAGAATCCTGAATCTCTGGAATAAAAACCTGGGAATTGGTTGGTTCGATAACCGACCACTGGCACTCCAAGTGTTTCGAGCATTTCCAGCGTCGCTCCTAGATCCAGGATCGATTTGGCACCTGAGCACACTACAATAAGTGGGTTTTGTGAAAGTACTCGCATGTCGGGTGAAATATCGAACGATTGTCCCCGGTGAACTCCTCCGATTCCACCGGTCGCCATGATGTGTAGCCCGGCTCGCCCCGCTAAGATCATGGTCCCGGCTACTGTGGTGCCGCCGGTATATTTTTTAAAAACAGAAAATGCGATATCACGATCACTAATTTTATAAGGATCCTTCGATTGTGAAAGGTCCTTGAGTTCAGGTTCTGTGAGGCCAATTTTGACTCGACCGTTCAGGATGGCTATAATAACGGGCATTGCGCCTGCATTTCGAACCTGTTTTTGCATTTCCATGGCAGCCTGGTAATTAAGGGGTTTTGGCAAACCATGAGTAATGAGGGCAGATTCGAGGGCAACCACAGCTTCGCCTCTGCGTCGTTCGAATTCAATATCCGGGGATGAGGCATGCTGCTTATCGTTCATAATTTAGGTGAGAGATGATAACCGTCAATATTTGGAATTATCATTCCGATCAAGTATATACTCGTTCTTGCGTATTTAGTTGGAAGTGTCTGGAGCATCAACCAGATTATGATTGTCCCATGACTGCTATTAATTTATTCGAAATATACCGAAAACACATTTCTTACTCGTGAATAACAATATTTGGCGTTTCAGATTTTATGTTATGTTTTGTCATTAAACAATGAAAAAAGAACTTTTGCGTCTTGAGTTCCACTGTCACACGAATCACTCACATGATTCCTTGACTACGCCGGCTTCCCTGGTTAATGCTTGTCGATTAAAAAATATCGACCGGGTTGTCATCACGGACCATAACACGATCACAGGTGCTGAGGAAGCCAAAGGGATCGCACCCGAAATGGTTATCATCGGTGAGGAGATCATGACGACGGCAGGAGAACTACTGGCAGCATTTGTGCGTGAAAAAATTCCACCAAACTTGCCACCTCTCGCTGCAATAGAAAAGCTAAAGGCGCAAGATGCATTCATAAGCGTCTCTCATCCGTTTGACCGATTCCGATCTGGTGGTTGGAAAGAGGATCAGTTGATGGAGATCCTTCCGTATATTGATGCGATTGAAGTCTTCAACTCCAGGTGTTTTCTACCCGGGTTTAATAATCAAGCTCGCGCTCTGGCTGAAAGGCTCGATCTAGCCGGTACTGTTGGATCAGACGCACATGCCAATTGTGAATTAGGGCGCTCGACCTTGAAGATCGAGCCGTTCCAAAATGCGGAAGAGTTAAGAAGGGTGATCAGAGCTGCGAAAACGTCCGTCAAATGGTCGCCACCTTGGTTTCATCTGAGTTCGCGTTACGCCGCATTAAGAAAGTAATGCTTGCGCTTAATTACATCACTTATCTTGATTTTTTGGGTGCCTGAAGGACAAGTTGGTTGGGAAAACCAGGCGGCAACCCACCTATCCGGTCTTGGTGGTCGGAAAATGCCAGGAAGTAAACGGGTTTGAGTGGCAGCATATCCTTTGCCTCGGGAGATAAGGTTTTCATACTGGATACCCAAAGTTCCACCAGTTTATCAAGGTCTATTAGATAAAGATTTGAATTGCCATGCTCTGATGCATGGTTAATCGCACTTTTAGTGAATCCACCCGTCGAAATGAATACACCATGATCATTCTCTTTAAGCGTCCCAGAAAATGCCGTCAAACCATCCTGGGTAGTTGCCTGACCAATCAGGTTAAGATGTACGACGATCCGTTTATCATTGATCCCCAGTGGATCAAGGGAAGCGATCATATGGGCAGGTCCTGAAGTGCTCTCAGCGGAAGCCATCCAGGTAATGTAGTAACCCATGCTCTTGAACAACTCTGCGATAATATCGAGAAATTGCTTTGGTTGGAGAGCTTTCAAATAGGTCGAGATTTGTTCCCAGGCTCTCTCTTCAGCTCGTTCCCTGACCAGTGAATCAAATCCTTCAAGTTTTACTTCTTCCGCACGCCTCCAGTCTTCATAATACTCAATCGCCTGCAGGAAGAATTCTTCAGCGTTCAGAAACCGTTTTGATTCCTTGCGCCCTTTTTCAGTGAGAAACCACCTGCCTCTACGTGTTTTAACCAGCCAGCCCGCTTTTTCCAAAGGTATCGAACCCACCCTGACGATTACTTCAAAAAGCTGGAAACCAGGGATGGCTGAATAATATCCCTTCTCTTCGTCAGAAATCTTGTCAAACTTGTTCAGATGGTCAAAGATATCCCTAACATAAAGACCCTCCGGTTCGAACCATAAAAGATCAAATACCAGCCGCAAGATTTCGCTAATTCTTTTTCTTGAAATGGTTATCATCACAGGCGACCAGCTGATCAATCAGAACAGAACGGAAGGTTTCTTTCCGCTCGAATCTACTGGGTCATTGTTAGTTGATTGCCGCTCATTAAAAATATTATTGCAAGATTGTTGACGCGAGTCTGATTTTCCTCAGGAATGAAAATAATTCCGTTTCTGAATAATGATGTTTGCCTCCGGTTACTAAAAATCCTGGTGCCCAAAAATCACCGGAGAGATTTCCATTCATGTACAAGGAATTTTCTTCAGAAAGCCACTCGGAAGTGATTTGTTTAATGATCTGAACATGTTCGAGGGCGGATACATTGAGTGGGACTTCTGCTGTCCATTGTATACAGTTCCGATTTATCTCAAAGGACCATAACCGCCAGCCATACGCAACGCACAATTGAGGAAATATCTTGTATAGGAATTCGGCGATAGTTTCTTGCAAATATTGTGCTTCGAAACGTGGGGTCAGCAATCCAGAGAACGCGACCATGTTATCACTCGATAGGTCGGGTTCAAAAGGTCTGACCCCGGATTTTCTGAGGAACTGGTTGAGTCTTTCTGGCTTCACTACCCTTTTCAGGTCATCAATAGGCCATCCGTAGGTGGCTCTCGTTGAAAACCCTGTATCGACGGATATTGCGGGAGCGTACGAAATGTTCCCCGACTCTATACCAGTTGTGATACTGTAATCCAAAGACATTGACCGATTATCGCGGCCTACAAAATTCGGTTCCAATGTTCTACCGGCAAGATAATCATGGTTTGGATAATTATTTGGGTGAGAGTGTTGATTACGATCTCGATCAGAGAGCAGTGGCAGGGATAATTGTTCCGCCAAGAGGTTGGCATTCTCTCTCATTCGATTAGCCGGTGTAACAAGATCGAACATCAGCGCAAGAATTGCATTGAACACGATAAACTTGGCGTATAAACCGTACTCCTGACGGTTGGCGTCGATCTTTACATACCTGAACAGGTCGTAATTTTTCTCAAAGTTCATTTGGTGGTTGACCATTTGGTTGATGTTTTCAACCACCGTGTCCTTAAGATGTCCGGTGCTTGCCCAGACTCGATGGTTTCGGATCAGGATAGCTTCGCGTACATCTGATTTTTGAGTTAATTCATTGAGAATTAAACTGGCATTACGTGAACTCAGCAACCAGGGGACCCCAAACTGATCTTTTACAGGGAGAGGTTGAATATTTATTACCGTCGGCCAATTGCTGCCGAGCAGGATTAGAAGATCATCCAGTCGGAAGGGCTTCTGGAGTTGTTTCCACGGGTGTAATTCGTCAAATCTGGATAGATCTTCCTCACCTGCAACCAGAATGATATTTACATCCCATTTAATGTGTCGAAGTGTTTGAACGAGATCAGTTATGGTCTTATCCCCAAGCGATACATCAACGATCGCGAAAGAACAATCCGGGTGGCTTTTGAGAAATGCAATTGAATCATCTTTATCCGGGTAGCTTTGGACAACAGATGATACGCTATCCCGAAGGGCCTGACACACCAGGTCTCCGAATTCAGTGGATGGCGTTACTACGAGTACAGCTGGTATCATTTGCGTAGATTAGAAAACGTAGTCTAACTTTTTTATAATATTCTGGTCAACATGATAATTTGTTTACACAAATTGGCAGCCTAGATATATTTCCAGGCCACAATGTTTTCGGAAAATCATCTACACATATATTAATTCTTATAGCCAAAAAGCAATTTGAATATAGTGTAATTAGGACAACTTGTCAATATTAACGTATTTTAATACTCATAATCTCGGGATTAAATACCGCTACAGGAGCTTTCCGGTGTACAGATCCCACTAGATATAGGGATTTAGTATGGGTCTTATTTCTAAATCATATTAACTCGTCGTCTAGTTCGAATTTTTAAGGTTTATCGGTAATTATAGAGAACACTAATAATGTCAAAATCAGATCGGTAGGTGATCTATTTTTGATTCATGTTGAAATACTAAATTTGGAGGATCTAAGATTATTTATAGCCAATTTGTCATTTTAGCCCACCTAATAAAAATGAGTGTATTTTAATCTTGACATCGAAAATTAGACATGATAATCTTGCTCCTGTCGTGCCCGGGCGCCTTCGTCAGCGGAAAGGTGGACGGGCTAATTTTTTTGACAGCAGGAGAAAAGGAAGATGTCCGAACGTTTTGTTGGAACCGTCAAATGGTTCAACGCCACTAAGGGGTACGGTTTTATCGGCCGAGACGGTGGTGAGGATGTATTTGTACATTACACTGCCATCCAGAGCGATGGTTATCGTAAACTTGAGGCCGAACAGAAAGTGGAATTTTCCATCGAGGAAGGACCAAAAGGCCTGCAGGCAGCGAACGTAGTTCCGATTTCGTAAACCTCAATCTTTCGGAGAGGGTCTTGCGATAAAACAGTGGTGGAAACACCACTGTTTTTTTTGTGGCTCTTCCAAGATCGACCGCATCCAGCCCCATCGTATCGGATCAATAGAGTCTATTTGTTCAAAGGTGCCGTTTTTTTCCGTGGTTGGTTAAGAGGAACTTCACGCGGTGCGACCATGCCCCAGCGGCTCGCTCCGAGGTATAAGATCTCGAGTACGAGATCGTTATAGGAGATTCCTTCAGCTTCAGCTTGTAAGCACAGATCGCTGTAGCCGAGGGTTAAACCTGGAAGGGTATTGATCTCGAGCAGGCGGGGATTACCTTCACCGTCGAAGCGCACATCCGTCCTGGAATAATCGAGGGCATTGAGCACATTGTGAGCGCGCAACGCGAGGTGATTCAATTTTTTTACTACCTCAGGCTCTAGATCTGCTGGACAGTAAAAATCGGGTGCACCCTCCGCTCCAACCTCTTGGGCTTTCGCAGCCCGGCTGTAAACCTGTGGAGTTATTGAGCGGCTGCTGGCAATTTCAAGGATGGGGAATCGGTGATAGCCGTCCTTTTCATACCAGTCTGGGTGACGGCCGAAAAGATGGGCATCCTTCCGGCCAAGAATTCCAACAGTAAATTCTCTTCCGGGCAAAAAAGTTTCAACCAGTGCTGGTTGCTCATAAGTATTGATAATATAAACGGCTCTCTCGCGAAGGTCCTTCTCGGAATTGACGATCGCATTCGTATCAACGCCCATGCCGGTTCCTTCACGCGCAGGTTTAACAAATAAAGGGAATTTAAGATCAGACCGCAAGGGTTCATCACCGCTGATGAACTCCTGGAAAGGCGCCACTGGCAAATTGCGGTCTCGCCAAATTCGCTTCGTTAAAGTTTTATCAAGGGATATTCCATTGGTGAGGACTCGCGAACCTGTATAGGGTATGCGCATCAATTCCAGTAGAGCAGGTATTTGAGCCTCACGCGCGTCTCCACCCAGTCCTTCAGCCATGTTGAAACAAATATCAGGTTTGAATTCCTGTAAGGCGAAAGGAATATTTTGATCGGCCATGATAAAAGTGGTCCTATGCCCCTCACTTTCAATCGCGGCACGGAGCTGGTTTATTGTTTCGATCGTGTCAAAATCCGCAAAGGCATCCGGAGGTACGCCTTCTGGTTTCTCTTCCTTCTCCGTTTTGATATTTGCAATGACTGGGACTCGCCAATATCTTTTCATTCTACGAAATGACGGTCATTTTCCTGGTCAAATCCACGACTGGATGATTTACTCATCGACATAATTGGAGAATAGTATAGTCCATGTTGTATGGATGACAAGGTTAAATTTTTTTTCTTGAATTTTTACGGTTATGCTTGGCCATATGATGATTGTAACTGGACAAGACCAGTCCTTTCAGGTAAGATTCCGGCGATTGTACCCCCGCTCACGAAGGGGAAGGTAATGACAATACATAGCCCGGATAAAGATTTATCCGGGTTATTGTACATAAGTGCAGACCGGTGGAGGTCAAAGGATGTCGGATTTAATCAGTCAAATCAGCCGGGATTTAAAGAATCAAATCGCAGAGTTCGAACCCAGCATCAATATCAGCGATATAGGCAGGGTGCTTGAAGCTGGCGACGGTATTGCACGCCTGCAAGGGTTGGCGAATGTTAAAGCACAGGAGCTTGTCCAATTCGAAAACGGAGTGATCGGAATCGCCTTCAATCTTGAAAAAGATAGTGTCGGTGTGATTGTCATGGGCGACTATTCCGAAATCTCCGAAGGGATGAGTGCCCGAGCCCTGGGACGGATCGCCTCAATACCTGTCGGTAATGCGCTGGTTGGCCGCGTGGTTAACGCACTGGGGGAACCGATTGACGGTAAAGGTCCAATTTCAACGACAGGCTATCGGCCGATAGAGAGGATTGCACCAGGAGTCGTCCAACGCCAGGATGTTGACACACCTGTCCAGACCGGGATTAAATCAATTGATTCGATGATCCCTGTTGGGCGCGGTCAGAGGGAGTTAATTATTGGTGATCGACAAACCGGAAAGACCGCGCTTGCGATCGATACCATAATAAATCAGAGGGGTAAGGATCTCACGTGTATTTATGTTGCGATCGGTCAGAAGAAGGCAGCCATTGCCCGCACGGTGGCGGTTCTCCAAAGGCATGGGGCAATGGAGCATACGATCGTGGTTGTCGCCGCAGCGGATGATTCAGCAGCACTTCAATATATCGCTCCTTATTCTGGTTGTGCGATCGGAGAAGAATTTTTAGAAACTGGTCGGGATGCCCTTGTAATTTTTGACGATCTTTCCAAACATGCCTGGGCTTATAGACAAGTCTCCCTGCTCCTTCGCAGACCTCCGGGTCGGGAAGCGTATCCCGGCGATGTGTTTTACCTCCATTCTCGCTTATTGGAACGAGCCGCGCGCCTCGCCACACAATATGTGATTGTTGACGTTTCCTTCCATGGAGAATCCGCTGAAGCAAGCCAGGGACTCAACGGAGTAGTGTATTCTGGACCCCTCTCAAAACATGCGGCCGATGAAGAACGAAAGGCTATGAAGGATCCTGAAAAATACAGGATCGTTAAAGTTAATGGCACCGGTGGCTCGTTGACCGCCCTGCCGATTATCGAGACACTCCTTGGTGATGTATCCGCTTATATCCCTACGAATGTAATTTCAATCACAGATGGACAGATTTACCTAGAAAGCAATTTATTTAATGCAGGCATCCGACCAGCAGTAAATGTAGGTATATCCGTTTCCAGGGTTGGCGGCGATGCTCAGACTAAGGCCATGAAACAAGTTGCTGGTCGATTAAGGCTTGACATGGCAGCTTATCGTGAACTGGCCGCATTCGCCCTGATGTCCTCGGACCTGGATAAGACCACCCAACAACAACTTGGGCGCGGACAACGCATGCAGGAAATACTCAAACAACCCCAATATCAACCGGTCTCTCTTGAACACCAGGTGATTATTTTATTTGCCGGGACGAATGGATTTGCTGATGCTGTACCGGTAGACAAAATGGCACAATGGCAGACAGATCTGATTGCATTTTTCGATGGTTCATACCCTGAGATTGGCAGGGAAGTAGCCACCAGAAAGATGATTAATGATGAAACAAAGGAAAAGTTCATCCAGGCGTTGAACACATTCAAACGTAGCTGGCGAGCATCGTAATTCTAATGAGTAGCGCTTATGCCATCCGCTCGTGAAATGCGGCTCCGGATCCGGAGCGTTAAAAATATTGCCCAGGTAACGCGCGCGCTCGAGACCGTGAGTGCCAGTAAAGTTCGCAAGGCGATCAATGCGATGACGGCAACTCGAGCCTATGCCACGAAAGCTTGGCAGGTCCTCACCCATATTGCTGGTCAACCTGGTCGAGAAAGCCTGCATCCTTTACTCGTCGAACGAAAAGTTGAACACGGCTGCCTGGTCCTCGTGATCACGGGGGACAGAGGGCTTGCTGGGGCTTACAACTCAAATATCATCCGTTTCACCCAACACAAATTTGATCAGCATCAGGTACCCGTTAAATTTATTGCAGTAGGTCGAAAAGGCCGAGATCTATTAATTCGAAGAAAGCAAAACGTAATCGCTGATTTCAGCAACCTGCCTGCCGCACCTTCCTTTGCGGATGTGTCTGCCATCGGCAGGTTGGCAGTCGACGAATTTCTTACGGGTGAAGTTGATGAAGTAAATCTTGTCTACACCGATTTTATTAACATGGGTCGACAGATAACCACCTTGAAAAAACTACTTCCATTACAGATAGACTCTGGAGACGGCCGGGTTGAAGCTTTTCAGGACCCTAGTTCACCGGCTGCAGCATATGAATACGAGCCTGATCAAACTGAAATCCTTGGTGAGATCATCCCTCGCTTCACCGCCCTACAGGTATATCAAGCTATCTTGGAATCATTTGCAAGTGAACATGCAGCACGGATGGTCGCCATGCGAAATGCCACCGATAATGCCCGGGAATTGGTTGGAGGCCTTCAATTGGATTACAACAAGGTGAGGCAGCAGGGGATAACGAGCGACATTCTTGATATCGTTGGTGGAGCAGAAGCTCTGGCAGGTTGAATTTTTGGAGGAATGGATGCCTAATGCGACTGGTCGTGTTGTACAAATATTGGGGGGAGTAGTGGATGTGGAATTTCCAGAAGGTGAAACCCCTGACCTGTATGAAGCCATCCGGGTTGACCGATCCGGTCAACCACCCTTAATTCTCGAGGTGCAAAAACACCTCGGTGAGAGTTGGGTTCGGACCGTATCAATGGACACTACCGATGGTTTGCAGCGAGGTTTGCCCGCCGTAGCGACAGGTCAGCCCATTCTCGTACCGGTAGGGCCTGCCACATTAGGGCGAATATTTAATGTCCTGGGTCATCCAGTGGATCTGAAGGGAGAAGTGCGATCTGACACTTATTATCCGATCCATCGAGCAGCGCCTACATTCGCCGAGCAATCAACCCAGGTTGAGGTATTTGAAACCGGAATCAAAGTGATCGATCTTATTGCTCCATTCACAAAAGGCGGCAAGACTGGAATATTCGGCGGAGCTGGTACAGGGAAAACAGTAATTATCATGGAGTTGATCCGGTCAGTGGCTACGGAGCATGAAGGAAATTCAGTCTTCGCCGGTGTTGGTGAACGGACCCGAGAAGGCACGCAATTGTATAGGGAGATGCTCGAGTCAGGAGTCATGAAAGATACGGTGATGGTTTATGGGCAGATGAATGAACCCTCAGGTGTTCGGTTAAGAGTTGGGTTGACTGCACTCTCCATGGCTGAATACTTCCGGGACCATGGAAAAGATGTCCTTTTATTTATCGATAACATATTTCGATTTTCGATGTCCGGTTCCGAGGTATCGGCTCTTTTGGGCAGAATGCCATCCGCTGTCGGGTATCAACCTACCCTAGCAACGGAGATGGGTGAGTTGCAGGAAAGAATTACTTCCACTCGTACAGGGTCAATCACCTCAATGCAGGCGGTCTATGTTCCTGCAGATGATTATTCCGATCCTGCACCTGTGGCTACGTTCACTCATCTCGATGCGACCATCGCACTCGAACGATCAATTGTTGAGAAGGGTATTTATCCTGCCGTGGATCCTCTTGCATCAACTTCTCGTATCCTTGATCCAAACATCGTAGGCGATGACCATTATCGTACTGCAAGGGAAGTTCAGCGGGTGCTCCAGAGGTATAAGGATCTTCAAGATATCATCGCCATTCTCGGGATTGATGAGCTTTCAGAGGACGATAAATTAATTGTCGCACGGGCACGCAAGATTGAAAGATTTTTCTCTCAACCATTCTTCGTAGCTGAGAGATTTACTGGAATCGATGGAAGATATGTACCTCTTAAGGACACCGTGAATGGATTCCGTGAAATATTGAATGGTAAATGTGACGACTTACCGGAACAGGCTTTCATGATGGCAGGTACAATTGATGATGTACGTACGAGGGCCATCACTCTAGCTCAAGGTGCTTGATTGTACGATATTTATCCCTGGTGTTATTAAGAGATTGATGTTGATTGATTTATATCATGCCTATTCGATGTGAGATCGTTTCACAAGATCGTCTGGTTTTTCAAGGTGATGTGGATATCGTTATCCTTCCTGGTGCTGCTGGCGAGATGGGAATATTGCCGCATCACTCGCCGATACTTACCACCTTAAAGTTTGGTGTTATCAAGGTTCGAATTAACGGTGTTGAACAGGTTTTTACAGTTGCTGGAGGAGTTGCAGAAATCCAGCCTCAAATTGTTACCGTTCTGGCGGATGCCGCTGAAAATGTTGAGGAAATTGATACAGCAAGGGCTGAATATGCCAGAAAACGCGCTCAAGAGGCACTTGCTAAAGGAATACCGCAAGATACCGATTCATATTTGGCTGTCGAAGCGGCACTTCGGAGATCGAATTTGCGTCTGGAGGCAGCCCAGCGTTATCGGAAAAGAAATATCTCCTTCCGTGAAGTGGAGAAATAAATCCTGTGGGCATGTTTTCAAAGGACTTGGGTATTGACCTGGGAACCATGTTCACTCGCCTGGCAGACGCTTCTCAAGTGCTTGTTGAGGAGCCAACGATCGTTGCCATCGAGGTTGAAGAACAGAAAATGGTGGCAATTGGGACAGAAGCCCGGGATATGCTCGGCAGGGTTTTAGAATCAATCGAAGTTGTCAGACCGCTGAAGCATGGAGTCATTGCAGATTACGAGATCACTGAAACCTTGCTGGCTTACTTGATCCAGAGGGTGAGTGGAAGCATGCGCATCTTCCGGCCACGTGTAATGGTTTCAGTTCCTTATGGTGTAACAAGTGTCGAAAGACGTGCCGTCTACGAGGCGGTTTTGGAGGCAGGTAGCCGGGAAGCTGCGCTGATCCAGCAACCATTGGCCGCAGCGATCGGGATCGACTTACCGATCAATTCACCTTCTGGGAATATGGTAATCTGTTTGGGAGGGGGTTGCACCGAAGCTGCTGTGATAGCGATGTATGGAATCGTCTCAGCCGAAACATTAAGGGCAGGCGGATTGGATTTAGATGACGCTATCATTGGTTATGTACGCAGGAAATACGGAGTAGTCATCGGCCAGATCACTGCAGAACAACTTAAACTTCGGATTGGTGCTGCGGTGCCGCAGGACACAGAAAATAGTATGGAAGTTCAAGGGCAGGATCAGGTCACCGGTCTACCACGACCAGTAACTATAACAACAGGAGAGATCGTCGAGGCGCTTCAGGATCCATTGAAACAGGTTGTTGAAACGGGACGTCGTGTATTGGAAAAAACTCCTCCTGAGTTAGTTTCGGATATCATCGATCGCGGAGTTGCGATTTGCGGGGGAGGTGCATTATTGAGGGGAGTGGATAAATTGCTCACCAAATCGCTTGGTATACCCGCTTATCTGGTGGATAATCCATTAACCTGCGTGGTTGAAGGCGCATGTAAAAGCTACGAAATATTGAACGTTCTCAGGCGAAATTTGCCACAAGTCTAATTGGTATAAATAAAAAACGGGTGATCTCTCGCCCGTTTTAGTTATCGACGGTGATTATCAAAGATAGTAGGTCATCCGTTGAAGATGTGAAGCGGGGTCGATATACTGGACATGCACATCGTTAGGAACATTAATACTTATAGGTGCATAATTCAAGATGGCTTTGATGCCCGATTTGACCAGGATATCAGCCACATCTTGAGCAGCTGGTGCAGGGACAGTAATCATTGCCAGGCGGATATTGCACTCGCGAACCTTATCGGATAACTTTGACATGTCTTCAACGGTAAAACTCCCAACTTTGGCTCCAACTTTGCTAGAATCATTATCAAAAACACAGATGATTCGAAAACCGCGATCGGTAAATCCTTGGTAACGAGCCAGGGCATGACCGATATCGCCTGCTCCAACCAAAGCTACCTCCCAGACCCTGTCTACCTTCAAAATCTCGCGTAGTTTGTCAAGCAGGAAGGGAATGGAATAGCCCGTCCCTTGTTTTCCGAATTCCCCGAATTGGGAGATATCCTTTCGAATTTGTGCTGCGGAAATTCCAACATGTTCACCGAGTTCTTGAGACGAAGTGGTTTTGATCCCCTTCTCGGACATGCGCTGTAACGCTCGCAAATAGACTGGTAGTCGGCCAATGATGATATCCGGTATTTTATCCGTATACATTTTTTGCCCTCACTGAAATGGTTGTTGTTTACTCTACCATAAAAGTTAGTTTTGTACAATTCCCCACAAACGAAAATGAAATGATTTAATTTGGCTAGACAAGTATGGGGGTAAATCACTCTATCTGCTGTAATTGAAACGATATTACTAATTATATTTAAAGTTGGTCATACATTAAATCATTGAGCTAAAAATAGTTAGTATCTGAATCAGCTGTCTTGCTGGACTGTGATCACGTAATTTACATGGTTTGAACCTGCGTTTATGGCCTCCGGGCTTATCCTGATGACGTATGGTGCAGTGCTATAGAGATTTAAAAGTAATCGGGCAGGAGACTTGCAGAATGTGTTTTCCCATGTTTGAAGAACATGAGAGGCCTGTTGGAGCTCAATATTTAATCCAATGTTCCCATCGCATTTAATGACTACAGACACAGCGGATGGTCCGTTTGACTGCATATATGGCTTGAACCTAAGCCAATCATCCAGATCGCCTTGGGGAGATGAGACATCACTGGCATAAGTGATCGATCGAGCACCTGTTGGTGAAAAATCAATATCAACTGCTGGATTTTGGGCAGAGTCGCCATCCTCGATGGCGGTTGCTGAAAAAGGTTGAGACGATGGAATACCATTCGCAGATAGTATTTGAGAAATCTGGGTAGAGGGTGGATTGGGTGGCTCGGTTGGACCGCTGAAAATATTGGGTATAACAGGGATAACAACCTCTCCTTCCACTTGGATGTATTCAGATGTAATCCAGCCTATACCAGTTACATTCTGAGGAGCAGGCGTAAGTCCGGTGACAGGTGAATAGTTGATCCGGTACCAGTCTCCAGCTGAATCCTTCCCTGTTATTTCGACCTTTGTAAAAATTCCCAACTGTCCCAAAACGTCCGCAGAAATATTGGGAAGGCTGCGCACATTTAACTGAGTTGTAGTTGTGCCCTCCACAGGAGAAATGGTTGGATTAGGAGAGGGAGGCTGTTGTGAGTAAGTCGGATACGGAGTGAGCGTTGATGCTAAAGTGGCCGTGATTATATATAGAGTTGGTGTGGTTAAGATATTGATATTTTCTCTTGGGCTGCAAGAGCTAAATAGTGAAAGTCCAAGGGAGAGGACCATAAAAAAATTTCTTCTATTCATAGATGCATTAGTTTCAAAAAAAATCGAACCTGCTGATTGCACCGGGTTCGATGTCGATAATTCAATTGTCTAATAGGGAAACTCTTATTGAATTTGTACCCCTGGGCAGACTCGAACTGCCCTCTACGGCTCCGGAGGCCGCCGCTCTGTCCACTGAGCTACAGGGGCTTATTCTATCAAAAGTGGAACGAACAAAATTGTACCATTAGTTTTATGTACGAATTCGTAGTTGAATTTCAATCGCCTGCAATCTAAGAAAATTTTATCTGTCCGATTATTGAAATTAATATTTTAGTTGACATAAGGTCTGAGCGTTGCCAACTCTCGACGGAGTGATTCTATGATGGCAAGGTTGCCGGCTTCATTCCCAATTTTTTTGTATTGTTCTTTTTTATGAGCCAATTCAGCACAAACCTGGAAATAGCGTCTGGTCGACTGGCCGCCCAGAAACGCGGTGGACATCGTAATCGGCGAAAGCGCACGGATATAATTAGCGTTGGTGATCAATCCGGAATCCACCTCCTCCTGTAAATGTATTCTGACGAGGTTTCTTTCGTGATAAATCATGAATAAAACAAATACGAACATGATCAGCCAACCCGACCAATCTACGAGGGTGCCGATCGCCAATCCCTCAAAACCACCGATCAGGCCTCCCAAGGTGTTATGAAACGCATGGGTTAGCACTGCAGCGCTAAAACCGAGGATAGGAACGAATATTTTTAATAGAATGTTTTTATTCAACCGGCTAAGGGCGAAACCGATTCCAGTGAATGACGTGTAGAAGGGGTGCTGCCACCCCACAAGGATTACCCTTACAACGGCGAGCGCCCACAACCCTTCCCAGCCGGATTCGTTGAAACCATAATCGTAAATATAATAGGTGTTTTCGGTTGCTGCAAATCCCAGCGCGACGATTGCTGCGTAGATAATTCCATCAAGGATCGAATCAAATTCCTTGCGTAACATCAAAAAAACGAACAGGACAGCCAGTCCTTTCAGGAACTCTTCAGTAAAGGGAGCGATGATGGATGTTGTTCCGAACTCCGAGGCGGCTTCTGAGCCCGTGAAAAGATAGATGCCTATACCGAGGCTGGTGTTGATCAAAAAGGCGCCACCAGCCGCGACAACAACTCCCCAGAAAAAAGCCGCACCCAGTAAAAAAAGGGGTTCTTTTTCGTACCGGTCAAGCCAGTAAATGAAAGCCGCGAAAAAGAACATAGGAACGAATCCAAGGAATAAAGCGACTAATAATGGAAACACTGTTAAACCTCCTCCAATGAGCGCCACCCATGTTATCGAGTTAGTTTATGAAAGGATTAGACCTATTCTTTCTATCCTCGCGTTCTCGATCGGTATCGAGAGTGCATCCAGAACCTCCTCAGGCCGGCCTGTTGCACCTTCCCTGGCTGATAATCGCATAAAAATCGATAGGGAGGGATTACTCTCATTAGAATTACCTTTCATGAGATAGAGCTGGTCTATTAGCTGTCGAAGGTCATATTGTTTTCCCCTGCGATGCCGCGGCAAACTTACACATGCAAGAATATCCTCAACCTTCACTTGTAAATCCGACTCAGATATAGGACCATCAATTCCAACCAGATACTCTGCAAATGTTATACGGGTTTGGATTGAGGGTTCTTTCTCATCCACCTTCTCGACCCGGCTGATTCTCATACCATCCGGCAATTTGCAATTTAACTCGTTGAGAATCGAAGTGGTTTCCAGCTCCTTGTCCAGTCTCATTTCCAGGAATTCAGCTCTGGAAGAAATTCCTAACGGGAGGGCATTCGCTATGCTTAGCTTTGGTTGTGGATGGAATCCTTGGGAGTATGTCAGTGGCAGTCCAGCCCTGCGGGCAGACCGCTCCCAAATCTTATGAACGTCGAGCTGACTTGAATAGCGCAGAGCATCCCTTTTGCTGAACGTTATCCTGATTCTCATTGGAGAACCGCCAGCCAGCTCTCAATGGTTGTGGTGTGGTAATCGTATAAATCCAATATCTTGACAAGAATTTGTTTATAAAATCGCCTACGAGTCATCAGTTGCTCCTCGTTCATCTGTAAATGAGAAATCAAGGATAGATAAGCCATATTCTCAAGACCGACTACATCTTCGAGGGGTATCGAGCTGTATTTTTGAATTTTGATATTTACGGAAATATAGTCCGATCCAAAAGGTGTGCCAAACTCGGGATGATCGTAGCCGAAAAATAACCTTACAAATTGCCCATCGGATAAATACCTATCCAGGTCATGATTGGAAAAGATATGGATTATACGTTCGGCGAGGTAGAGCTCACACAGGTGGATATGAGCAATAGCCTCTTTGACCGACCACCTCCCAACAGCGCCACGAATAGTCATGTGAGAGGTTTTGATGCGATTGATCAACCGTTCATAGTTCGCTCGTTCTACGGCGATTTGATCAACATACTGTTTTCCTTCAGCGATAAGTTTTACCAAGGCATCTTAATTGATTAAAATTAATCAGAATGATCAACAATATCAGAAATATTCGCTAAAAACCATATAAGATCTATCACCTATTCTGATTCATCATATTAATAATACCTAATTCTCTAGAACCTCAGCCCCTTGATTAATCCTTACTGGCATATTCACTTTCGAAGGTGACTTGACATCAGGACATTTCCAGACTTGACCTGGGTTATTACGTCGGAGCTCAGCGAAGGTGGGCAGGATTCCACATGCAAAGCAATCAAGCCTGCAATCAACCCTGATTTCTCCTTCCAGGGACATCCGGAAATCCTGGAAGAGAAAATTTTTACGTACCGCTGAGGAAATATGGTCCCAGGGAAAAACCTCATCCGTCCTTCTTTGTCGGTGAGTGTAAAAAGCAGGCTCCAATCCATTTGAGGAAAAAGCAGCCAACCAGGATTGAAGTTGGAATCCTTCATTCCAGGCATCGAATCGAGATCCATTTCTCCAGGCGGTGTAAATGACGTCCGCCATCCGACGATCTCCACGAGTCAACCAGGCTTCGAGAAGGGTATCCTCCGGCCTGGTCCAACTTAATTTGATGTTTTTATCCTTGAGTAGTTCGCGTTTTAACAAAGCTTGCTTCTCAAGAATATTCTCCCTTGTATCACACGCCACCCACTGGAAGGGAGTACCAGGTTTGGGAACAAAAGTGCTAACCCCCGCGTGTAATTTGGCTTTCCACCCCAAAACCTGCCTTCCTTCAGTAAGTACTTTTTTACAAAGGTTGGCAATTGCCTGGACATCCTCCATCCTTTCGGATGGATGGCCTATCATGAAATACAGCTTGATATTCGTCCAACCTCTGCGATAAATCTCCCGGGTGGTGCTTAATAGATCTTCATCGGAAATATATTTGTTGATAATCCGCCGCATCCGCTCAGTTGCAGCTTCAGGTGCGAGGGTGAAACCAGCTGATCTGTGCTCCATCAGTCGATCCATTAGATCTATGG
This sequence comes from Chloroflexi bacterium RBG_16_51_16, assembly GCA_001796785.1. Taxonomy (GTDB): domain Bacteria; phylum Chloroflexota; class Anaerolineae; order Anaerolineales; family Villigracilaceae; genus RBG-16-51-16. Next base: position 876 of record MGNL01000017.1, on the reverse strand, counting down.
AGACGGTTTCGATACGCAAAGAGGGGAGGGAGATTCTTAATTTGCGGCCTTGGAACCGCGCATGAACCGCATCCACAAGCTCCCTGATTTGGGAAAAATCGGAGGAGGATAAGGATAATAAAGCCAGTTCTTCAAAACCTGTTGAGTCAATGGCTTGTTGAGCGGCGTTGACAATTTCCTCAACACTGCGTTCACGTACAGGACGGGTAATCATACCTGCCTGGCAAAATCTGCATCCGCGAGTGCAGCCCCGCATGATTTCAACCGAGGCTCGATTATGGATAATGTCGATATTGGGGACGATGAATTTTGTAGGAGGTGGGGGTAATTTTGGGACGATCCGTTTAACGATGGTCCGGGGCAGATCTGGAAGAAGTGGGTCAACTCGTGATACGGTCCCATCATCGATGTAAGTTACTTTATAAAAATGAGGTACATATACTCCGGGAATCAAAGCAAGCTCATGAAGGACTTGCTCCCTGTCCACGGGTAATTTATTGGATTGACTTTTGTTGCTTTGGATGACTTGGATGATTTCGTGGATAACTTCTTCGCCCTCGCCGATCACGAAGGCATCTATGAAGGCATGCATGGGTTCAGGATTGGTTGCTGCATGACCTCCCGCGATGATGACAGGGTGAGAACCATCCCTTTCTGCTCCCCGAACAGGAATCCCGGCGAGATCTATCAAATTCAAGGTATTGGTATAAAGCGTCTCGTAGGGAAGCGTAAAGGCGATCAAATCAAAGCCAGATAAAGGCTGTTTGGATTCAAGCGAGTAAAGCGGGATACCTTTCTCCCGCATAATTTTCTCCATGTCAAACCAGGGTGCATACGCCCGTTCAGCCAGAGCATCTTCGCGTTGATTGATCTGGT
>MGNL01000016.1:16488-22417 GCA_001796785.1 Chloroflexi bacterium RBG_16_51_16 | reverse complement strand
GACCAGCCTGCCTTTGATGGCTTACCACTTCCGACAAATTTCTCTGGTCTCCCTGATTGCCAACCCGCTCATCCTGCCCGTCCAACCGGCGGTGATGATCATCGGCGGGATGGCGGTCGGTTTAAGCCTGATCGTGTTTCCGCTCGGACAGATTACGGCCTGGATCGCTCTGCCTTTTGTCTCATACACGATACAGGTCGTGGAGCTTTTCAACAGGATACCGCACGGTACGATCCAGCTCGGGAATTTTTCAATTTGGTTCGCCGTAATTTTTTATGTGGTTTTGCTGGGGATTACGTTTGGATCGTCATCGATTCGCTCGTGGTTTTCATCGAATAAAAATCGCCTTCGCGTAATCCTGTTGGCAGCCGGGCTCGGTTTTCTACTCCTGTGCGCCAGTCTCGCCTGGCGGGATGCTCTCAGCGAGGGCGACGGACACCTGCACATCACTTTCTTTGATATTGGATCGGCTAATGCCATCCTGGTGCAGACCCCTGCTGGAAGAAGCGTATTGATCAACGGTGGACCGAGCAGCATACGGTTGTCAGAATCGCTGGGCAGGCGCCTGCCGTTGCTGCATGGCAGGCTGGATTGGGTGATCGTGGGTTCGACCGGACAAGATGAAATTTCTGCACTGCCTCGCCTGCTAGAGCGATACCCTGCCGAACAGGTTTTTTGGAGCGGAAATACACAGGCATCTCCTGCTTCCCGCCAATTGGCGGAATGGCTGGCAGCGCATTCGGTGCCGATGGTCTTTGCCGAAAAAGGACAGCGGTTGGATCTGGGCAAAGAGGCGTTCATCGAGGTGTTGGATGAAGGTCCGCGCGGCGGTGTGCTGATGATCGAGTGGAAAGATTTTCGGTTGGTATTACCGACAGGCGTGGACGTGGACACCATGAGCCGGCTGGAATACGGTGAACACCTGGATCCAGCGGACGTTCTACTGCTGGCCGATGCGGGTTATGCCCCATCCAATCCGACCGCTTGGATCGAGAACCTTAACCCTCAACTGGTGGTGTTGACGGTCTCCGCGGGCGATCCGGATGGAAGACCGGACGAGGTAATCCTGGAGGGCTTGTCCGGCCGATCTCTGCTGCGCACAGACCTGAACGGTTGGATCAGCATCTCAACCGACGGTGAACAGATGTGGGTGCAAGCGGAGAAGGAAGTGCCTGAGGCTCACCTTGAATTAACACGTGAAATCGGAACTCCGGGTAGACATGGTTTTCCCAATCAACCCGTCCGGAAGCCGGGGATTGATTGAGTGATACACACCTACTTCAAATCCAGTCGAAATTAATACCTCGATGGGATGCGTTTCGAGAATTTTTTAGAATGATGACTCTCTTAGATTTAGGAGGTTGAAGTGGAATCGCTCATCATGGATGCTGCCAAACGTGCGGCTGAATACCTAAATGGTTTGGATAACCGGCGGGTAGGGCCTTCACCCGAATCCTTAATTGGATTAAGCAAGTTCAATCAACCCCTGCAGGATGATCCTATAGCTCCGGAGTCAGTACTCCAGGAACTCGACACCCTGGGTTCACCAGCCACCGTCGCTTCCACGGGCGGGAGATATTTCGGTTTTGTCACGGGCGGGTCGCTGCCGGCAGCCATGGCAGCCAACATTTTAGCAAGCGCCTGGGATCAAAACGCGGTCCTGGGGATTTCGTCACCGACCGCGAGCGCGCTCGAAAAAGTCAGTCGCGAGTGGCTCAACTCCCTATTGGGACTCGCACCGACGACCGAGGTCGGATTCGTGAGCGGCGCGACCATGGCCAACTTCACCGGCCTGGCCGCGGCGAGGCATGCGCTGCTCGATGCTCAAGGGTGGGACGTCGAATCCAAGGGACTCTTCGGCGCGCCTTCGATCGAGGTGATTGTTGGGAATGAAGTCCATGTCAGCCTGTTAAAAGCCCTGAGCTTGTTGGGTTTTGGCCGCGAGCGAGTAGTGCGTGTGCCAGTAGATGCACAAGGCAGAATCAATGCGGCAGCCTTTCCTGTGATCCATGAGCCTGCGATCGTCTGCCTGCAAGCGGGAAACGTGAACACCGGTGCGTTCGATCCGCTTGAAGAAATCTGTTCGAAAGTGAGATCGGCAAACACCTGGGTGCACGTGGATGGCGCCTTTGGATTGTGGGCGGCTGCATCGCCGTCAACGCGACATCTCATCAAAGGTCTTGAGAAGGCAGATTCGCTTGCAACAGATGCACATAAATGGCTGAACGTACACTATGACAGCGGCCTGGTCTTTGTTAAAGACAAGCGCCACCTCAACGCGGCGATGTCAGCCAGCGCAGCCTATCTTCTCGAAGGTGAGACTCGCGATCCGCATCTGTTCGTCCCGGAAATGTCCCGCCGGGGGCGGGGCATCGAAATCTGGGCGGCGCTGCGCTCGCTCGGAAGGAAGGGACTAGCGGAATTGATCGACCGCTGCTGCGCACATGCCCAGCGCATGGCAAAGGAGTTGTCCACGGCTGGCTTTGAAATCTTGAACGATGTCGTGCTTAACCAGGTGCTGGTCTCCTTCGGCAGCCCCGAGCTCACACGAAGTGTGATCACGGGTATCCAGCGGGACGGTGTATGCTGGTGCGGCGGGACCGAATGGCAGGGCCGCACGGCGATGCGGATCAGTGTGAGCAGTTGGGCTACGACCGACGAAGACATCGATAAGAGCCTTGAGTCGATCATAAGGGTCGCAGGAGATGCAAAAAAGTCGGGTTGAAGGTAAACCAATCGAATTTGTTTGGCGGAATCATCCTGTTGACGGAACCAAGCTGCGCCTGCCGGCGTCTTGTTGATTAGATAGAAGGAGGAACCTATGAATAAATGGATAACAATCCTGGTAATCTCTCTCCTGGTTTCAGCATGCAGTGCACAAGCCAATACCGGGCTTGTTCCAGAGAAGACACCCGGCATTCGAATTCAAGCGTCAACCCCAACGCCACTGCCGTCCGACCTCAGGGTGATCATCAAGTCTTCGAGCGTCAGCCTGATCGTAGAAGATCCGGCGGAAGCCTTATCCGTTCTCGAACAAGCGATCCAGGACGCCGGAGGCGACATCATGTCCGCATCGAGCTATACCTACCCAGAGTCGGGCACTTATGCCAACCTGAACGCCAAGGTGCCACCAGAATCATTAGCCGAACTCCGCCAGGCAGCCCACAAGTTGGCGATCCAGGTGGCTAACGACAGCATCTATAACACGGATGTCACCAAGGAGTACAAGCTGGCGCACGAAAAACTGGCTCGGCTCAACCTGGCTGAGGAGCATCTTTGGGGGCTGATTACGACCAGCAAAGACCCTGATCTTGTTGAATCGCTGACCCTGCTGCGCGAGCTTTTAAAGATCGACATCGAAAATGTAGAGAGTGAGCTGCTGCGTTATGAACAGGACTCGCTCCGCGCAAACCTGGACATCACCCTGACGGAATCGATCGAGCCTCAGATCATTCTTGAATAGTCATACATCCGGCTCCACGGAACTATTAGTGTCAAGCAAGTCAGCCCATGCCGGAACTCCCTGAACTGGAGATCGTCCGGGAGGTGCTGGAACGACGCGCGGTAGGGCAGACTATTACTGCCGTCCAGCTCATACCGCCTGGAAGCGCGATCGTGCTGCGTGATCTCACGACCACGGGATTTGAAAAAGCGCTTATCCGTCGTACGATCGGATCGATCCACAGACGCGGCAAGTTCCTGGTCTTCGACTTCGGGGCGGATCCTTCCAAATTGTTTTTAGCCATCAATCCCAAGTTGACCGGCCGACTTCAATTGGCTTCGGATTCAGATAAACTGCGCCTGAAGACACACCTGATCCTTACCCTCTCAAGTGGGGATCAGCTCCGATACTTCGACCTGAAGCAGATGGGTCAATTCTACCTCAGCCGGGAACTGGAAGCCGTTCCTGGATATTCAGATGTTGGTCCTGAGCCGTTGGAAATATCCCAGGATGTATTTCGCGATCGATTAACCCGGCAACTGGGTGAGATCAAAGCAGTCCTGACCCGGGGTGGGTTCGTGGCAGGAATCGGGAACGCTTATGCAGATGAGATCCTTTGGCAGGCGCGCCTGCATCCCCATCGAAAAACGGGTCAATTGGACGAGGCCGAGGTGGAGAAGCTGTATGCCGCAATGCGATCAACCCTGCAGGAAGCCATCGATAAGGTGCGCTCCGAGATGAAGGACGAGATCCACCTGAAACCACGTGAATTCATGGCGGTGCACAACAAAACCGGCGAGCCGTGCCCGCGCTGCGGAAATGCAATTTCGCTGGTCGGTGCCAACGATCGGATCACGAATTTTTGCCGCACCTGCCAGCCCGGAGAATATAGTTGAGGTTAATCGTGAGGTTGAATCTGGTAAAATTTCAGCCTCATTTATCGACCAGTCCATGGCAACCCAAACCAAGACCTTCTCCGTATTCATAAAAGCGCCCCAGGAAGAGGTATTCGCCTACGTGTCCGACCTTACGCGCCACCCGGAATGGAGCGGTGGTTTATTAAGAGTGGAGGCCAGGACGGCAGGTCAGGTTGGCGTCGGCAGCAAATACGTCTCTCACGGCGAACTGCTCAATGAAAAAGAACGGAAGAACGAGCTGCAGGTGACGCAGTTCCACCCGCCGAACGTATTCGCTTTTATGGCAAAGGACCCGGGGGTGGGTGAAGTGCAGCACACGTTCACGTTCGAATCCCGGGGCGGCGAAACCCGCATGGAACGCAAGGTCAGCACTTCCCTCCCGGCAGTGAAGGCATTTCTTTTTCGGCTCATGATCGATCCGCTGGTCGGGAACCCGATGATGCGCAAATCCATGGCCAGGCTCAAGGAAAAACTGGAAGGCAAGACCTCCGAGTAAGGACGTTAATAAGTTGGCTGACAAATTATCCATCACGAAGACCGAGCAGGGCGGTGTTGTTCTTTTCAGACTGGACGGGATGCTCAACGCCAATACCGAAGTGGAATTCGTAGAGGCAGCCCGCCGGGAAAAAGGTTCCGGCGCGAGATACCTGCTGGTGGATATGGGCGGGGTGGTGATGATCACCAGCGCCGGCTTGCGTGCCCTGCACGATGCCATGTATCTTTTCACACCCCGGGCGGAGATCGATACCTACCAAAAAGCAAATCCCGGCGACCTGTACAAGTCGAGTTATTTCAAACTGGCAGGGGCGACAACGAACGTCTATTCAATCCTCAACCTGGCTGGTTTTCTGCATAACATACCCATCTTCCCCGATGTAAAACAGGCGCTTGAGTCCTTTAAATAATCCCACCCGTCATCTCCTTCTGGCAGGCGGTGCAGAGTTCTCCGGCAAGATGGCCGAAGCGGACCTGCACGCCATCAACCTGGCGGGCGGTTTCAAGGCGCCCATCTGCATCCTACCCACGGCAGCCGCGCCGGACAACAACCACACCCGAGCCGGCATGAACGGCGTTCACTGGTTTCGAAGCCTTGGCGCAATGCAGGTGAGCGTGGTCAATGTTATCGATAAGGTCAGTGCCAACGATCCGAGCCTAGCGCAGACGCTGCGATCGGCGAAACTGATCTATCTTCTGGGTGGATTTCCTGAATACCTGGCCACGACGCTCCAGGGAAGTCTTACCTGGGAAACAGCGCTGGAAGTCTTTGCCAGCGGCGGGGTGCTGGCGGGTTCGAGTGCAGGCGCGATGGTCCTGTGCGAACATTACTACGACCCGTACGTTAAAAAATTGCTGCCCGGATTGAATTTGGTGCCAGGCTCCTGTGTACTTCCGCACCACAATAACTTCGGAAGGGAATGGGTCGGTTCTCTTTCAAAATTACTGCCGGATACGATCCTGGTTGGAATCGATGAAGGCACCGGCATGATCTCCGGCGGCGACGGTTGGCAGGTTTATGGCAAGGGAGGGGTAACGCTGTATCGGCCAGACGGGAAGATCGAGGTGCCATCCC
>MGNL01000016.1:13048-16475 GCA_001796785.1 Chloroflexi bacterium RBG_16_51_16 | reverse complement strand
CAACTTATAATCCAACTGGAAAGTTTGAAATCCGGACAATTCATTAACGCGATCACCGGGAGATTACATGGATGTCAGTCTGAAAATCAAGATCGAGCAGGCCCAGGGAAAAGTACCCGTGGCGGTATTCCGCTTGAGCGGATGGCTTGATGCACAAAGCGAAGGCGAATTCGGCAAGGCCGCGAGCGATGCCATCCAGAAAGGCGCCCGCAACATGGTGCTTGACCTGAGCGAATTGGACATGATCACCAGCGCGGGCATGCGCGCCATCCAAAAAATCTACAAGCAGCTCACACCCGAGTCTGAATCCTACAAGACTTCCCGGTTGAAGCTGTGCAATGCCCCGCCCAAGATCTACAACATCCTTGGCACCACGGGTTTCCTGTTGAATATCCCTAATTATGAAAGCTTGCAAACCGCCGTAGACTCATTCGCGGATTAATCCTCCGAGCCTGTACCCGTCCATCTTGTGCGAACCGCGCCTCCCGCCGGTTCGCACTTTTTTAATAAGACTCCCGTAATTTATTTTCGCATCCAACCGGGATGACATTCGTGTATGATTCGTGCGATGAACGAACACATCCTGGTCGTAGAGGACGAACCCAGCATCGCTGAAGTTGTCAGCCTGTACCTGAAGCGTGCCGGATTCACGGTGGAAACAGCCGGGGATGGCGATGAAGCCAAATCCCAGTTCGATAAACACGAGCCGGACTTCATCATTCTTGATCTGATGCTCCCAGGGGTTGAAGGGCTATCATTGATGCGCTGGTTCCGCGACCGTTCACGCATTCCGATCATCGTGCTGACCGCACGCCGGGAGGAGATGGACCGCATCGCCGGACTCGAATCGGGAGCGGACGATTACGTGGTCAAGCCCTTCAGCCCGCAGGAGCTCGTAAGCCGGGTGCGCGCCGTTTTACGGCGGGTGAACCGGGAGGACTCAACACCGTCGGGTGACCGCCCGGTCACCCACGGCACGCTGGTCATCGACCCGGGCAGCCGCACGCTGACGATCGCCGACAAGGCGATCCCGCTTACGGTCAAGGAATTCGATCTGCTCCATCTGCTGGCACTTAACCCACGCCAGGTTTACACCCGCGATCAACTGCTGGAGCGCATCTGGGGCGGCGCCGATTATATTGATGCCGGAACAGTAACCGTGCACATCCGCCGACTGCGCGAAAAGATCGAGACCGATCCCTCCGCTCCCATGCACCTGCTTACCGTATGGGGAGTGGGCTATAAATTCGAGCCATGAGATCCTTCCTGCGTAAATTACCCCTGGCAGCCAGGTTCGGCCTCGGCGTCGTGATCATCTTCCTCCTATCGCTGGGGGTCTTCAACCTGGTCATGTCCCCGCCGCTTGCGGAACTGGGTTTGATGGCGCTTTTCCTGGCCATCACGGCCTCGGTTTCGAGCCTGGCGGGATTCCTGGCCTACCGCCTGGGATGGATGAACCGGTCTCCCACGCTGCGCTGGACCTTGCTGGGCGGCTACGCCCTTTCGAGCTTGTTGACGTTTTTCAACGTGTGGTTTTCAGCCCAGATGATGTTCGCCAGCCAGCACGACCTGCTGCTGGCGATCGTGCTCCTAGTATTCGCCGGGGGAATGGCGATGGTGATGGGTTATTTCCTGTCCAGCACGATCACGGCGCGTGTAAATCAATTAAAAGAAGCGGCGGACAGACTCGCCAGAGGTAACCTGGATGCGCGCGTGCCCGAGCAGGGCCGAGATGAAGTATCCAGCCTCGCGCAGGCGTTCAACCAGATGGCAGGTCAACTGCAGGCCATGGATAAAACGCAGCGCGAGCTGGAGCGCGTGCGCATCGATCTGATCGCCTCCGTCAGTCACGACCTGCAAACACCGCTGGCTTCCATCCGCGCCATCCTCGAAGCGCTGGCTGACGGAATGGTCGAAGATGCCGATACCATCCAAAGGTATCTCAACAACGCGCAGCGCAGCGTCAATTCACTCTCGCGATTGATAGACGACTTGTTCGAGATGGCTCAACTCGATGCCGGCGGTCTTCCGATAGACCTAGAGGAAGCTTCGCTTGCAGACCTGATCTCGGATACGCTGGAGAGCTTTTCAGAGGTGGGCAACCGCGAGGGGATCAAGCTGGAAGGCAAGGCTGAACCGGACGTCGATCCGGTCAGGATGGACACGATGCGCGTCGGCCGGGTGCTCAACAACCTGATCTCCAACGCGCTGCGCCACACACCGAACGGCGGGAGGATCGAGGTTGAAGCGAGGCGCGCGGATGGAGCGGTTTGGGTGTCGGTGCACGATAACGGGGAAGGAATCGATCCCGCTGACCTTCCACATCTCTTTGATAGGTTTTACCGGGGTGAAAAATCGCGCAGCCGGGCGACAGGCGGAGCGGGGCTGGGACTGGCTATCGCCCGCGGCATCGTCCAGGCTCACGGGGGCGATATCCAGGTCGAAAGCATGCCCGGGCATGGAAGCGTATTCCGGTTCAACCTGTTGGGATAATCATCCAGAATCACAATTTTTTTAACGAATTCAAGGCGGCAACGAAAACGTCGACCATTTTTTCAATATTGATTTCTTCAGCGACGATGCGATAGGATTCAGCGCCCATGCGTCTCAGCCGCCCCGCATCCGACAGGGCTTGCTGTAGGGTATGGATCAAGTCCGGGAGACTATCGGGAGGCACCTGCCAGCCGTTGGCCTCACGCACGAGGTCAGCCTGGGTGCCGTCACCGCGGGCGACGATCACCGGCAGACCATAGCTCATGGCTTCCTGGACGGCCAAGCCGCCGGTCCCGGGCAGCACGAACAGATCCGCTTGCATGAAATAGGGTTTGAGTTCTGCACCGCGTTTCGGACCGATAAACTCAGCGGTGGGAAATTCTTTTTTTGCAAGCGCTTCGAGATTCATACGCTCCGGCCCGTCGCCGACGATTACCAGCCTGGGCTGTTGTTCCATAACGGCACAGGCTTTGAGCAGGAGGTCAACCCGTTTCCGCTGCTGCAGACGGCCGACAAAGAGAACCATCGGGTGATCCGGTGATCCTGCAGGTCGGGCGGGTAATGGTTGAGCAGGTGCTGGTCCGACCGCATTGGTTGCCACGAACAGCCTGTCCGCCGGGAAGCCAAGGTTTGCATATTCCTGCGCACCGCCACCGCTGTAGGCGATCAACGCATCGAACTTTTTCAGGAAAACCAGCTTGCGCTTGCGGCGAATCGACGCAAAAGTTCCCGAGATGGGAGGTGAACCCAAACCCCACCCGATGGCCGGACGACCGCGTTGGTGCATCCACTCGACCGCTTGAGGAGTGGATAGGTAGCGCGGGTTAGCCTCAGCGATCAAGGCATCCGGGTTGAAGGTAGACAACCAACGAGTTAATCCGTTTTGATAACACAGGTAAGCCGGTCCATCCAGGATGTGGATGTTTTTCGCAAA
>MGNL01000016.1:0-12984 GCA_001796785.1 Chloroflexi bacterium RBG_16_51_16 | reverse complement strand
TCCCATCCTTGCAGCGCTGTGCGAGTATTTCAAAGAAAGGCGCACGGTAATCCGGCAGCACGCGCTGCTGGACAGCCAGCCTCCCTGAAAATTTAGGAGTTTCCGATTTCAATAATGCCTCGCTGCGCAATTAAATGCCTGAGCCATTGCATGGATTCATTCAAGCAGAATCCGTAGATAATCGTCCACCATCCGCTCCAATCCGAGGGCAGCTTGAGCCTGGAGGCGGGCGGCTTTCTTAAACCGCACCGGCGCATCCAGAATCTCCGCCACAGCCTGTGCAAGTGGTCGAACATCAGGCGAATCAAGCTTCCAGGGATCACTGCCATATGGCGCCAGCCTCCCGGCGTCACCGATTACAAGTTCATTCAATGAACCGGTGTCGAAACCGACGACCGGTAATCCGCAAGCCAAGGCCTCGATGACAGAATTGGGACAGGGCGGGTTCACTTCGGCAGAATAGAAGATGTGGGCTGAGCGTGCCCATTCCGGGATCCGCTCCCGCGGAACGACGCCGAGGAAATTTACCGGCACCTGCGCCTCGCCTGTGATCCGATCCCGTGTGCGCCGGTCAACTACACCCGCGACGACGATCTCCATCGGAAAGCGCGGGGCCAGCTCCTTTGCCAGGGAGACGGCGTGGAACAACCCGGTGTTCAAACCGCCAGCCAGGCTGCCTTCGATGATCAGCATGCGGTAACGTCCATTTTGGGGAGGGTCAGCTGCCGATCCATCGGGTGAATAAAAATCCAGATCCACACCGTTCAGGACGACGCGCTCCGGCACTTTCGACTTACCGTACCAATCCTGCCACCATTGGCGCACGAACTCGCTTTGATAAATTACCCGGTCGGCGATCCGATTGCGCAGGAAAACCAGCAGGAGGTTGCCGTATTCACCGCGCAAGTGATACCGAAATCCACTCCAACGGGCACGCTGCACCCAGTTAAGACCGTCTAAACGCTGTACGATCCGTGTGCCGCCTCGTTTGGCTTTCCAGAGCGACCCGAGGTGCCGGCTGCCTGCGATCAACAAAACCGCGTCCGCAGGTTGAGCGGGATCGTGGATCACATCCACGCCGCGGCGTTTGAGACTTGATTCGAACTTGAGCCGGAAGGAAGCCATGCCACCCGATCCTTCCACGCGCGGCATGATGCAGATGCGAGTCACGCTGGATATTATATCTCCCCAAGTTTTTAAATTTGCGATTTATTCCGGTCGATCTCAAACGATCATCTCAAAACACAAATAGCTTATTTACGAAGCCAGCCCTAAATGTAAGGCGGAAAAAGATTCAGCATAGGTATAATGAATCCATAAAGATGGTTCAGCAAGGGTCCAATTTGGAGGAAAAATGAAAGTAAAAATCGTGATGGTTATTTTTCCATCTATTTTAATTTTGGCCTCCTTGGCTTGCGGATCATCCACGCCTCTCCAAACGGTTATTACAACCGCGACCCCGGGCGAGGCCCTGGCTGTTCCAACAATAGCCCTTCCCGCATTGGTTCCGATGGGCAGGGTCGGTGAAACGATCACCCAGGGAGCTTATACACTTTCCCTTGCCAATGTTGAAACAGCTTACACCTATGGCGATTTCAGGAGCGCCAAGGCAGGTAACAAGTTCATCGCGGTGGAGCTTGTTTTTCAGAGCAGTACTTCGACCGGGGTCAACGTCAATCCATTCTTCGCAACGATCAAAGAACCCGCAGGATACGAATACAGTCCGGTGCTCTTTGGGAAAGACCCTTCGTTGAAATCACAAAACAACCTGCCCTCAGGTGAGCTTGTGCGCGGGTGGGTTACGTTCGAAGTGCCGGAAGCTTCGAGTGGTTTCATCTTGACCTATTCACCCTTTTCGTTCGAAGGGATAAAAATCAGGTTCGATCTAGGGCAATGATCAAACTTTAGATGATTCGATCCGTAGATAATAAGATAATTAAATGATTATCGATTTTCTCTTTCTCCTCATGCCTGGTGTTGATTTTATTTTTGGACTGAATAAAACCGATTGATCCTATTTTAGATCATCCACAATGACCGTTCCTTCCTATAGGTCATGCAGAGGCTCAATCTAACTATAAAAGATCAGAACTCAATTATGGTATCCTTGCATCACCCAACACCCGGAGTACTTTGAATGTACGTTGCCATTGAAGGGGTCATCGGTGTAGGCAAGACAACCCTGGCCCGATTGCTGCAACCGGTCTTTGAAGCGGAGGTCCTGCTTGAGGTCTTCGAGGAGAATCCCTTCCTCTCCGATTTTTACGCGGACCGCAAGCGCTACGCTTTCCAGACCCAGATCTTTTTCCTGCTCAGCCGGTATCGACAGCAAAACAACCTGGTGCCGCGTTTGCTGGACACCGGCCGCAACCTGATCGCCGACTACACCTTCGCCAAGGACGCACTCTTCGCCCGCATCAACCTGAGGGGTGACGAACTCAATATGTACGACAAGGTGCACGAGGCGCTGGGCGAGAAGATCCCCAAGCCTGACCTCGTGCTATACCTGCAGGCCAGCACGCCGGTGCTCATGCAGCGGATCAGGATGCGGGACAGGCCATATGAAAGAAAGATGGAGCAAGACTACATCGATGAGTTGAACCGGGCTTACGAGGATTTCTTTTCAACGTACGATGCTTCACATGTTTTGAAACTCAACACAGATAACCTCAACTTCCTGCTGAACACCGAACACCTGAAGCTGATCGAACACCGCATCCGTGAAACGCTGGGCTTGTATCCCTTCCAGCCAGCCCTGCCCCTATCCGAAAACTAATCCAATATGCGCATCACCCGCCAGTCGCTGATCCGGGTGGCAAAAGAAACCGCCCAGGAACGAGCCTACAACAACCCGGACATCGTGGCTGCCTATCTGGCCGGGTCACTGCTGCGGGACGACCCGATGCTCGGAGGCACCACCGACATCGACCTGGTGTTCGTGCACGACCAACCGCCGCGGCAGAGGCGCGAGATCATCAAGCTTACGCCGGACTTCCACATCGATATCCAGCGCAGGTCGAGGGAGGAATTCAAGTCGCCCCGCGAGCTGCGCGGCGATCCCTGGCTCGGACACGAGCTTTACGACCCAATGCTTTTATTCGAAAAGGAAAAATTCTTCGAGTTCGTGCAGGCCAGCCTGCGGGCCGGGTTCGAGTTTGAAGGCCCGCCGCTCGTCTTACAGCGCAGCCGCGCCATGCAATCGCAGGCGCGGGGTATCTGGCTGGCGCTCTCTGAGGGGGAGAACAAACCCGCGCAGCAACGGATCGTGGATTATTTCCAGGCCGTGTACCTGGCGGCCAACAGCATGGTGGAGCTTAACGGCGCACCGATAGCGGAGCGGCGGTTGCTGCTCGATTACCCCGACCGGATACAGCCCCTTGAAAAACCTGATCTGTACGGCGGCTTGCTGGGATTGCTGGGTGCGAGCCATGTGACGGCGGAAACCATCGACCAGCGGATCCCGGAATGGGAGGCTGCGTTCTCAACAGCCAGCCAGGTAGACGGTACGGATCCGCGCATCCATCCTGCCCGGCTTAATTATTACGAAAAGGCGATCAAATCCATGTTGAGCAGCGATACGCCAATCGCAGCGCTCTGGCCGTTGATCCATACCTGGGCGCTTGCTGCCGCCTCCTTATCAGGGGATCAGCTCAAACTGTGGCGGACAGCGTTTGGTGACCTTGAGTTGATCGGGTCGGCTTTCACGCAACGGCTGCAGGACTTGGACCATTTCCTGGACGAGATCGACATCGTACTGGACGCATATGCTGCGGCCTACGGGCTGGAATCGACCACTAGCTGACATAGAAAGTACCCGTAGTTCATTAAGTGGTTCGATTCTGACCTCGTTTTCCTCGGGTAGACCAAGTAACCTGTGGATAACTGACGTCACGCTGTGGATAACCCCCTCTTTCTGTGGAGAAAAAGCACTTCAATTCGAATAACCCGGGAATCTGAGCAACTAATTTACACCATATTTAGCCAAGTCGAGGTTAATTAGCCTATATTTAGGTGGTACGGGTTTTACGTTTCCATCGAGGTTGGCAGTCGGAAATTTTCTCCCCGTTTTCATCCACTCCATGATATGCCCAGAAAGCGCAGCCAGGGCATAGGTGTGGGAGTTTGTGTGTAGCTTACCACCAGATATGGTTAACCAAGAGAGATATCCACACTTTCCACAGGCACTACTACTATTACTAACTTAATTAAAATCTAAGAGAAAGATAGGAAGTATGGGGAGGGAAAAATATTTCATCATCGATCGTATAAAACCCACAAACTCCACCCAACAGGGTGCTTGAATGACATCCCGATATACTGTACAATTTTTTAGAAGCCCCTCTTTGTAAACCGTGGGAGGTTGCCATGGACATCATCAAGGTATCCGCCAACTCCCGTACCTCAGCTGTCGCCGGGGCGATCGCGGGCGTGATCCGCGAACATAAGCGGGCAGAAGTGCAGGCGATTGGTGCAGGCGCCGTCAACCAGGCCGTCAAGGCACTGGTACTGGCCACCGGTTACCTCAAGAACGACGGGATCGACGTGGTCTGCGTACCGGAGTTTGTGGACGTTGAAATCGAAGAGAAAGTGCGCACGGCAGTCAAACTGGTGATCGAGCCGCGCTAACGTTAAGCGTTAAAAGTCGTTTGAATGGGGGCTTATAATCCCAGCAGCTAACAACCAACATGATGAGACGATCAACTGCGAACCTGCGCGCCTTGTTGTCCGTTCTCCTGGTGACTGGTTTTATCACCGGCTTGACCCTGCCATCCATCGCTTTGTCTATGGCTCGTCGCGTGGTCCGTGCTGCACCCCAACACGCTAGCGCGCTGGATGTGATCATCAATGAGGTTGCCTGGGCTGGGACGGCGACCTCAGGCGCAGACGAATGGATCGAACTGTTTAACCCTGGCAGTACATCGATCGACCTTACCAATTGGCAGTTAATCTCCAGTGATGCAAGTCCAAACATTGTATTTGGTAATCTTTTAAATGTATGTACCCCGGATTGTACAATTCCTGCGGGTGGATATTTTTTGTTAGAGAGGGATGGGGATGATACCATTTCGGACGTTAACGCCAACCTGATATATAGTGGAGAGCTTATTAATACCGGGGAAATATTAACCCTATTCGATGACTCGAGTAATCCAATAGATTTAGCGAATAGCGATGGGGGTGATTGGCCGGCAGGTGGATTGTCGAACCAGAACAGCATGGAACGAATTGCGATCGTTGCCGAAAATTCCGCGGCTTGGAGATCAAACGATGGTTGTACAAAAAATGGGACTGCTGCAGATCTAAGCAGCCCGATTTATGGGACACCCAAGCAAAGGAATTCACAGGCATTTTCAAGTCTGGATATTGTTATCAACGAGGTCGCCTGGGCGGGAACACTGGCCTCTGACGACGATGAATGGATCGAGCTTTATAACTCGACCAGCGCGAGCATTAACCTTGGCTGTGGCTGGACGTTGGTGGCCGATGAAGGTGGACCGGATATCTCATTATTCGGTAGTATCCCAGGCGGCGGCTATTTTCTCTTGGAACGTTTGCGTCAACAGGTGACCGATGTACCAGCCGATCAGATTTATTCCGGCTCCCTGGAAGACGCAGGCGAAGTGCTTAGGTTGCGCGCACCGGATGGCTCCGTGATCGACACCGCGAATTCGGATAGCGGTGGTTGGCCGGCTGGAAGCGTCCCCTCCACTGGAAGCATGGAAAGAATGGATGATGACCCTACTGCCGCGATAGGTAATCCATTGCCGGACGCGCCGTTATCCTGGTTGACCAATGTTCAACCCGCCCTGTCGCTTAACCATTACGATGCGGCGCATCAAAAAATACAAGGAACACCGAAAGAAGTCAATTGGGGATTCAGCGTGACCCACACCCCCACACCAACTCCAGCCGGCGCCTTGAGCATCCTGATCAACGAGGTCGCCTGGATGGGAACATTATATTCTTCGAATGATGAATGGATCGAGCTTTACAATCCAGGTGCCACCCCAATCAACCTTTTAAGTTGGACCTTGAAATCTGTCACAGATACAAATACGAACATTCCTTTGTCAGGTACCATACCAGCCGGAGGGTATTTCGTCATCGCTGCAAATGCGAGCGTCTTCGATACTGATCCGGTGGTCAACTGTGTCGTTCCGCCCGCGGCTGATCTAATCCCGGATCTTGTCTACAATTTATCATTGAATAACGAAGGCGAAGTGCTGCGGCTGATTGATCCGAGTAACGCCATAGTGGATACAGCAAATTCAGATGGCGGAGCCTGGCCGGCGGGAGTCGCCGCACCAACCTACGCGACCATGGAGCGGAGAGGCGTACAATCCGACGGGTTCTTCGCCTGGTCAACATACAGCCACCCAGCCAATTCATCCACTCCCGCGCCTCCGCCATTTCCAAACCCGGTTGTTTGCGATCATGGTGATGATTTGATAAAGGGAACACCTCGCCAGGCAAACTGGGGCTTGAGTGTTACACAAACACCCACGTTCACCGCTACACCCCCGCGCACAGCAACCCCTACCCGTACACCCACCAAACGCCCGACCGCCACAGCCTATCTCTCCAGGCTTGTCCTGATCAACGAATTCCTGCCGCGTCCCGGCAGCGATTGGAACCACGACGGGCTGATCAATGTTTACGATGAGTTCATCGAGGTCATCAACGCCGATTCGGTGGATATCAACTTGAAAGGCTGGCAGTTGGACGATGTAGCGAACTCAGGCTCGGAACCATTTGTCCTCCCGGACAAGGTGCTCAAGCCAGGGCAGCGGGCGGTTTATTACGGCTTGCAGTCGAACATTCTGCTCAGTGACGGTGGTGATACCGTCCGGCTGATCCGCTCGAACGGCGAGGTGGCGGATCTGCAGGATTACAAGTTCGCTCGCTTCCCAGACGTTAGCGAGTGCCAGTATCCCGAAGGGCCTGGATATTTCGGCGTGTGGAGGCAGGATTGCTTTCCGACACCCGGTACAGCCAATAAATTGACCGGCGACTTGCCGCCAATTCCTGAAGAATTGGGTCTCGTCGAACCAGTCTGCCTGCTGCCGGACACGCTGATCGAGGATTTCCGGCTGGCTGAATGCAACGGCTACGGTGCGGAGATGTGGAACACCTGGTATTGGGATAAATACGGATGGGGACCGGGGAAGAACGTGGAAGAGAATAACAGCCAGTGGGAGGCGTGGGTGGAGTAGCAAACCGGCTATTATCAAACCGCGGGATGACGTTTTGATTTCAACCCAGCGTCAATCATTTTGTAATCCCAGCATGCAAATAGTTGTTGTATAGTGGGCTAATTCTGAATTGGCAAAAATCCGGATTTGGATCTTGGGGAGGAGGAGTCTATGCAAAAAAAGTTACAACAAAGTTTAGCATTACCGTCCAGACATCTTCAATGCACATAAAACTAAATAGGAGTAATAAGATGAAATCAGATAAGAAAATTGCACTCCTGTTCGGCGCTTCTGTGCTGCTGATTGGCGGCTGCGGGCCAAGCCCGGAAGAGATTGCCACCATGACCGCAGCAGCCTGGACTCCGACACCGATTCCAAGCGCCACACCAACACCTATCCCCTATGATTTGACCGTGACGATCCAAGATGAAAGCGGCGCGCCACTCCCTGGAACCACGCTGGTTTATCCCGCTTCCGGAAGCGAGACACCGGTCGTGACTGATGATCAGGGTGTCTATAAATGGACGAACCTGCCGCGCGAGGGGGTCAATCTGGAGATCTCCGCGCCCGGGTATTTTCCGCAGACGGTGACGCAGGCGATGAGCCGCGGAGCGAATGACATCGCCGTTACGTTGGTTCGCGATCCATTCGGCCTGACACTGGCTGAGGCTTGCGCCAGTGGCGAGAAGCTTTTGTACATTGAGGATTTCCAGGATGGCAAGGCGCAGGGTTTCCAGAACATCACCGCTGCCACCGATTTCAACGCGGTGAATGGCTGGGCGCTAGGTCCGCTGGAGGAAGGCAACCAGGTAGTATCGTTTACTGGCGTCAACGAAAATGGGGATGCCCTGGCAGACTACACGTTTGAAAATGCAGTCTGGCGGATCAAGGTGCGTACCACCGGCAAAGACGGTTTTTCATTTCTGAACTGGCACTTCCTGCAGAATCCGGAAGGGGGATCGCGCTATGTCGTTCAATGGGGCGCGGACGTGCTCACCGATCTTTCACGGTTGCAGATGCCCACCCCAGGCCATTTCAGCGTGGCACCCAGCCGACATAAGGTGATACCGGACACGTGGACGTTAGTTGAGTTCAGCGCCTACAACGACCTAATCGAGGTCTGGGTGGATGGAGAGCAGGTTGCTGCCTATCAGGACCCGCAACCCCTTCCGACCGGCAGCCTCGGCCTGGAAGCGCATATCTTCAATGATCCGAACACGGTTTATTATTTCGACAACTTGGCTGTTTGTGAGTTGAGCGCGCCTTTCCAGTCCATCCTGCCAGCGCCGTAGTCGTGATCTGACACGACGCTCGGATCGAGATCGTAGAGAATGGCAGGTGCGCGCGGTGTGACGCCACCGCGCGCACCATATTTCCGAACGAACGCGACTAAGAGCATGGTTATTTACAAGTGCGCGGGAAATTTTTTCCACCCCTTCTGATAGAATCACAGCTGGGAGCGGCAGGTAAGACACCTTTGCATCCGCGCATTCGGATCATCATGGAGATTCTCCAGGACCTGTGCCTGAACTTAGGGGAAAGACCAACCGGTTCTGAGAACAATCACAAGGCGCAGGAATACGTCATCCGTATCTTCGAACGCCAGAGGTATCAGGTCGAACACCAGCTACCCTCAACAAACCTGGTGCTCAAGCTTGAAAGCACGCGCACGCCTTCAACGGCTGCGAATGTGATCGCGCGTTCTCAGCCAACAAGCGCAATGGATGCATTCAATCACCATTGGTGAAATAATTCATTAATCATAAAATTTGGGATCGGTGGGGGAGTGCGGATTGACTGATTAAGAGAGATAATGTGTAATGAACATAGTCAGCGGGAGGGAACCCATGAAGATACAAATCACATCCCTGTTGCAAGTGCTTGCCATCATAATGGTTGTGCTGGTTATCAATGCATGTAACCTGGAGGCATCTAAACCCACGCCCACGCCTGTCCCTTCGCCAATCGCGCCGCCTCCAGCGCCAGTCAGTATCCAACACCAGTCCATTCCGATCGAACTGCCGTCGGAAGACTCGCTCACCTTTGGCGACCAGGACACGTCCCCCTATGCCTATCGGAAGATCGCACCTGACGGTGACAGGTTTTTGAAGGGCTGGTTCGAACGGCCGTTCAACGCCAATACCATGGACACCTATTATCCATATCTGGATATCCTGCAGGTGACCATCTACCAGGACGCTGTATGGTATTTCGGCACCCTGCAGATCAAGGGTACGGATGAAGCGCAGGGTTTTCCGGCTACGTATGGCATTGAATTGGATCATGCTCCCTACGGTCGCGGTGATTATTTAATCCTAGCTTCGACACCCGCTAAGGGAGCATGGAACACGGCTGGTGTACAGGTGTGGGCGGACAACAACCACGATGTGGGTAACGAACTGATCATTACCTCTGATCCGCCGCAAACCGGCGACGGTTTTGAATACCTGGTTTTTGACGAGGATGAGGGTGGTGATCCCGATATGGCCTGGTCGCGCGTGGTCGAACCCAATACCATCCAGATCGCCTTTAAAAAATCCCTGCTGGCTGGCGATACGAGATTGCTGGTCAGCGCCTGGGCAGGGATGGACAAGCTCACCCCCGCCTGGTTTGACCTGAACGATCATTTCACGCACGAGCAGGCCGGCGCAGCCGACCCGGGATACCCGTTGTTCTATCCCATCAAGGAGCTGGATAAGATTGATAACACCTGCTGGATGGCGATTGGTTTCGCAGCCTCGGGCGGCGAGCCAGGTCTGTGCCCGACATATATTCCTAAAGAAATTGGACCAACAGTTGCGCCGCCTCCGCCGCAACAACCACCACCACCCGTTCCAAGGTGACCGACCAAAACCTTTGAAACTTATGCAACCGAGCGGCAAATTTTTTGCCGCTCGGATTTTCTAATAAAGAGAGAGATAAGAATAATCAAGAAGTCTCCTTTTTTTCCAATTGCGATTGCATTCTTCGGTGGTGGATTTTACTAACCGGTTGATTACACAGGCAACAAAGATCCTGATGTGAACTTGTAACGCTCTTGCTGCCCTCAAAAAAATATTCAGGTTGTGAAAAATCAGCCAATGATCAACTAAAGGATAATGCATGAAAATGTATTGATGTAATTGGATTGGTGAACAAAATAACAAAGGGTGGAACTAGATCAATTCTATGAGCCAGGTAACATAGGAAATTTATTAGATGGGAGATGGGGGAAGGTTATTTTGGTGAGATATATGATAATATCCACCTGAATAATCCCGAAATATTTTTGAAATGGAGCAAGAAGAATGAAGCAAGAAGACATGAACAAGCATTTCTCATTTTCTGCAATTGTTATGATGGTGTGCGGGCTGCTTATCCTGAGCGCATGCAACGCGGGTGTATCAGCCCCAGAGCCTACAGCTGTTCCGCAGCCAACCGCCGAGCCTGTCATACCCGTTACCGGTCCGGAGGAGATCCAGCATAAGTCCATTCCGGCGGAACTGCCTGCGGAGGATTCGCTTTCCTTCGGCGACCAGGACACATCCGACTACGCGGACAAAAAGGTTGCACCCGATGGCGACAGGTTCCTCAAGGACCTGTTCGAGCGACCGTTCAACGCTAACACAATGGACACGTATTATCCCGACCTGGATATTCAACAGGTCTCCATCTACGAGGACGGCGAGTGGTATTACGGAGTTATCCAAATGAAGGGAGCGGACGAATCGGGAGCTTTCCCCGGCACGTACGGTCTCGAACTGGATCTCAATCTGGATGGTCGCGGCGACCTGCTGACCCTGGCTTCAGCACCAGTCGCTGGTGAATGGAGCTCCACCGGAGTGCAGGTCTACAAGGACAGCAATGGCGATGTAGGCAACAAGCAGATTTTAGCCTCTGATCCGCCACAAACCGGTGATGGGTACGATCTATTGGTAGCCGATGATCCAGACGCCGCCTTTTCACGCCTGGTGGGTGAGAATATCATCCAGATCGCGTTCAAAAAATCCCTGCTTGCAGGAGATGATGGCTTCATGGTGGCTGCCTGGGCTGGGATGGAAAATTTGAATCCCGCCTGGTTCGATCTTGATGATCACTTCACCCACGACGAGGCTGGAGCGGCCGATCCCGGCTTCCCGTTGTATTATCCCATCAAGGCTTTGGAGAAGATAGACAACACCTGCCGTATGCCGGTAGGCAGGGCTGCGAGCGGGCCGGGTTTATGCCCCTCGTACATTCCGAAAGACGCACCGCCACCTGCTCCAGGTGCGCCACCGCCACCCCCCCCTGTTATCTTTCTCTAATTACCGGGTCTACAATAAACCCAACACACCTCAACAGTTCCCCGCCCCGCGGCGGGGACTGTTATTTTAAGGGAATGTAAAATTGGAGCCGGCCCAGGTATACGAACGACTACCTGCTGTCTTCAGTTCATGGATATCATCATTAAAAATATAAATAGACTCGGAAAATGGGCCGGGCAAGGGCGGTTATAATCTTTAACATGAAACGGCTTGGTTTTTTACTGATTGCAAGCCTGATATTTATCCTGACCGTTGAAGCTGCATTTGCGCAAGGTGATACAACTTCCGCGCTGGTGCTGAACGCTGATGGACCGATCACGCCTCCCATGCTGGAGTATCTCGAACGCGGGGTCGAGGCAGCCGAGCGAGCACAGGTCGAGGTACTCATCATTGAACTGAATACACCCGGCGGCGACCTGGGGTCCGCGACCAATATTATCCAACTTTTCCGCAGCAGCCGTGTGCCGATCGTTGTCTTCATCACACCCAACGGCGCCATGGCGGGCAGCGCGGGTGCGATCATCAGCATGGCCGCCCACGCGGTCGCCATGGCTCCCGAAACGGCGATCGGTGCAGCCAGCCCGATCAGCGGTTCCGGCGAGGATCTGACCCAGACCCTGGAAACTAAGACCAAGGAGATCATGCGGGCGCAGATCCGCCCGCTGGTGTCCCGTAGAGGCCAGGAAGCCACAGACTTGGCTGAAGCCATGATCGAAGATGCCAAAGCCGTCTCTGCGCAGGAAGCCCTGGATGCCGGATTGATCGATTTCATTGCCGCAGATACCTCAGACCTTCTCGATCAACTCAATGGTTTCACAGTCGACTTGGCGGACGGGTCACGCAAGCTAAGTACAGCGAACGCGCAGGCAGAACCGTTCGATATGAGTTTTATTGAACGCTTTTTACTCCTGCTGACCGACCCGAACATCACGTTCCTGTTGATCGCGATCGGGATTCAGGCGGTCCTGATCGAGATCGCCAGCCCCGGCGGCTGGGTGGCGGGATTCGTCGGTGTGGTGTGCATCAGCCTGGCCGTGTACGGCATGGGGATCCTGCCGGTGAACTGGTTTGGCATTATTTTTATCGTGACCGCGTTCGTGCTTTTCATTCTGGATATCAAGGCGCCGACCCACGGTGCCCTGACCGTGGCCGGAGTGGGCTCGTTCATCGTCGGCGCGCTGGTGTTGTTCAACTCACCCGGCACGCCGCAGTTCCAGCGCGTTTCGGTTCCCCTGGTGATCGGAGTGGGTGCCTTCCTCGGAATGGTCTTTTTTGTTATCCTAGGATTTGCCCTGCGCGCCCAACGGACTCCGATCCGAATGGGCATGGAGTCGCTCGTGAACAGGAGCGGCGTCGCTCGCACGGACCTCAGGATGTCGGGCCAGGTTCAGCTTGGCTCGGAGCTGTGGACCGCCGAACCCGTGGAGGGCGGCGAGGCCATCTCCAGGGGAGATCGGGTTGAAGTTGTTGAGGTCAAGGGACTGAGATTGATAGTAAAAAGAAAGAAA
>MGNL01000015.1:19895-20018 GCA_001796785.1 Chloroflexi bacterium RBG_16_51_16 | reverse complement strand
CCAACCACCTGGGAGACCTCGGCGAGAGGAATTTGAGCTACATCCTTACCCTGCAGAAGAACGGTTCCCTGCCTCTGCCCACCATAGCTGCGCGGGATCAATCCGTTGATACATCGCGCCAGG
>MGNL01000015.1:18166-19836 GCA_001796785.1 Chloroflexi bacterium RBG_16_51_16 | reverse complement strand
GAAGGATATCTCTGACAACGCTGGATCAGGGCGGGTCCGGTATTTGAATCCTAAGTCCTTGATAATTAAGGGTGAATCAGTCATGGAGAAATGCTTCAGTCCAGCTTCTTGACCTCGACTACATCACCGATGCGCGTACCCAATCGCATGGCAGCATTGCCGTTGACTTCACTAACGATCAGGTTTCCAGTACTGCCAAACAGGGCGATCAGCTCGCCGGGTGGACGATCACCAAATGTTTTGACCAGGCCGTTGATCTCATTATCATTAAGTTTAATTAGAATTCGGTGGTTGGACGAATCGATAAGTTCTTCCTCTCGAAGATTGGTGGCAATATTTCCAAAATGGTCGATATGCACGACCTCCCCTTTCCAGCCGGTTTGAGTGGTCACGGGATTTGGAAAATCGATCCGTTGAGGATCGGTAATGACTGAACCAAGTTGCTGCAGCTTGACACCGTTGGCCAGGTGAGCGGCACTGGGTGAAAAGATGTCTCTGCCGTGGAACACATGGCTCACGACCGGAAGCCAGTAGCGCTTTTGATTTAACTCGATTATCTCGATATGGGTTTTCGTCCGGTCTGCACGGTCATAGACCATCGTGAGCACTCCGTTGTCCGGACAGATGAAATAATGCCCATCGATTAATGCAGCAATCGGTCGTCGCCCAGTTCCAACTCCTGGATCAACAACAATAACATGGATCGTTCCGGCAGGAAAATACCCCCATGATTTTTCAAGGACGAACGCTGCTTCCCGGATATTTTGCGGGCTTATGGAATGACTGAGATCGACAATCTTGGCGCTATCGCATATCCCAAGCATCACGCCTTTCATAACGCCTACGTTCCCATCCTTAATCCCAAAGTCGGTCATCAGCGTAATGATCGCCAAAACTCGCTCCTAATGGAATAACTCTAATTTCAATGATAATTCACTTGAAAAAATATCTTCATTTTCTCAATCGTATCCGAAATTACCTCTCTGGAGGTGGCATAACACAGACGCAGATAACCTTCCCCTCCTCGACCAAAATCAGATCCTGCCAGCAATGCCACACCCGCTTCATCGAGCAGCCTTCCAGCGATATCCCGCGAAGCTTGCTTGAAAGACTTAACGTTTGGAAATGCATAAAAGGCGCCGTTCGGCATCTGACATTGAACGCCTGGAATTGAATTCAAACCATCGATGAGAAGGTCCCTTCGGACCTGGTATTCCGATCTGTACTCATCAACGAACGATTGATCCCCTTGCAGTGCAGCAATCCCTGCCATTTGTGTGAAAGTCGCTGTGCATCCGATGGAATGCACCAGCAGCAATTCCACACCTTGAGCCAGTTCTTCCGGCATGATTGCGTAACCAAGGCGCCAACCGGTCATAGAATAAGTTTTTGAAAATCCATCAATGATGATTGTTCGATCGATCATCCCCGGCAGGCTGGAAATGCTCGGCGCTGGTGAACCAGAATAGGTTAGCCGAGAGTAGATCTCATCCGACAGAACCCAGAATCCACGAGATATGGCTTTTTCGGCAATGAATTCCAGGTCTTCGATTGGAATGACACCCCCGGTAGGATTTGATGGCGAATTTATAATAACCAGCTTCGTACGATTTGATAGTTTTGACTCAAATTGTTCAAGGTCAAAAGAAAATTGATTTTCTTCAACCAGC
>MGNL01000015.1:16930-17975 GCA_001796785.1 Chloroflexi bacterium RBG_16_51_16 | reverse complement strand
CCAAACCTGCAGTGGGATTGTAACGGGTATACCCGTCCTGGATCGCCTGCATACCCGCCTGGCTTATGAAATTCGGAGTGGGATAATCGGGCTGGCCAATCTCCAGGTGCAGGATTTTCCGGCCTTGTTTTTCAAGCTCTTGTGCCCGTGCCAAAACGGCATATGCACCTTCGGGCTCAAGTTCGCTGATACGGCCGGAGAATGAGGTCATGTTAGCTAATGCCAATCAGAGTTTGGGAAGCACGATGGATTGCTGTTTTTGATACTTACCCTTCTTATCTGCATAAGACACGTCACACACTTCATCCGCCTCAAAGAACAAGACTTGGGCAATTCCTTCATTGGCATAGATTTTTGCTGGCAGCGGTGTTGTATTGGAAATTTCCAGCGTCACGAATCCTTCCCACTCGGGTTCGAAAGGTGTGACATTGACGATAATTCCGCAGCGGGCATAAGTTGATTTACCGAGACAGACCGTCAACACATTCCGCGGGATGCGGAAGTATTCAATGGTACGGGCAAGGGCGAATGAATTCGGAGGGATGATGCAAATATCACCGGTAAAATCTACCATGCTTTTGGGATCGAAATGCTTTGGATCGACTGTGGCTCCGAAGACATTGGTGAATATCTTGAATTCATTCGCTACCCGGATATCGTAACCGTAGGACGATAATCCGTAAGAGATCACCTGATCACGCATCTGGCTTTCAACAAAGGGTTCGATCATCCTTTTTTCTTTCGCCAGCTTTCTTATCCAATGGTCTGGTTTCAAGCCCATGAATTCTCCAGTAGGGTTTTCAATATTATTGATTCAAGATCGAACCGAGGCTGAAGATCAAGCTGATCCCATCCTCTCCGTCATAATTTTTTGGATGGTCTTTTCTAACTTCTCCGCCTGCTTTTCGAATTCGATTAATTCATTCAACATCTTTTTCCCGGCGCTTTTGTCTTCGAGCGAATTGAGGTTGATGCGAACGTTCGATCCTGCCGCGGTCATGGCTGCCTTAGCTAGTGCGGCTGCCGAAAAGGAATCGCTCAAGGC
>MGNL01000015.1:16452-16924 GCA_001796785.1 Chloroflexi bacterium RBG_16_51_16 | reverse complement strand
ATTGCCGAGTTCAAGGCATTTCCCCGCCAGCTCCATGACTTTGACCGCTCTCTCAGCAACATGCAGGGGCACGTGGGCCGCGTTGATCGTCGCGGTGTGCACCGCAGCCACCCGCGCGTTAGCTTGACTGGGGTTGTCTTTCGGAAGCCTTAGGGCGCCCATAACTGCCTCGAAGGCAGCTGCATCGTCATCAACAGCCTGGGTTACCTCTTCCCTCAACTTCTCAGATACCACCCGGATCGCCTGCATCTCAGCTTCGACCGCAGCGTACTTTTTCTTTCCGACCGATAGACCCGCGACCATCGAAACCAGGCTGGCGCCCATCGCGGCCGCGTAAGCTCCAGCCGAGCCGCCACCCGGTGCAGGCGTGGGAGCCGCCAGTTCTTCGAGAAAGCTTGGATGATTACCGCTCGTTGGCTGGTCGATCCCCCCGAACAATTTGGATTCCAACACCTGGCTGTGATCGAACTGA
>MGNL01000015.1:11416-16375 GCA_001796785.1 Chloroflexi bacterium RBG_16_51_16 | reverse complement strand
TACCGGCGTGCTTCGCGACGGATCATTTCCACCACTCTAGCCAATGGGCTTTCATGGTAGTTCGTGAAGTTAATGGAAACCTGCGCCCGGCCGTCCACGAGCAAGCCGAGGGCTTTCACATGGCGCATGCCGCCGGATGATTGACGGATCGCATGGGCGATCTTCTTAGCGATAGCTATTTCATCGGTTGTGAGATAAACGTTGAATGCGATCAGGGGATCTCGCGCGCCGATCACCGTGGCACCTGCCTTGCCCAATTTGCTCGGTCCATAATCCGGAACCCGGTCTGGATTGTTCAGGATCTCGGTTTTTAGACCTTCATATTGTCCGCGTCTGATGTTCTCCAGGTTGACGCGATCGGGGCGGGATGCCGCGTGCTCATAAAGATAAACGGGTATTCCAAGTTCTGTGCCGACGCGCTGGCCCAGTTTTTTCGCCATTTGGATGCATTCATCAATCGTTGCACCCGATAAAGGCACGAAGGGACACACATCCGTTGCGCCGACGCGCGGATGCTCACCTGTATGTTTGTCGAGGTCTATGAGCTCTGCAGCGGTTTTAATGGCTTGGAACGCAGCCTCTTCTACAACAGACGCTGTTCCGGCGAAGGTAAGGACAGTCCGATTGTGATCGAGATCAGATGACCGATCGAGCAACTGCGCGCCCTCAACCGACGTGATGGCTGAGACTATCTGATCGATCACCTCCGGTCGGCGTGCTTCGGAAAAATTGGGGATGCATTCGATCAATTGTGTCATTATTATTATTTGCTGATTTTAGTTATCCAAATTCTGAGTTGCTACGGTTATTATAGGCGGAATTCTTCCACCTGTACGTTAAAAATAATTGGCGAAGCGCCTCAGGTGTGCGGTTCGCCAATTTCTTATCCATGGATACGCTTGATTAGTTTCAGCGTTTGAGCGCTGGCGCCGGTGCTTTTGATCTCATGATCGCCCAACCCAACACGGCCAGGAGTACCACCACGACCGCCCAGACGGTATAGGCGACACTCCCGGTTGCGTTGGCATATTGAACAACGATGGGTGCGATGATCACGGAAACTAGATTCACGACTTTGATCATCGGGTTCAGAGCTGGGCCGGCGGTATCCTTGAACGGATCGCCAACCGTATCCCCGACCACGCCGGCCTTATGCCGCTCCGATCCCTTACCTAGATTCTTGGCGGGATTCTTGGGTTCATCTTCGATCAATTTCTTGGCATTGTCCCAAGCCCCACCGGAATTGTTTAGGAAAACAGCCAGCAGTTGTCCGGATACGATGATTCCCGCCAGGAAACCGCCCAATGCCTCAACCCTCAGGAGAAGTCCAACGACGATGGGGGTCAGTATGCCCAGAAGAGCCAGGGAAACTAGTTCTTTCTGAGCCGCGGTGGTGGAAATATTGACCGCCTGTCTGTAATCTGGTTTGATCTTGCCCTTTAAAACTCCCAGCTTGAACTGACGCCGCACCTCAATGACGATGAGGGATGCAGCCCGGGAAACTGCCTGGATGGCGAACGATGAGAATAACCAGGGCAGTGCCCCACCGACCAACACTCCAACGAATACAAGCGGGACGTCCACACGGATACCAATAGACTGGATTTGCTGTTCAACCGGAATGCCAAGTGAATTCTGCGCCCTGGATACGTCGACAAGGAAGGAACCGAAAAGTGAAACTGCTGCGATAACCGCAGAACCGATCGCTACACCCTTAGTGATTGCCTTGGTCGTATTTCCGACCGCATCCAGGTCTGCCATGATCTGTTGGGCATCCCTGGTAGCTTTGTCGGTCTTTCCCGACCAGGCCATTTCGCCAATTCCGTTGGCATTATCAGATATCGGGCCGAACGAATCCATGGCTACGTTATTTCCCGTGAGAGTGAGCATCCCGATGCCGGTCATGGCAACGCCATAAAGGATGAATGTCGCGGTTTGTTCAGGTGCCACCCCTGGGATACTGCCAAAGATGAAGATCGAGGCAACGATCGTCAATGCCAGCACGATTATCGACCATACTGAGGATTCGAATCCGGAGGCCACGCCTTGAAGGATCAAGGTTGCCGGTCCTGTATCGGCAGCTTTCTTAATTTCCTTGACAGGGGTGTTCTCAGTGCTTGTAAAATATTCGGTGAGACGGTCGATCACGATCGCCAGGAGCACGCCTACTGCCACCGCCAGCGGAGTGCGCCACCAGCCGCCCCATGCATTCATTTCTGGTGTGTTCATATAGAAAAAGCCGGCTATGAAGAACAGTGCAGCTGAGATAGCTGCCGAAGAAAGAAATCCACGGAAAATGGCAGACATAGCCTGGGCTGCTTTTCCGGTGGCTCCGCCACGGACAAGGTAGGTGCCGATGATCGACGAGAGAACCCCGATGCCGCGTACAACCAGGGGAAATATGATCCATTCCAATTGGCCGGTGAAATGCCATAAAGCCAAACCCAGGATTAAACCGGAAACAATCGTCACCTCATAGGATTCAAAGATGTCCGCAGCCATACCGGCACAATCGCCAACGTTATCGCCTACCAGGTCAGCGATAACAGCCGGGTTGCGAGGGTCATCTTCTGGAATTCCTGCTTCCACCTTGCCAACCAGGTCAGCTCCGACATCCGCAGCTTTGGTATAAATTCCACCGCCGACCCGCATGAACAATGCCAGTAAAGTTCCACCGAAGCCAAAACCGAGCAAAGCATCCGGAGCCGCAATTCCAAGGAATATGAAGATTAGAGTACCGCCTAGCAATCCGAGACCGTCTGTGAGCATACCGGTGATCGTACCCGCCCGATAGGCGATCCGTAGTGCATCCCCGAAGGATCTACGGGAGGCTGCGGCAACGCGTACATTCGCCTGGACTGCCATTCGCATTCCAAGCTGACCGACTGCCAATGAAAAGCCAGCGCCCATTATGAAAGCGATCCCGCGTGCCAGTCCGATGATCAACCGGACTTGATCTGGTGTGCTGTCACTGAACCGTTCCAGGGCTTCCGGCGAAGGCGGGACAATATAAACTGAAAAGAAAAGAGCAAAAGACAGGAGAATGATCAAGGGCGCGATCGACAGGAATTGCTTGCGCAGGTATGCATCCGCGCCTTCACGGATCGCGTTCCAAACTTCCTGCATCTTCTCCGTGCCTTTGTCCTCGCGCAGGATCTGGGAACGCAGAAACACCGCATACAACAAACCGACGATTGCGATGCCGAATACAGACCAGATCGCGATCGTTTCGAACGGGTTTAATCCCATTGCATACATTGCTGGTTATTTCCTCCTGAAAATGAATTGGACCGAAAACGTTCCTCGCTGGTTAGCCATTCAAGACAACCCCGACTTTGGATCAGCCCTGGGCTGCTGAGGACTCCAAAATCGGGATGGATCTTGTCTGAACGTTGTCAGGCAATTAAGCATGGGGATTTTACAGGCGCCTAGGGTTTGTGTCAAGAAATCCTGCTCCATTTGTCACTTAAGGAAGTTCCGTTGACAAGTGGTCTTTATGCTGATAAAATCTATCCTAATTATTCCTTAATTAAGGAGTTGTGATGCTGCAAGAAATTGAGATACAAACGATTACTCTGACTCAAGCCGCGAGCAAAGCCGTGAAGGATATTATTTCCCAGCGCGATCTCACGGGTTATGCATTGCGTGTTTATGTTGCCGGCGGTGGTTGTTGCGGTGTGAATTTCGGCATGGCGCTTGACAATACCTCCCAGGATACAGACCGGTACTTTGAATCTGAGGGCGTAAAGGTTGTCGTCGATAACATTTCCCTCGATTATCTACAGGGCGCGACGATCGATTTTGTCAATGACCCTCAGCATGGACCGGGATTTGCTGTAAATAGTCCTCATGTTCAAGAGCATGAACATGCACACGGTGAAGGGGATTGTGCCTGTGGCGGTTCGTGCGACTGTAACAACTAAACCAACCTAACCGTTAAAATAAAAACGCCGTTGATCAATCAACGGCGTTTTTTGATTCACCGACCTCTAAGAAACGAAATCATGCCTCCTAATAGTCCGATAATTCCGAGAGCAAAGATGATCAGACCCATGGGTACTCGACTCGTATTCACGGTCGCATCGGCGAATGAGGGGAGGTTGATTGAAGCGGGCGGGGTAAAGGTTGGCAGCCGAGTTGGTGTTACCTGCGGAATGAAAGCTGCCGCCAGGGTCGGGTCAATGGTAGGTGTGGAAAAGGGAGTGGGTGTAGGCGGAGATTCAATATCAGGCATCTCCGCACCTCGCGAGATCGACACATAGGGCGCATAGACCCAGGCGACCGAATCCGGCACTCCGGGATAATAGATCTGAATCCAATTTCCATCCTCTGAAAATCCGTAGGCTGGAACCTGTTGCCCGGCCAATAAAACCCCTATTGAAGGGTATTCATAACTGCTCGGTCCGGAGTAAATATCGATCTGCGCCAGGTCGAGATACACCGTCACTAAGGCTCCTGCCGGAGTTCCTGTCACGGTTGGGATCGAGCCGGTAGGTTGCTGGGCTAAGGCGATCCGATTGCGTGGATAAGCCTGGATCACAAAGATTAGCCCGGCAAGGAGAATGAGATTAAGATGGATTCGGGTGATCCATTTCATAATATTTTTGAATCGCCTTCGGTGCTAATTTCTTTGCAAGAATGAATAAAGGAACCCCAGTGTTCCGATTATTCCCATTGCGAGGATAACAATTCCAGAGGTAAATGGTAACTTTGATGCTGAAGATTGAGCTTGTGTATATGCTGGCGAAACAAGGGCAGGCGCAGGTGTAAATGTAGGCAGCCGGGTGGATGTAGGAACACTGTTAAATTGAGCCGCAAGCGTTGGATCGATGGTTGCAGCCGGGGGTGGCAAAGGAGTTGGTGGCGGATCCACGATGGGGAGAATTCCATTTGACACAGTGATATATCCGATATATACCCAACCCTTATTTCCATTTTGATGGGGATATTCAATCAGAA
>MGNL01000015.1:8249-11349 GCA_001796785.1 Chloroflexi bacterium RBG_16_51_16 | reverse complement strand
AGGGTAAATCGTTGAACTCGGTCCACCTCTGACATTTACATGGTCTTCAGTAGTAGTGGTAACAGTGATGTACATACCCTGAGTCGGGGATTGAGATAGCGTTATGGTTGGCGTTGGTTCCTGGGCAAGGACACGAGCCGGTGGATTTTCGAACATCCACCAACTACATATCAGGACCAGCAACGCAGGAAACAGATACCTATATTTTTTTGGTTGCAACTTTGATTTTTGAAAGTCGTTAATTAGGGTAGATGCTTGGTTTGGCATTAATTATTGTTGTGCTCCCGCCGTTAATTCCTTCTGAGCGGAGGTAATTTTTGCCGTGGTTTTTAGCAAACAAGACCAAAGCGCGAGCTCCAGGTGTACTTCCAGGGAAGGATCTTCTGGCAAAGAACAATTTTCATACATCCCTTAATGATAATTTTCCAGGGAAATTCGCGAAGCCGATTATAATCTAAACCATGGAACGAAGATTTTTTCACGGCGAGATTCAAACCACAGACCTTGCCAATCGCTTACTGGCTGAATTCAACCGGGGCAACCTGCGTGCCCAGGCAATTGGTGATGATGATAAAACCATCGTTCAAGTCGCAACTTACCCGGGTGCTCTTTCCGGAGGCCAAACCGCCCTCACGGTGGTCATCCAGCGTGTTGAGGATGGGGTCATGGTTGAATTGGGAGAACAAGCCTGGCTGGGAGTTGCCGCGAGCCTCGGTGTGAGTGCATTGGCAGCCCTTCGCAACCCCTTCCACCTTCTGGGTCGTCTGGATGATATCGCCCAGGACATCGAAAACCTGCAGTTATCAGAACGGATCTGGCAGGTGGTTGAGCAGTCAGCGACTGCACTGGGTGCGTCTCGGGAATTCTCCGATCGTCTGAGCCGTGTGATTTGTGAGTATTGCTGGACAGCTAATCCACTCACCGAAGGTGCCTGCATTGCGTGCGGTGCGCCGCTGGGTAGGGGTCTGCCGTTTGCGTGTGGAAACTGTGGATACGCAGTAAAACCGACCGAAATCATCTGTCCTAATTGCGGTCAGCCTGTTCACCTGGCAGTTCAATAAAAACCTCATCCCTGGTCATTGGAAAAAGATGAACCTCTTAGAACTTGAAGCCCGTCTTCAATCCTTGATAGAAGTTGATTTAATGTCATTCCTCCCCGGTACCCGGTTGGAGGATGTAATCATCCAGAAACTGGCTGCAGCACTCGATACTCAATTGAACTCGGATCAAAAGGGTGGGACGAGCGTGCCGGATGTATTTACGGTCATCGTTCATCCGACTACCGCAGAAAAATTAAGAGATTACCGCTTGATAGAGACATTAATAAGATCACTCCTCGTCGTTGGTGAAGAAGCTGGGTACAGGTTTTCCAACCGACCCACGATCACGATTTCCCCGGATGAGAGCCTTTCAATAAACGACGCCAGGGTTCTTACTTCCCACAGCCTCTCATCAATCACGGATACCCTCAGCCCTCCTGGCACTACCCAGGAGCTCAACCCTCCAATACGAATGACCGGAAATGCGTTCTTGATCGTGGACGGTGTAAAGGTCTTTTCGCTTCTGCAACCTGTGATCAATATCGGCCGCCGGATGGACAACCAGCTGGTCATCGACGACCCGCGCATTTCGCGAAATCACGCCCAGCTTCGGATTATTAATGGCCGCTACGTAGTATTCGACTTAAACTCAACCGGTGGTACGTTCATAAACGGTCAACGCACGAGTCAGAGTGTCATCTATCCTGGCGATGTCATCTCCCTGGCCGGTGTTGCGCTTGTCTTTGGACAGGATAATCCCCTTCCCCACACAGGCTTGAAGGATACTGCTCCGCTGCCAAACCAGGTAGTGGATCGACCGACTGCCTTCATTAAGGATCAGACTTCACCGAAGATCAGGAAAAAATGATCGCCTCGCTCGTTCTGGTCTTGCGGATTGTCATGGCGATCGTCCTGTATGGTTTCCTGGTATTTGCACTGGTCACCTTATGGCGAGATTTTCAAAATAAGCTGAATTTCGATAGTCATCCACTTTTGCCTGGCATCGATCTGACCGTTGTCACTGATAACCAGCCTGCTCACACGATCCATTTTAATAAATCCCAAATCACGATTGGACGCGGTCCGTTGAGTGATATCGAATTGGAGGATGGCACAATTTCGGCTCGCCATAGCTTGCTGGTATTCCACCACGGTCAGTGGTGGTTGGAGGATCTGGGTTCAACGAATGGAACCCTCCTCAATCAGATTCCCGTAACCATGCCGACTGTGATCACCAGCGAAGATGTGATCCAATGCGGCCAGACGAGAATAACCATCGCCCTGCCTGTAATGCGGTCCGTAACC
Source organism: Chloroflexi bacterium RBG_16_51_16 (assembly GCA_001796785.1). Classification (GTDB taxonomy): domain Bacteria; phylum Chloroflexota; class Anaerolineae; order Anaerolineales; family Villigracilaceae; genus RBG-16-51-16. The sequence continues at coordinate 9,004 of MGNL01000015.1, read as the reverse complement.
TCAACCCGAAAATTGGAGAATCTAGAATGAAACCATCGATTGCATTGGCGGTCATCGGAGGTTCCGGCTTGTACTCGATGAGAGGACTGGAAGATAGCGAACAACTGGATATTGATACACCATTCGGAAAAACGAGTGCACCGATCATCGTTGGCTCCCTGGAAGGCAAACGGGTAGCCTTCCTGGCTAGGCACGGAATTGGCCACCACCTGCTGCCTTCTGAGGTGCCTTATTGCGCAAATATTTATGCCTTAAAACAGATTGGTGCGGAGCGGGTTGTCAGCATAAGTGCATGCGGTTCGTTGAAGGAGGACTTCGCTCCTGGTCATATCGTAATCCCCGACCAGGTTTTTGATTTCACAAAGGATCGCAGGCGCACTTTTTTTGGTGAGGGATTGGTTGCGCATATCAGCGTAGCAGATCCATTTTGTCCGGACCTGTCCCAGGTACTTGAGAGAGCTTTGGAGAAAACTCGCGCTAGGACGCACCGGGGCGGCATGTTCATAACGATCGAAGGTCCTCGCTTCTCAACGCGTGCAGAATCCAACACTTATCGAAGTTGGGGCATGTCCCTGATCGGAATGACGACCTCCCCTGAGGTTTTTCTCGCAAAGGAAGCCGAGCTTTGTTACACCGTCATGGCACACGTGACCGATTACGACGTCTGGCATCAGAGCGAGGCACCGGTGACCGTGGAAATGGTGATCAAGACCCTCAACAATAACACTGAACTCGCTCAGGAAGCCATCCGTATA
>MGNL01000015.1:3171-8227 GCA_001796785.1 Chloroflexi bacterium RBG_16_51_16 | reverse complement strand
CCCGGGATTGCGATTGCGATCGCTCGCTGGCTTCGGCCCTCATTACACAGCCTGATGTAATTCCAGCCCAAACCCGCCAAAAACTGGATCTGTTGATAAATAAATATTTATAGATTAGAAATGCGGTCTTCGCGTTTCATCATGGAAACCATCCAGGGGCGCCTGCTTAGATGGGTCGCCCTTTTCTTGTTGCTTTTCTCAATTATCCTGACCTTGTCGCCGGCTGTCAGAGCGCGCGGCTTAACGTTTGATTTACGCTGGTCCCACTGGTTTGGGTACGCCTGCTGGTTGGTTGTGTTCACGCTCCTGCATCGTTCTCTTTCAGGTGATCTAAGAGAGCACGATCAATATCTTTTACCCCTTGCAGCCCTTCTCACGGGGTGGGGATTACTAACGGTTTGGAGACTGGATTCAGGCTATGGTTTGCGCCAGTCGTTGTGGCTTTTAGTGAGCGGGGCTGCGTTTGTCATTGTCAATCGAAAATTCCAATCATTAAATTCACTCCGTCAGCATAAATACCTGTTATTAAGCGGGGGTCTATTGCTGACTTTTCTGACGTTGTTCTTTGGCACCAATCCTGTCGGTTTTGGACCGCGGTTATGGCTTGGCTGCTGCGGTATTTATTTTCAGCCATCGGAACCGTTGAAATTATTATTCGTTATTTACCTGGCAGCCTACCTCTCTGAACATATACCGATCAAGTTGAACTGGTTTCCTCTCTTTCTCCCCACGCTTTTTGTGGTCAGCCTGGCTATGCTTCTGCTCATCATCCAGCGTGATCTTGGCACGGCCTCCTTATTCATCCTGATCTACTCAGCTATTCTATTTGTAGCAACGGGCCGACGGCGGGTGCTGTTGGTTACCGTCCTTGCGTTGTTACTGGCTTTGGTTGTTGGTTATTTTTTCATCGATCTATTGCGGGTTCGGGTTGAAGGTTGGATCAATCCGTGGTCTGACCCTTCCGGCGATTCTTATCAGATCATCCAATCGATCATGGCGATAGCCAACGGCGGGCTGGTCGGACGCGGCCCGGGATTGGGCAGCCCGGGTCTCGTGCCTGTCGCCCTCTCGGATTTTATATATTCAGCCATAGTAGAAGAAACGGGACTTGTGGGCAGTATTGGTCTGGTCATCCTGTACTTACTATTACTCTCGAGAGGTTTGGACATTTCGCTGCATGCAACGGATGGTTTCCAGCGTTTGCTTGCTTCTGGAATTTCAAGTTATCTCGGTTTGCAGAGTATCCTGATCCTGGGCGGCAACCTGAGGATCCTACCCTTAACGGGTGTAACCCTGCCTTTTGTCTCCTATGGCGGATCTTCACTTTTGACTTCGTTCTTTACATTGCTGATTTTGATCAGAATTAGTCGCGAACCTGACAGAGATTCCCCTATTGTTACTGAAACCAGACCCTTTTCCTTGATCGGCATGATTTTTGGCGCAGGCTTCACACTGATTGCGTTGACAACCGGTTGGTGGGCTGTGATTCGTGGACCGGATCTCCTCACAAGATCTGACAATCCAAGACGAGCCATTTCCGATCGATTCGTAGAACGCGGAGCTATTCTTGATCGTAATAATCAGCCTATTTCAGTAACAACAGGAGAAAGCGGAGATTATTATCGCTCTTATTTATATCCGGAGCTTTCACCTGTTGTTGGTTACACGCATCCTGTTTTCGGGCAATCTGGTTTGGAAGCCAGCTTGGACGACTACCTTCGAGGTACTCAAGGAAATCCAACCAGCTTAATCTTTTGGGATCAACTGCTTTACGGGACGCCGCCGCCAGGCTTGGATGTCCGTTTAAGCCTCGATCTCTCTCTGCAGAAGCAGGCAGACCAGCTTCTCGGCGGTCATAACGGCGCTGTGATTTTAATTCAGGCACTTACTGGCGAGCTGTTTGCCATCTCTTCGCACCCAACTTTCGATGCCAACCTCCTTGATCTTCAAGGATCTGACCTGGCTCAGGATCCTGAATCGCCGCTGCTGAATAGGGCTATACAGGGAAAATACCCTCCCGGTTCAGCTCTTAAACCGTTTATTGAGTCGAAGTACCGCGCAACCCGACCGTCGGTTTCTCAGCTATTAAAACTATATGAAAACTTAAATTTTTTTGTTCCCCCGAGTATCCGAGCCCCGGTCGATGTCTCTGTGCAACCCGAATCTCCAGAAGATCTCTTGATAAGCCCGCTTCAATTGGTTCTGGCATCTGCCGCAATGAGCAACAAGGGGACAATACCTGCAGCCCGACTGGCAATGGCGGTCGATACACCGAATCAAGGGTGGGTTGTGTTTCCCGAGCTCGGTACACCAATCCAATTTATCTCAGCTGAGACTGCTGCTGAGATCATCGACGATTACGCCTCCCCTCGCAATTTATTCTGGCTGCACACCGGTCAAGCTGAGGCACAGGGCAAAGTAGTCACCTGGTGTATCGCGGGCACACTGGCAGACTGGTCAGGCGCACCTTTGAGCGTTGTGGTCCTCCTCGAAGAAGATAATCTCCTGCAGGCGGAATTTATCGCAACCGAATTAATGCGAACTGCCTTGGAATAACCCTCCAAATCCAAATGAAAAACGGATGCACTGATCCATCTGGGTCAATGCATCCGTTCCTGAGTAAAAATTGGGGGAGATTAGGTTCCGTCGTCCACGTCTTTGGTTGTGTATCCTGGGCCGGTTTTAAAGAAATCGTAATTGGGTTTGGTATCCGCAGTCAAATCTACGACTTCTCCTGCATCCAATTTCCGTGCCGTATTGAGCTCGATTTTCTTGCCGAAGTGATTTGTGCCTTCGAACCGGCCAGTGAGACCGACTTTGCTGATGTATTCCGTTCCTTTGGCGGTATAAGCGGCTGGAACTTCGTCCTCCGGAAAGATGGCTAGGAAGGGGCATTCCGGTACACACGCCCCGCAATCAATGCATGTATCCGGGTCGATGTAGATCCACGGCCATTCTTCCTTCGGGAAACCCGGGACCATGCATTCCACCGGGCAGACTTCGATACAGCCTCGATCGCGCACACACAGGCTGGTAATGATATGTGTCATACGAAAACCTCCTCTCAGGAGCTGGGATGTTGATTACGAAATATTATATCCTGCTTCCAGTTCGGTTGTCAGACGACAGACTACAACCGTAAGAATCCGATACGGTTTTCGTTGAACATTTGAAAAACTGATTTACTTTTCTGCGAACCGGGCAGCAACCTGGTCCCAATTAACCACATTCCACCAGGCAGTAACATACTCTGCACGCCTGTTTTGATACTTGAGGTAATAGGCATGCTCCCAGACATCCAAACCGAGGATGGGGGTCATTCCCTCCGACATTGGATTATCCTGGTTTGCAGTTGAGATGATCGCCAGCCCGTTACCTTTTTTAACAACCCAGGCCCAGCCGGAGCCAAACCTTCCATTTGCAGCCTTCTCGAATTCTGTTTTGAAATTGTCGAAAGAGCTGAATGAACCATCAATCGCCTTGCCAAGCTCGCCCTTGGGAGCACCGCCGGCTTTAGGCGCCATGATCTCCCAGAACATGCTATGGTTCCATGTCCCGCCGCCGTGGTTTCGAACGACCATTCGGATATCCTCAGGTACCTTATTCAGGTCTCCGAGCAATTCCACCAACTTTTTGGATGCCAGTTCAGGATGCTTCTCGATAGCTCCGTTCAAATTGGTAACATATGCGTTATGGTGTTTCGTGTGATGGATTTCCATCGTTCGGGCATCGATGTGCGGCTCCAAAGCATCATACGCATAGTTAAGTTTGGGTAATTCCTGGTAAGACATACACCTCTCCTTATGAATTGGTTATTGAGAAAATATTCTGAAATTTATTACTTGATTCATCTAAATTGTAGTCTTCACAAAATGAAAAGTCAAGCAAAGGTCGCCTACCTCTAACAAATCGCAAATATATGTGTGCGAATTTCCACGAGATCAAAGGCTGTATACTACTCTGAATCATGTCCGACCGAACCGAAAATATCAGGTTGCCATTTGCAATTACGGTCGCGATCCTATCGGTATCCACGGCGTCCATCTTTATCCGGTTCGCACAGCAGGAGGTGCCGTCACTGACGATCGCTGCGTTACGCTTGGCTGTTGCTGCCGTTATCCTTGCCCCGATTGCACTTGGTCGATATCTTAACGAATTAAGAACCCTGTCCCGACGTGAGATTCTGCTAGCCTGTTTCTCGGGAATATTTCTTTCCATACATTTTTCCACCTGGATAAGTTCACTCGAATATACAAGCGTCGCCTCATCGGTTGTCTTCGTCAGCACGGGGCCATTATGGGTGGCACTCTTTTCCCCCCTATTCCTCAAGGAACGGGTAACAACACTTGCGATTCTAGGTTTGGTTTTAGCTTTGATTGGCGGCACATTGATCGGCTTGGTGGATGCCTGCCTGATCACCGATCGGATCACCTGCCCTGAATTCGAAGCAGTTCTGCACGGAAAGTCTTTATTTGGAAATTTCCTCGCTTTGATCGGAGCCTTCGCGGTAGCCGGATACATCATGATTGGCCGCAACCTGCGCGCCCGGATGGCGCTCATCCCCTATATTTTTCTGGTTTACAGCATCTCCGCCGTGATCTTGATCCTGCTTATGATTTCAGCGGGTCAATCCGCTGCAGGCTACTCCTCAATGAGTTACTTCTGGATCTTCCTGTTAGCGGTCATTCCACAATTGATTGGTCATTCCACCTATAACTGGGCCCTGCGTTTTCTTCCGGCGCTGTCTGTTTCGATTACCACATTGAGCGAACCGATCGGCTCAGCCATCCTGGCCTTCTTCTTCCTTAAGGAAACACCCGGTCCTGGTACGATCATTGGGGGAGTATTAATTCTCTCTGGCATCCTGCTGGCAGCCAGGAAGTAAACCCGTCGGCTCGCTAACTGCTAATTGAAAGCCGTTAAAGTAGAAAACCCTACCTGGAAAAAAGATTATTTAATTCCCGGATTTTTTGCGAAAGATGCAGTAACGGTTCCTCCCCGGTCATCCTCCACTGCCAATTTCCGCCCAATTGGCTCGGATAGTTCATGCGCGCCT
>MGNL01000015.1:2659-3023 GCA_001796785.1 Chloroflexi bacterium RBG_16_51_16 | reverse complement strand
CGACAGCCATCCCATTGCCGTGTTATTATCATGCGTTCCCGTATAAGCAACACAATCCCGTAGATAATGATGGGGAAGAAAGGGGTTATCTGCTCCGTTAAAACCGAATTGCAGGATCTTCATCCCGGGAAGGTGAAATTTGTCCCTGAGTTCAATGACATCCGGGGTGATGACTCCCAGGTCTTCAGCGATGATCGGCAGGCCGATCCCTGGAGTGATCAATCCATCCCCAAGATGGATGTCCAGGGAATTAAAAAATTCATTCCCCGGTCCAGCCACCCACCTGCCGTACTCAGCTGTTATATTTTCAGCCGGTATCTCCCAGAAACCCGCAAATCCACGAAAATGATCCAGTCTCAAGATA
>MGNL01000015.1:1229-2584 GCA_001796785.1 Chloroflexi bacterium RBG_16_51_16 | reverse complement strand
TAGAGCGGATTGCCCCAGAGTTGACCTGTTTGTGAGAACACATCCGGTGGCACTCCGGAGACCACCGTCGGCTTAAGTTCTTCATCGAGTAGAAAGAGTTCGGGATTAGCCCATACATCCGCGCTGTCCATGGCGGTAAACAAGGGCAGGTCACCAATGATACGGATTCCGAGGGTATTCGCATAATTTCGAAGCCGGGTCCATTGATCGAAAAAAATAAATTGGTAGAAGGAGAAGCGTTGGATCTCCTGCACCAGACCCTCTTTCATCGAGGACAGATCAGGCTCTCTCCGGAATTTCAATTCTTCCGGCCACTCTTCCCAGCTCCCGTCACCATGCTTTTCTTTGATGGCCATGAAAAGGGCGTAATCCTCCAACCAGCTTACATGGGTTGCGCAAAAATAATCGAACGCAGAACGAGTTTGACCATTGGATTTGAGGAATCGATCGAATGCCAGTTTAAGCAGGTTTAATTTCCAGGGTATCAACCGGCCATAATCGACCCGGTCTGGTTCGAATTCAGGGCGGTCTTCTAAATCCGTCGAAAAAAGAAAACCTCGGAGCATGAGATCCTCGAGGCTGATCAAATACGGGTTTCCAGCAAAGGATGAAAAACACTGATAGGGTGAATCCCCGTACCCGGTTGGGCCGAGGGGAAGGATCTGCCACAGCTTGCAACCGGTGCCCGCGAGCCAATCCACGAACCGGTAAGCCTGGGTTCCTAATTCGCCAATTCCGTATTCACCAGGCAGGCTGGTTGGATGAAGAAGTATTCCGGAAGCACGTTCGAAGGTCATCTCGGTGTTTCAAACCTTTGTTCGGTTATAGAGATCTCTATACAGGTTGAAATATTTCAACGCTGAACGAGACCAGGAAAAATCCTGCTGCATGGCATTCTTTTGCAACTGTGTCCAAATGGTTTTTTCCTTGTATAACTTTAATGCACCGCGGGTAGCCTCAGTCAGGCCTTTGACAGTGGGTTTGTCAAACACGATCCCGGTTTCCAAATGCCTGACCGTATCTTTTAATCCCCCGGTTGCTCGGACCAGTGGGACACAGCCGTATCGCATGGCGATCATTTGCGAAAGGCCGCAGGGTTCGTACCGGGATGGCATGAGCAGGCAATCGGCACCCCCATAGATCCGCCTGGCCATACCCTCATCGAAGCGAGTCAAAATTCTCACTTTTTCAGGCAACTGTTTCTCAAGCTCGAGCGCTTGCTGTTCGAGAGACAGATCACCTGTTCCCAATATCACCAATTGCCATTCTTGTGTTTTTAACGCTTTCATCGCTCTCAATACGAGATCGACGCCTTTCTGCCTGTCCATCCTGGAGACCACCCCGAACAAGGGGAT
>MGNL01000015.1:0-1196 GCA_001796785.1 Chloroflexi bacterium RBG_16_51_16 | reverse complement strand
CTTTTATTCTTAATGCGGTCGTTGGATCTCACAATATCAAAGTTGGTTTCGAGCGCAGCATCGGTAGCAGGATTATAGGATTGTGTATCCAGGCCGTTTAAAATACCAAGCAGTGTACTTTCGCGTGACCTGAGAAAACTTCTCAAACCGCCGCCGGTTTCAGGTTCAAGCATTTGTCGTGCGAAACTTGGTGATACCGTGGTGATCGCATCCGCCGACCACAATCCAAGAGGCAATGGGATATCCTCAGCCCATCCCGGCAGGTTAGTCGGTACCGAATTAATTCCATAATCATCGAGAAGTTCGTGAACATTGGGTCCCAGGTAAGCAAGATTGTGTACCGTGATCACCCGGGCAGTTTTCCGATTCAGGGCGCTCCCATGGCTTGCTTGTGACGCATACAAGGCTAACGAGGTGTGCCAATCGTTGGCATGTAATATATCCGGTATCCATTGAATTAGTTCGGGAAGTTCAAGAGCAGCCAGGGAGAAGTAACTATATTTTTCACCATCCAACCTGGCGTCGGTTGAATATACCGAATTGCTCGATTGGATGGGGTCCCCGTCGATAAAATAGACCGGACAACCTTCCAGATTTGTTTCATAGACGTCAGCAGGGATCGTGCCCGCTCCGCGCTTGATCGTAATTCTGCCAATATTTCGGAATCCTGTTCGCACGATAAACTTATGGAGCGGCAAAACCAGGCGAACATCTGGTTTGATTCCTGACGTTTCGTTGTTTGATAAATTTTGGATCGCCCTGGGTAGGGAACCCGACACATCCCCCAGTCCCCCTATCTTGACAAAAGGCTCTGCTTCCGCGGCAAGGAATAAAATCTTGATGGATTCAAGCATGGAAGCTCTATCATGAAGGTGAGACCCTAAGGGTAACACTCCTTAGGGTCTTTGCAAGTGGGGTGCCTGACGGGTTTCGAACCCGCAACATCCACATCCACAGTGTGGCGCTCTGCCATTGAGCTACAGGCACCATGACCGCGATCGGGATTGGATTGCCATTCTCCAGTCGCAGGCGGCGGGATTATATCATCAAGAAGAATCACTCGCAAGAAGGCGCCGTATGTCCTCGATCATTTGGCTGCGTGATAGGCTTTTTTGTTCTCCTGTCCGTAGGGACTTGATCGTAACCGTGTTAGCCTCCAATTCAGAAGATCCATAAATGATGACCCATGGGATCCC
>MGNL01000014.1:6908-7374 GCA_001796785.1 Chloroflexi bacterium RBG_16_51_16 | reverse complement strand
TGGCGATCCCCTTCGGATTGATCGCCATCGCTGCGGCGCTGCATATCTACCTTGGTGGCTGGCGAGGTTCGCTGAGCGTGTTGGGTGCAAAGTTAAATCTTTCCACCTCAGGTTTCATTTTATCGGCATTCATTTTAGGCGGGCTGGCATTTTTAAATACCTGGGACATCCTGATCGCCACCGGTCTGATCGTATGCGCGTATGTGCTTGCGCGGGTGAATCAGGATGGCTGGGGTTGGAGATTGGTCGAAGAATTTGTGTTGCTCGGTTTGCTTCTGGGTGTGTGCGCTTTCATCCTTTACCTGCCGTTTTATTTTGGTTTTTCATCCCAGGCAGGCGGCTTGCTGCCCAACCTGACCAATCCGACGCGCGGCGCGCATTTATGGGTGATGTTCGGGAGCCTGCTGCTGCCCATCCTGGCTTGGTTAATTTATGGCTGGCGAGCTCAGATTGGCTCTTGGAACTG
>MGNL01000014.1:6339-6898 GCA_001796785.1 Chloroflexi bacterium RBG_16_51_16 | reverse complement strand
TTTTTAATTTCCATTGGTTTGGTTTTGGCGCTTTGGATTCTTTCCTGGCTGCTCGGGTGGATGATCAACATTGTTGATCCGGCTCTGAGCCGGGGATTCTTATTTTCCGAGGGCGTTCCGGATCTACGCAGCCTGTTCTTGCAGGCAACAGCACGGCGAATTTCCTATCTCGCTGGTTTGGTTACGTTGCTTGCCGTGCTTATGCCGAGCCTGGCATGGCTTCTCAAAAAAAGCGACCAACCAGAGATCGCAGAGGTTGATCCCAAGACAAGCCTCTCAACGAAACCTACCAAAATCCTTTCTCATTACGGATTTGTTCTCTTATTGACCGTCCTGGGTGCATTGCTGGTGTTGGCGCCGGAATTCGTTTACCTGCGCGACCAGTTCGGCACGCGGCTCAACACGGTGTTCAAGTTCTATTACCAGGCCTGGATCTTATGGTCTTTTGCGGCAGCCTTCGGGACAGCCATCTTGCTGCAGCAACTGCGGGGCAGATGGTCCTTAATTTTCACCATCGGCTTGGCGCTCATGCTCTTTGCTGGTTTGCTTTATCCAAGCT
>MGNL01000014.1:975-6329 GCA_001796785.1 Chloroflexi bacterium RBG_16_51_16 | reverse complement strand
GACGAAGACAAACAACTTCAAGCCGACTTTTGGTTTCAGCCTGGATGATTTCGATCGGCTGCAGCGTGAGGCGCCTGACGACGCGGCTGCCATTCTGTGGCTGCGCAGCGCACCCGACGGAGTGGTGGCCGAAGCGGTGGGAGGGAGTTACAGCGGATTCGGGAGGATTTCCACGTACAGCGGCCTGCCGACCATTCTGGGTTGGCCGGGTCATGAAAGTCAGTGGCGCGGCGGAGCAGCCGAGCAGGGTTCGCGCCGGGAGGATATCGAAACGCTTTACACGGCGCCGAACTGGTCCAGTGCGCTAACGGTCATCGAAAAATATCACATCCGTTATATTTTCGTCGGCAGTCTCGAACACAGCAGCTTGGTCGTGCAGGATGAGAAGTTCGGCCAGCACCTGCAGGTGGTATTCCAGCAAGGGAATACGGTGATTTATGAAGTGCCATGAGAAAATGCTTTAGACTCATGTTCTCAGTTCGAACGAAGAGCGGAGTGAAATTATCGATCGGCTGTTTTTTTGTTGATCGCTCAGAATAAATCTTCAAACGATCAAGCCGAAATAAAACCGATTACAATAACGCCCATGAATTTGGCTCGCATCAAAAACGAAGGCTGGCTGTATACGCTGGCCTTTCTTCTCGCCCTAAGCCTGCGTACGATCCAACTCGGCGCATTCCCGCTGACCGATGCAGAAGCCGCACCGGCTTTACAGGCGCTCAAGATTGTCATGGGGTCCAGGCCCGAGCTTGGACCGCAGCCAGCCTATATCCATCTCACGGCATTATTATTTTTCATTTTCGGCTCCAGCAACTTCATGGCGCGCCTGGTCCCGGCTCTGGCCGGCAGCGCACTTGTGTTTGTGCCTTATCTATTTCGCGAGCAGATCAAACCGGTTCCGGCGGTGCTGCTCGCGTTCATCTTTGCGATTGAACCCGGGCTGCTGGCCCTTTCCCGCCAGGCTGCCAGCAGCATCCTGGCGATCACCTGCCTGTTATTCACCTGGGGTTTCTGGAATCAAAAACGATTCGGTCCGGCTGGTTTTTTTGCAGCCCTGGCTGCTCTCAGCGGACCGGCCTCGTGGGCAGGTCTGCTGGGAATTGGGATAACCTGGGCAATTCGTGAGGGAATTGAGTCGAGAAGAGACAAGGACGCAGAAGCCAGCGATCCTGATCGGGATCAATTTTCCCAAGAAGATTCTGCACAAAAAAATTCAAAACCATCAGAACGAGGTTTGTGGTTTGCTGATCCACACTCACGCACCGCCGTCCTGGTTCCATTTTTCTTGACGTTCATTACTGCAGGGTCATTATTTTTCTTTTCACCCAATGGATTGAGCGCAGCCCTGGCCTCCGTGCCGGAATATTTCTTAAGCTGGGGTAGGTTTTCCGGCGTTCAGCCGGGGCGGGTGCTGGCCTCCCTGCTCATTTATCAACCGCCCGCCTTGCTCTTCGCCGGCCTGGCGATCTGGAGAGGTTGGCGGGAAGGCAGCCGGCTGGCGATCAGCTTGAGCCCGTGGATGTTGATCGCAATGCTCTTGGTCGTCTTTCTTCCTTTCCGTCAGATGGGAGACCTCGGTTGGGTTTTGATACCCCTGTGGACTCTGGCCGCGATGGAAATGATCCACTACATGGAGATCCTTCCGGAAGAGCGCCGGGAGGTCGCAGGGCTGGTATTGCTGATCTTCTTGATCCTGGTCTTCGCCTGGTTCGACCTGGCCGGTTTGAACTGGACTCCCATTCCAACGCCGATGGCAAGCTTGCGCATCTGGTTATTTTTTGGATCTTTGTTCCTTATCGTGTTGAGCATCCTGCTGGTCGCCCTTGGTTGGTCATCTAGCACGGCCAGACTTGGAGGCATCTGGGGAGTTAGCCTCACCCTCGGTTTATTCACGATCGCTGGCACGCTTGGCGCCGCCGGTTTAAGAGGCATTAACAATCCGGAGTTGTGGTGGTTGAATGGGCAGCCGGCACAAGGAAGCCTGCTAATCGAAACTGCGGATGACCTGTCCGAATGGTCGACCGGGGATGATCATGCCCTGGCGGTCGTCATCGCCGGTGTCGACTCACCCGCATTGGAATGGGCGCTTCGTAAGCATCCCGTCAGTGTCGCGGATACGGTGGATATGTCCAGTTCACCGCCCCTCGTGATCACAGGGCTTGAAGCGAACCCGAGCCTAGCCGATTCGTATCGCGGCCAGGATTTCACCTGGCGTCAGACCCCAGCCTGGGATAGCGCCCAGTTCAGCGACTGGCTGCGCTGGATCACCCTGCGCCAGATGCCAACCGGTGGTGACAGCGTTATTCTTTGGGCCAGGAACGATCTGTTCCTGGATGCCAAAGCCATTCCATGAACAAACGATGACCATCCGAAAATCCAGTCTTCGAATTATTCACCCAGGATTTTCATCCATGAAGCTGGGATCGAGTCCATCAACCGGATGACAGTTTCCTCAACTCCCTCCATTATCGCGATCGACGGCCCGGCCGCATCCGGAAAGTCAACCCTCGGGCACAGGCTGGCGTTGGAATTGGACTACCTGTTTTTCGACACCGGCACGATGTATCGAGTGATAACCCTGCTGGCGATCGAAAAAGGGCTGGACCTTCACGATGAAGCGGCCGTTACCCGACTTGCACAGCAAACCGAGCTCGATATTCGACCAGCCACCGTCAACGACGGCCGCACCTGTGATGTCCTGGTCGAAGGCCGGGATGTGACCTGGGAGATCAGACGGCGCAAGGTCGATGCGAACGTTTCCATGATTGCCGCGTACGCTGGTGTGCGCGAAGCCCTGAAACACCAGCAGCACCGCATCGGCATGCGCGGCAGGGTCGTCATGGTTGGACGGGATATCGGTACGGTGATCCTTCCGGAAGCGGACCTCAAAATCTACCTGGATGCTTCAGCGGAGGAACGCGCCCGCCGCCGCTCAGCCGAGATCAAGGCGCGCAACGGGCAGGCGAATTACGATGAAATCCTCGAAAAAGTAATCGAACGGGACCTCATCGATTCAACCCGCGAGGTCGCACCTCTGAAGCGCGCTGAGGACGCCGTGGTGATCAACACAGATCAACAGAGCGCGGATGAAGTTTTTGAACAGATCCTGAACCTGTGCAAGTAACCCGGGAACGTACTCCAATCCATATGGCCGAACCATTCAAAGCGCCGCTGCGAATCCGATTAAACCGGCTGTGGCTGAAACCGCTGTTCCGTTTGCTCTTCAACATCCTCGGGCGGGTGAGCATCACCGGCAGGGATAACATCCCTTACGGCAGCGGTTATATGATCGCCATCAACCACATCTCGATCTATGATCCGCCGCTGGTGCTCTCCTTCTGGCCAGAAGAAGCAGAAGCCATTGGTGCAACGGATGTGTTCGAGAAGAAATATCAGGGAACGATCCTGCGCCTGTACGGTGTGGTTCCGGTCCACCGCGGGGATTACGACCGCAGCCTGATCGATACCATGTTGGCGATCATCAAGGCCAGGCGTCCGCTAATGCTCGCGCCGGAAGGCGGACGTTCGCACGTACCCGCCTTACGACGGGCCAAACCCGGAGTCGGGTACATTATCGAACGCTCGCAAGCACCCGTCCTGCCGGTGGGATTGACCGGCACGACCGATGATTTCTGGCAACGCGCCCGGCGGGGCGAGAAGCCCGCACTTGAAATCCGGATCGGCAAGCTGATCGACTTTTCCTCGCAACCGGTCGAGCATTTCGAACGACGTGCGCTGAGGCAGTCCAACGCGGACCTGGTCATGCGGCATATCGCCGGTCTGCTTCCGGAGGAATATCACGGGGTCTACGCAGGGCAAGCGATCCGACCTTAAGCTGATGAGCGGCGATAAAAAAACCGCAGTTAAACAAAGTTAAAATAGATTTATACGAAATAAGGGAGGTCTAAATTCAATCAAAGGATGAAGATGAAATAATACGCCTTCTCTCTTCGTTCGGTTGAAAATCACCAAATATTTGACGCTATTTTTTTCCAACCAACAAGAGTTCATCCAGGTTCATCTGTGGTTAAAAACTCATGAATTCACAACCAATCGCCAAGCCTGCAAAACCTGTCTCGAAGCTCTGGCGTCCGGAGCTGGTTCGCCTGCCTCGCCTTACACCAGGTCGCCGCTTCATGCGCACCTTATCGCACGGAGTGTTGAAGCTCCTTTCACGCTTATGTTTGCGCGTCCACTTGATTGGGAAGGAAAACCTGCCGAAAGGTGGACCGCTGATCGTGGTCATTAACCACCTCGGAGACGCGGATGCCGCTGCGCTGCTGCCCGTATTACCCTCCCCGCCGGATGCGCTGGGGAAAATCGAGCTTTATGACTATCCCATCCTTGGCAGGTTAATGGACTGGTACGGTGTGATCTGGCTGCATCGCGGACAACCCGACAAACGCGCCATCCGCTCTGCATTACAAGGACTTCAGGAGGGTCGTGTCCTGGTGATCGCTCCAGAAGGACGATACACACTTATAGGAGGATTGGAAGAGGGGCGCGGCGGAGCCGCGTTCCTGGCAATTAAGACCGGAGCCCCGATCCTTCCCATCAGCCTGATGGGAACACAAAACCCACGGGTGTACTCAGCCCTGCGAAAACTGCGACGTGCTGACGTGACCGTCCGCATTGGAAAACCGTTCATCCTAAAAGGGCAATCTGACCGTCAGGCAGCCATGCGGGACGGTACAAAGCAGATCATGCTGGCTCTGGCTGAGTTGTTACCGATAGAATACCGGGGTGAATACCAGGTATGAACAAGAGACCCTTTTATCAGATGTTACTTATTCTTTCAAATTGATTTCAAATTAGACTTATACCTGAATAAACCGTTCCGACCCGGGATTCGTACTATAATCCAGCATTGTCCTCCGACCCGAGGGCATATTTTTTGTATCAGCTTGAAAGAATGTTCAACCCGGAAGATAACTCTCCTCTCCCCATATTCGAACGCAGTACAGGTTCGCGACCGCCAAGCAGTTGGAGATCATGGCTGATCGGGCGGCCACTGCCAACAGCAGATGCACCACACCAGACCATCGGCAAGGCGATCGGCCTGGCAGTGTTCGCCTCGGACGCGCTCTCTTCAACTGCTTACGCCACGCAGGAGATCCTGGTCATCCTGGCTCTGGCTGGTGCAGCTGCATTCGGTTATGTTTTTCCCATTTCGATCGCCATTGTCACCCTTCTGGTGATCGTCGCCATTTCCTACGAGCAGACCATCCATGCCTATCCCGGTGGAGGTGGAGCCTATATCGTGGCGCGGGATAACCTGGGCGAACTGCCGGCCCAGACCGCTGGCGCGGCCCTCCTGACCGATTACATCCTGACTGTTGCTGTATCCGTGTCGG
>MGNL01000014.1:0-951 GCA_001796785.1 Chloroflexi bacterium RBG_16_51_16 | reverse complement strand
CCTTTCCGGAATTGTTCCCCTACCGGGTGATGTTATCGGTTGGCGCGGTGTTGTTCATCATGGTGATCAACCTGCGGGGTGTGAGAGAATCCGGCGCAGCGTTCGCCCTGCCCACCTACTTCTTCATCACTATGCTTTATGCCACAGTTGGTCTGGGCATGCTGCAATTCCTCCTTGGCGGCCTGGGAACAGTGGTCGATCCGCCTGAGTTGGTTTTGCCTGACGTGCTCTCAGCCATTACGCCATTCCTGATCCTGCACGCGTTTTCCAGCGGAACAACCGCGTTGACCGGGATCGAGGCGATATCCAACGGCATCACAGCCTTTAAAGAACCACGCAGCCGGAACGCCGGCCTCACCTTGATCCTGATGGCAGTCATCCTGAGTTCACTGTTTCTCAGCATTTCATTTTTATCCGGACATATCGGCGCCATCCCTTCCGAGGAGGAAACGGTCATTTCGCAATTAGCCCGCACGATCTTCGAAGGCCGCGGTTTACTTTATTTAATGGTCATCGCGGCGACAACCGTTATCCTGATCATGGCAGGTAATACTGCCTTCGCGGATTTCCCGCGCCTGAGCGCTCTGGTTGCAGGCGATGGTTTCCTGCCGCGGCAGCTAACCTATCGAGGCAGCCGGTTGGTCTATTCCCGCGGAATATTTGCCCTGGCAGCCATCGCTTCAATACTCATTATCATTTTCCAGGCCAGCGTCACCCGCCTGATTCCCCTATACGCCATCGGAGTCTTTCTATCCTTCAGCCTGTCCCAGGCCGGCATGGCGCGGCGCTGGTGGAAGATCGGACACCTGCCCGAAGGTGTAGAGGTCAAGGAACCGGGATCGACTCTCCGCTATCAGAAGGGCTGGCAGCAGAAAATGGTCATCAATGGTTTTGGTGCCATCTGCACTGCCATCGTAATGGTCGTTTTCGCGGTCACTAAATTCGCGGATG
>MGNL01000013.1 GCA_001796785.1 Chloroflexi bacterium RBG_16_51_16 | reverse complement strand
TGAAATGGGGTTATCGCACGACATCATTAACGCACGAAAAAGCGATCACCAGGGCATTTCCACACATCCTCTGGTGTGACCTGGACAGCCATGGTTATAACATCGTCGATGTAACCTTCGATCGTGTCCAGGTCGAGTACTGGTTGGTCGATACGGTTTTAGAGAGAACGGAAAAAGAAAGATTGGACGCCGTCTGGAGGGTGAATTCAGGTAAGCCGCATGTGGTCAGAATTCTGTAAAGATCCTTCAAAGATTTCTTTAAAGTAAGCCAGATACTGCATTTTTGCGAGTCCGATCCATAATCTGAATGCGTAGTTCGATATTAATGTTCTAACTTGTCCATCGACTATTACCATTCGATGTTGAAGACTCCTTCCAACCAACTCACGAGAAGCCTGCGGGTGGCGTGGTGGCAGCGGATATCGGATCTTTCACCGAAACAGTCCGCAACAGCCTTATTGCATCATATTGAAACCGAATATTACCAATACACGGCTGGCGCGGATCAGTTCGACGATATCACCCTGCTCGCTATTCGGTACGCAAACCAACCGTAAATCGCTCGGTTATAATCTTCTCGATGCGCCGCTTCATTGAGGGATTCCTCTCGATCCCCCTCCTCTTCGCCATCATTACAATCCTTGCCTATGGTTTGCTTCTACCTTTTACAGGTTTTTACTGGGATGACTGGCCTTTCGCCTGGATAGCCCATTTCCTCGGCCCGGCTGAATTCATTCCAGCCTTCGCATCGTTTCGACCCTTCCTTGGTCCGATCTTTTTTCTCACCACCAGCCTTATCCCAACTGTACCCATCTACTGGCAGATCTTTGCCTTGATCATCCGCTTCCTGTTAGTACTCACTACCTGGTGGATGTTCAAATCGATTTGGCCAAACCATCCCCGGTCTGCATTAGGCGCCTCGCTGCTGGTGTTGATCTTTCCGGGTTACAGCCAGCACTGGGTCGCGTTGACCCATATCAATCAGGAACTCATCCCTCTCATTTTTTATTTTCTGTCTTTTGGTTTTACTGCCCGTGTTGTCCGAAGTGTTGTTGAACCTGATCCTGGTGGCCAGATCAACTCCAGATCTAAACAATCTCGGTTCTTTCCTCTGACCGTGGCCGCGATCCTCCTCCAAATCTGTGGTCTGTTTCCCACGGAATATTTTTTCGGATTGGAGATCATGCGGTTGTTGTTTATCTTTGCGATCCTGACCCAGTTCAACATTGTGGCACGTTTCATTCAAGCATTACGTTATTGGTTGCCATACTTGGCGGTCTGGCTGCTCAATGCGATTTGGTTGATGTATTACTACAACTCTGGAGTGTATGCATCGTACGATACAGCCGGGTTGCAAACGCCTTCCATCCAGCTCATCCTTGTTGACCTTCTGGATACGATATGGAAAACCGGTTTCTATATTTGGATCCAAATAATTGATTTGCTTGCACGCTCCCCTTCTCTACCGAGCTCGATTCTTGCTATGGTTTTGTTGGTGCTGTCATTCGTCCTCCTTTATATCTACCTGTCCCGCTTTCAATTTCAGGAAAGTAGAAGCAAAGCATTTGGTCCGCAATTATTGATCATCGGCCTGGCAGGTATACTTGCCGGTCGTTTGCCATCCCTGGCAGCGGGTCTTCCATTAAAACTTCAATCCTCATATGACCGGTTCATGGTTTCAATCTTTCTAGGTGGAAGTCTTTTCGCCGTGGGTATCCTTGAAACCCTTATCCGTAATAACCGGATCCGAATTGTGTTGCTTGCCCTGCTCGTCTCGCTGGGCATCGGTCAGCAGTTTTTCAACGCCAACATCTTCCGTCGAGATTGGGAAAAGCAGGGTCAGATCTATTGGCAGCTCAGCTGGCGTATACCAGGTTTACAACCGAATACCGTTCTCCTCACGCACCAGATGCCCATTGATTATGAGACTGACCTTTCCTTCACAGCGCCCATTAACTGGCTCTACGCACCTGATTACGAGAACGGCACGCTGCCATTTGCCATGCTCTATACAGAAAAACGGTTGGGTGGACCGACCCTGCCTGCGCTCGAACCGGGTATTCGAATCAATTTTCCATACCGCACCGTCGAGTTCGACGGGAATACGTCACAGGCGATCGTACTTTACATGCCCCCGAGTGGATGCTTGCGCCTCCTTGATCCCGATAAGGGCGATGCAGTGACTTATCAGAGGGAATCCAGATACTTGGTGGAAGCGATTCCACTATCCGATACGGATCGAATCTTGACCGAGGATCGCGGCTCAGTCAAACCTTTCTTCATCCGGGAACCGGAGAAGGATTGGTGTTATTACTACACCCACGCCGAGCTCGCAAGACAGCAAGGGGATTGGCAAAAAATTATGACGCTTTGGGACGAGGCGCTCACCCAGGGATATTCTCCCAGCGATCCAGTCGAATATCTTCCATTTGTCGAAGCTGCTGCTCGTTCGGACGATTTCAAGATGGTCGAGACCATGACAAAAATCATGACCAATGGTAGTCCGTCCGCTCACAACGCATTATGTGTTCTTTGGAATCGCTTGTTGGAGGATACTACGATAGATAACGCGACCCGGTCTAGTATTCGTTTACAAGACACCGGGCTAAACTGCGCGCCGTGAGGCGCGGCTTGACCTTTTATTGCTCATGTGCTACTATCTTAAATTAATGAGGCTGATAGAGGAGAAGATATGAACTACAACCAACGAAGTATGCTCAAGGTCAGTGTGATGATGATCATGATGATCTTGACCGCTTCTTGCAAAGTTCCGATCTCCCAAGCATCGGCTACGACTCCTACCTTGATCCCCACGGGTTTGTTTGTCTCACCGCTGCCGTCCGTTGAGAATCCCATGGCGATGATTCAACAGTTCGCCGCCCAAACCCAGACAGCCGCGTTCGCTCTCGGAACTCCGGGTACTCCCAGTACGGTTACAACCCCGGCCACTTCAACGTCTTCAACAACGAACCTAACCCCCGGCACACCGACAAATGCAATCGCCACCACGCCCGTTCCGGCAGTCGTCACTCCCGGGGGTCCAACTCCAACCTTGATGCCGCCGGGCAGCCGTCCCGCTTCTTATACATTGCAAAAAGGTGAATTCCCGTACTGCCTGGCACGCAGGTTCAATGTCGACCCGGATGCTCTGCTCTCATTAAATGGTATTGGATCAGGCGAGCTCGTTTATCCGGGTACGGTATTGAAAATCCCACAGAGTGGTTCGTTCCCTGGCACGCGCGCCTTGCATACTCACCCGACGACTTATACTGTTTCAGCTTCCGATGAGACTCTCTATGGAGTTGCCTGTTATTTTGGTGATGTCGATCCGGCGCAGATAGCCCAAGCAAACGGAATCTCACTTTCGGCCAGTCTTTCTTCTGGTCAACAACTGCAAATACCCTGAGTTGCTCTCCTGACTTAGCCCAGGCTGAAAGCTTGGGCTTTTTTCAACCTGGTTTTTTATTTCTTCTCATTGATATGCCATTCAAGCTTATAAAATCAGAACCTCTCTTCAAAGGCCGGGCTTTTGGCATCCGGCGCGACTACGTGACTACTCCGGACGGTCGCGAGACGAAATTCGATATTGTTGAGCATGGTGGTTCGGTGATTATCCTTCCCGTTGATGAAAACCGTAATCTTATCCTCGTGCGTCAATACCGTCATGCGGCTGGGAAGGAGCTGCTCGAACTGCCAGCCGGCACTCGTGATGGAGATGAACCCTTCGAGCACTGCGCCGCCCGGGAAATACGTGAGGAAACGGGTTTTGCGGCGGGAAAATTGGAACGGGTTGGTCATTTCTACCTCGCACCTGGATATTCCACGGAATTCATGGTCGTCTACCTTGCCACTGACCTCGTCCATGATCCTCTTCAGGCTGATGAAGATGAGTTCCTTCAAATCGAAAAAATTCCTGTGCGCAGGTTATATGAATTGATTGATCAGGGGGAATTGCCAGATGCTAAATCTCTTGCGGCTCTTCTTCTGGCGAGGAAGTTCTTGGAGAATCAAATTCTCTGAACCAGTTTTCTGACGCACCTTCCGTGAATTTGTAACTGGAACAAATGAAAGGTGGGGATGCTGGATATGGGCGGTGTGATATTCGCCATTTTCCTAGCCTAAATATGACAAACTACGGGGGATTAGAGGTCATAAATTACTAACGTCAATAAATTTTGGGGGCTAGACTCGTATGCTTAGAGATCAAGTAACGGGAATATTTCCCGTTTTTAAGGAGACAGAGAATGAAGAGTCCCATTGTCACGATTGATGGAAATGAAGCAACCGCCTCGGTGGCTCATCGCTTGAACGAGGTGATCGCCATTTATCCCATTACCCCTTCATCGAACATGGGCGAATTTGCAGATGAGTGGTCAGCCAAACATCAACCCAACCTGTGGGGAACCGTTCCACTGGTAATCGAGATGCAGTCCGAAGGCGGCGCAGCCGGCGCGGTACACGGTGCACTGCAAACTGGCGCCCTGACGACCACCTTCACAGCATCGCAGGGTCTCCTGCTGATGATCCCCAATATGTACAAAATCGCAGGCGAGCTCACCAGCACGGTCTTCCACGTGGCTGCGCGCACCTTAGCCGCGCAAGCACTTTCGATTTTCGGTGATCATTCAGACGTCATGGCTGTCCGACAGACAGGCTGGGGAATGCTTTCCTCCGGCTCGGTGCAAGAGGCGCATGATTTTGCCGCAATAGCACAAGCTGCCACACTCAAATCCCGCATTCCATTCCTGCATTTCTTCGATGGATTCCGCACCTCACACGAAGTCGCAAAGATTTATCAACTTACGGATGACGAACTGCGCTCACTTGTGGACGAAAACCTGATCCGCGCCCATCGGGCGAGAGCACTTTCCCCGGAACATCCCATGGTGCGCGGAACTGCCCAGAACCCGGATGTCTTCTTTCAAGCACGCGAGACCGTCAACCCTTATTATGATGCAGCACCGGCTATCGTGCAAGATATGATGGACAAATTTGCCAGGATCACCAAGCGTAAATATCAGCTTTTCGATTATTTCGGGCATGCGCAGGCAGAACGCGTAGTCGTCATCATGGGATCAGGGGGCGAGACGGCTGAAGAAACCGTGAAATATCTCGTTGAGCAAGGCGAAAAAGTGGGCGTGGTGCGCGTAAGGTTGTTCCGACCGTTCTCAATAAAGCGCTTTATTGACAGCCTGCCAAAATCAGTGAAAGACATAGCCGTGCTGGACCGCACCAAAGAACCGGGCTCTTCCGGTGAGCCGCTTTATATGGATGTGGTTAACGCACTGGTTGAAGGTCACAGGTCAAACGTTCAGGTGATCGGCGGCCGCTATGGTCTAGCTTCCAAGGAATTCACACCTGCCATGCTCAAGGCGGCATTGGATGTGTTAAAGAAATCCGAACCGAAGGTTCATTTTACCGTTGGTATTAATGATGATGTTTCAAGGACAAGTATTGAGGTCGATCCCGCATTCTCGATAGAATCGGAACGGACGGTGCGCTGCGTATTCTTTGGTTTGGGCTCTGACGGCACAGTCGGTGCGAACAAGAATTCCATCAAGATCATAGGCGAAGAGACCGACAACTCGGCACAGGGTTACTTCGTGTATGACTCGAAGAAATCCGGCCAGGTGACCATCTCGCACCTGCGTTTCGGGTCAAAGCCAATCCTCGCGCCGTACCTGATCGAAGCAAACCAGGCCAATTTCGTAGCCTGCCACCAGTTCACCTTCCTCGAACGCGTGGATATGCTTAAATACGCCAAAGCGGGCGGCGTATTCCTGCTTAACAGCCCTTACGGACCTGATGAAGTTTGGGATAATTTACCGGGTGAAGTTCAGAAGGATATTATCGAGAAGAAACTCAAGTTCTACGTGATCAACGGCTACGAAGTGGCCGAAAAGACAGGTATGGGCGGCCGCATGAATACCATCATGCAGACTGCTTTCTTTGCTATCAGCGGCGTGCTGCCAAGTGAACAGGCAATTACGGAGATCAAGAAAGCCATCCAAAAAACCTACGGCAAGCGCGGTGAGGCCGTTGTGCAGCAGAACTACCAAGCAGTGGACGCTACGATCGAGAATCTGTTCGAAGTCAATGTGCCGGCGAAAGTCAGCTCCAAGTTCACACGGCGAGCTACAGTTCCGATCGATGCGCCGGACTTTGTCCAGAAAGTGCTTGCACCGATGATCGCCTTCGATGGCGATAATATCCCAGTATCTGCACTGCCCATCGACGGCACCTACCCTTCCGCCACCACTCAATGGGAAAAACGTAATCTCGCCCTGGATATCCCGGTCTGGGAACCAGACTTGTGCATCCAATGCGGAAAGTGTGTGATGGTCTGCCCGCACGCCGTCATCCGCCAAAAGATCTACGGTGAGAATTTACTCGCCAATGCCCCTGATAAGTTCAAACACATGCCTTCCAAGTTCAAAGAGTTTTCACCGGGCATGGCGTATACCGTACAAGTTGCGCCTGAGGATTGCACGGGATGCACGCTGTGCGTGGCAGTGTGCCCAGCGAAGGATAAATCGCAGGTTGGACGCAAGGCTTTGAACATGGCGCCACAACCAGCATTGCGCGAACAGGAAGCAAAGAATTGGGATTTCTTCATGTCCATCCCGGATATTGATAGGAAACTAATCAACCCCTCCACGATCAAGAACTCGCAGCTCCTACGCCCCTTATTTGAATTCTCGGGCGCGTGCGCAGGCTGCGGTGAGACGCCCTATGTAAAATTGGTATCACAATTGTTCGGCGATCGAGCCATCGTGGCGAATGCCACTGGATGTTCTTCCATCTATGGTGGTAACCTACCCACTACTCCCTGGGCTGTGGATGGAAATGGGCGCGGACCGGCCTGGTCCAACTCCCTATTCGAAGATAACGCTGAATTTGGCCTTGGTATGCGGCTCACGCTCGATAAACAAAACGAATATGCGAGTGAACTCGTTAAGTCATTCGAAAAAGAGCTGGGCGCAGAATTGATCAATGCGCTTTTGAATGCGGATCAAGCCGATGAGGCTGGAATCGAAGCCCAACGTGCGCGAGTGCTAGAGTTGAAGAAAAGACTAGGCAAGTCCAGCGATAACCGCGTAAAAGATTTGATCAGCCTGGCGGACAGTCTTGTCAAGAAGTCTGTTTGGATCATCGGCGGCGATGGCTGGGCATATGATATTGGTTACGGCGGCCTGGACCACGTAATCGCAAGCGGACGTAACGTTAACATCCTGGTGCTAGATACTGAGGTGTATTCAAACACTGGCGGACAAGCCAGCAAGGCTACGCCGCGTGCGGCGGTCGCCAAATTTGCAATGAGCGGCAAAGGATTGCCAAAGAAAGACCTCGGTCTGATCGCGATGTCGTATGGATACGTCTATGTAGCACGCATCGCCATGGGTGCAAACGACCAGCAAACCCTGCGGGCAATGTTGGAAGCTGAATCCTATAACGGCCCCTCGCTTATCATCGCCTACAGTCACTGCATAGCCCATGGGTATGATATGGCAAAAGGATTGGAACAACAGAAACTCGCAGTCCAATCCGGTCACTGGCCTATGTATCGTTACGACCCGCGTCTGGCAGAGCTAGGGCAAAACCCACTCATTATCGAATCGAAAGAACCGAGCATTCCGATCTCGCAATACGCATACAACGAAACCCGATACAAAATGCTGACGCAACTGGATGAAGAACGCGCAGAAGATCTGATGAAAAAAGCGCAACACGACGCAAAAGCCCGCTGGACGCTCTATCAGCAAATGGCGGCTATGCATTACGGAAACGGGGACGGAAAAAAGGAATAAGCGGATATGACCGATCTTTCCACAACCTATCTTGGCCTAAACTTAAAGAACCCCCTCGTGGCCTCGGCCTCGCCTCTCTCAAAGAAACTCGAGAAGGCACGCAAATTGGAGGAAGCAGGCATCGCGGCCATCGTGATGTATTCGCTCTTCGAGGAGCAGATCCTCCACGAAAGCCTTGAATTCGACCATTACCTTTCGCGCGGCACCGATTCATTTGCCGAAGCTCTTACTTACCTTCCAGATGGCGGCATGTACAGCATCAGTCCCGATAAATATGTCGACCAATTAAGCGCGTTGAAGAAAAGTTTGAGCATTCCTGTGATCGGAAGCTTGAACGGTGTTTCCAAAGGCGGTTGGACGAAATATGCAAAACGCATGCAGGATGCTGGAGCGGATGCATTGGAATTGAACCTGTATTACGTTGTCACCGATCCAGATTTGAAAAGTGGCGATATCGAAAACGTACAGGTAGATCTTGTCTCAGAAGTTCGATCCGTCATAAAGATTCCTCTGGCGATTAAGATCAGCCCATTCGTTACAGCTCTACCCAATTTTGCGCACAGGCTAGTCGAAGCAGGCGCTAACGGATTGGTATTGTTCAATCGCTTCTATCAACCGGATTTCGACCTCGACGAATTGGACATTATCCATAACCTGGACCTAAGCACACCTGCTGAACTGAGGCTGCCTCTGCGTTGGATCTCCATTCTCTACGGAAAAGTCCAAGCCGATTACGCCCTGACAAGCGGCGTACACTCCGCCAGCGATGTCCTCAAAG
>MGNL01000012.1:2970-6293 GCA_001796785.1 Chloroflexi bacterium RBG_16_51_16 | reverse complement strand
CTTAGTAATTTGAAAGCGAGCAAATTAATATCCTTATAGCCGCGAGTGGCTTTTTCCAGTTGTGAGACGGTCGGCGCGAACTTAGGTGGATCCAAGACGATCAGATCAAATGAGCGAGCCTCATCGCGGAATTTGCGCAGGACTTGGAAGACATCACCACACAGGATTTGTAACTCCGTTTCCGAGAAAGAGTTCAGGCTGGCGTTCTCCTGAGCGAGACTCAATGCGTCTTCCGAGGAGTCGACAGCCAGAACAGAGTTGGCTCCGCCCACGAGGGCATTGACCGAAAACCCGCCGGTGTAAGAAAAACAATCCAACACCTGCCTACCGGATGCGAAGGAGCGCAATCGCTGGCGATTGCGTCTTTGATCCAGGTAAAAACCGGTCTTTTGACCCTGAGCCAGGTTCACCTTGAATTTCAATCCATTTTCCTGCAGCGTGATAATCTCGTTTGGTTTTCCACGTAACGGTCCGTGATGCTGGGGTAAACCTTCCAGCAGACGAACATCTACATCCGACCGTTCATAAATATCGGACAGACCTGTTAACTCAATGAGCAGATCCGTGATGGCCTCGCGCCAGAATTCTGCACCTGCAGTTAGACATTGCAGGACAAGAGTGTGATTGTAGCGGTCGACGATGATACCCGGCAGATCATCCGACTCAGCGTTGATCAAACGACATGAATCGGATTCATTCTCGTGAAGGTATGTATCTCGAGCATGGATGGCTGCTGCGATTTTCCTGCGGAAAAAATCATGGTCAACCGGGTCGTCCTCGAACGTCCAGACCCTGAGACGTATCTGCGAATCAGGTGAATAAGCGGCGCGAGCCAGAAATTGACCTTCCGAGGAATAGACGTCCACCATGCCGCCGGGAACCGGGTCGCCTTCGGTGGATTGGATGGCGCCTGAGAATACCCAAGGATGACGGCGCAGAAGTGATCTCTCACGGCCGGGCTTCAAACGAATGGCTGCCATACATCTACATCCAATCGTCTAGAGTAAACTTTCCGAATCACAAAGAACCATCAGCCAGGATCTTCACCTGGATTGGGAGAGAAAATTTCCATCATAAATTCAGGGTGTTCCAGATCGTTCCAGCCAAATTTGCGATATAGTCCATGCGCGTCGCGGGTGGCGAGGATCCAGCGCCTCAGCCCCTGCAGCTCCGGATAAGCCATGACGTTTTGGACGAGCCAGATTCCCAATCCACGACCGCGATAGTCTTCATGGATGATCACATCGCACAGGTATGCAAAGATGGAAAAATCGCTTATCACCCGTGCGAGGCCGATCTGCCGATTTTCATCGAACAGACCAAATACGAGTGACCGATCCAGGGCACGTTCCAACTGAGCAAGGGTGCGGCCGCGAGACCAGTATGCCCGCGAGAGCATGTCCGCAATCGCATGCAGGTCCAATTTTTCTTTATTGGTACTGATCCGGAATTGTTCTTTATGGATTTCAAAGAGCTCGCTCATTAAGCGAGTTTATCACGAAGATGGACGCCAAATGAATCAAGCGGCAGCGTTCCAAACGGCAGAGTGACGAGCGAATGGCAGATCCCGCCTGATTTTGAAATGGTTCGTCTCAGGCAGGAGATGTGCCGGCTGACCTCAACGCTGACCGGATCATCAAGAACTCGGTGATATTTTCCGAGGTGATGAGACCCACAAGCTGACCATGGTGTTTGACCGGCAATGTTTTGGAATGCGATTGCTCAAGCTGCATCAACGCGGTTTCGACCATATCGTGTGAATCAACTTCGGGTAGATCGCGACGCACGAATTGGATGACCGGCGCCGAGCTCCCTTCTTTCGATAGCCCTTGGATGAATGCATCCCGGGTCAACAGACCGACCAACTGACCGTTCTCCACAACGGGAAAATCCTGCTGCGCACCGGCGAGGATGAGCTCCACGACGTTCGCCATGGTATCCCTGCTGGAGAGCGATTCAAATTTGGTTTGCATGGCACGCGAAACCGGTATGCCTCCAACCGAATTGCGCACCTGGACCAGGTTGGCTTCCTGGGCTGCACCGATCCAAACGAAAAAGGCGATGAACAGGAGGAAGGGATTGGTAAACAAGCCGACGAAACCGAACAGAAAAGCCAAACCCTGACCTATGGCTGCGGCAGTCTGGGTGGCGTGGACATAATCCATCCGCATGGCAAGCGCAGCCCGCAACACCCTGCCGCCATCCATCGGGAATGCCGGGATGAGATTGAACAATACCAGGGTGATATTCACCCTCATCAACCTTTCCAGGAATCCTCCCGAGGTAATATCCATCATCTTCAGCAGGTCCGGAGCGCCGATGGTTAAGGTTAGATAAGTGAAAAGGATAACCGCGATAACTACATTGACTGCTGGGCCCATCAACGCGACCCATAACTCTTCGATGGGTTTGTCAGGCATGCGTTCAAGGCGGGCGACACCCCCGATGGGGTACAAGGTGATGTCGCGGGTTTTGATCCCGTATTTCCGCGCCGTTAAGGCATGTCCATACTCGTGGAGCACGACGCACAGGAATAGCGCCAGGATAAAACCGATGCCAATTAACACCGCGTCAAATTTCCTGCTTTCGAGCCAGTAATTCAACGCCACCCAACCAATTAGAATCAGAAATGTGGCGTGGACGTAAACGTCAATGCCAAAAAAACGACCGAGTCTCCATTGCCATTTCATGGGTAAGCCTCTGACTTTACTCTATTTACTGTGAATGATTGCACAATCTAGGTTGTGCAATCATATCTCCTGACCAACGATACAGGATTGAAGAATTTTATACAGATTATGTCATAATTACGTAAGAGTTTTGGGTGTTTTTTCTATAAGTATTTGTAGGAGGCAATTATGGCTCGCCAGATAACAACCGATTGGCAGGCTGCCCACAAACATTTCTCAACCGAGTGTTTCAATAACACCTGGGAGCTCATCGAAAAACCAAACCGCTCTTCTGAGGATGACCTTGAAATGGTTCAGGTTGCCGTGACATCTCTGTGGCACTGGAGGCAGCGGAAGGATGTCACGCCTACCAAATTGTCAATAGGTTATTGGCAAGTTTCCTATGGGTACTCTCTGGCCGGACAGCCTCTCCTAGCAATGAAATATGCTTTGATGTGCAAAGACCTGAGCGAAAAGCTGGAACCGTTCTACCTGGGGGAAGCCTACCAAGCCCTGGCGGGTGCAGAAAAAGCAGCAGGGAACAGCGAAATGATGGAAGAATACATCACCAAAGCCCGGCAAATTCTGGATAAATTAACAGATCCAGAGGAAAAGGAAGCTCTCGAACGGGATATTAAGGGGCTGGAGAGAGTT
>MGNL01000012.1:2624-2732 GCA_001796785.1 Chloroflexi bacterium RBG_16_51_16 | reverse complement strand
TGGTATCAAACCCAAGGGATTTCAATCCATGGATGAAAAGCTTGGTGTTTTCATTTAATCGATCGATGCGCCAGGGTTCGTCCAGGATCACCTTGAAGGATTCGTTGG
>MGNL01000012.1:2420-2573 GCA_001796785.1 Chloroflexi bacterium RBG_16_51_16 | reverse complement strand
TGGCATGCCGGAGGTAATCGATCAGTTCTTTGTCGCCAGCCACATACCCACCGACCGAGGGTATGGTCTTGCTCAGGGTGCCCATTTTGATATCTATAACGCCATGTAAGCCGAAGTGCTCTTCGATCCCGCTGCCTTTTTTCCCAAGGACAC
>MGNL01000012.1:707-2306 GCA_001796785.1 Chloroflexi bacterium RBG_16_51_16 | reverse complement strand
CCAGCCGCGCCACACCATCTGGAACCTGCTGCAGCCGGCTCTCCAAATCCTGCATGTCATTATGCTTGAACCGGCGGAATTCCGCACCGGACATCAAACAGCCATCCACAATAGAAGCATGGTTCAACTTGTCCGAAAGGACGTAATCCCCGCGCCCCATCAGGGTGGAGATCACTGAAAGATTGGTGGCATATCCGGAGGAATAAGTGACGGCTGCCTCGGTGTGTTTGAAAGAGGTGATGGTCTCCTCCAGCTCATTGTGCAATGTCAAAGTACCGGCCAGGGTACGGACTCCATTGGTGCCCGTACCAAATTGGTCGACCGCTTTCTTCGCGGCAGCGTTGATGCGCGGGTGTCCCAGCAATCCAAGGTAACCGTAAGAGGCGTACATACCCATCTCGCGGCCGCGGACGATCACTTTGGCACCACCCCGGACCTCCTGGATGGGCTGGTTGTAGAAATACAGGTCATTCTCTTTCAACATACTGACGCGGTCGTTCATTGCCTTGATACGACGCATGACATTATCGTCGTTCTTAAAATCCATAATTCCAATCTCCCTTTTTCGGATGAAGCAAGTTTAGTCTTTCAAAACCCGGTTGTCGAGTCTCCTCAAGCCCTACTCACCAGATCGCGTAGTTCTTTTTCCCCGAGGATCTTGACTCCCAAATCCTTCGCTTTGTCAAATTTCGATCCCGGGTTATCCCCTTTGACGAGGTAGTCCGTTTTTCGGCTGACGCTATCCGTTACCTTGCCGCCTTTTGATTCGATCAATTCCCTGGCCTGGTCACGGGATAATTTTGGCAGCGTTCCCGTGATGACAAAGGTCAAACCGATTAAACCACCTTCCTTCGCTTTTGATTTAGCCTCACCCTTCGGCCAGACACCGGAAGATTTTAATTTCTTAAGCACGCGCGTATTCGCTGGGCGGGCAAACCAATCCACGATCGCTTCAGCGGTGTTCGGTCCGACACCCTCTATCTTCATTAAATCATTCGCCGTAGTTTTGGAAAGTGAATCAAGGTCTTTATAATTACGCGCCAGGTCAGCAGCCATCACACTCCCCACACCATGTATCCCCAGGGCGGAGATGAGACGGCTTAATGACTTGCTCCGGGTTTCGTTTATGGATGTGATCAGATTATCGGCGATCTTTCCTGGCGGTTCGGATTTCGTCTTGCGGTCCTTTTTGGTCACCGCATCCAGGATGTCTGCGCGAGTCAATTCGTAAATATCGGCGACGTCCTTGACCGCGCCGGTTTCGATCAGTTTCTCAACGATCTTGTCTCCCAGACCGACGATATCCATCGCGCCGCGGGATACGAAATGTTCGATGTTGCGCTGCAATTGCGCCGGGCAGGCGGAGTTAACACAATACCAGGCCACCTCACCCTCGAAATGTTCAACAGGCTGTTCGCAGGCGGGACATTTTTTGGGAGGCACGTACCGTTTTTCTTTTCCTTTGCGGGCCTCGACTACCGGACCGATCACATAAGGAATGACATCCCCTGCCCGTTTTACGATAACCCGGTCGCTGACCCGGATATCTTTTTCAGAGATGTAATCGAAATTGTGGAGGGTGGCGCGTTCGACGACCAC
>MGNL01000012.1:0-516 GCA_001796785.1 Chloroflexi bacterium RBG_16_51_16 | reverse complement strand
TCCCATCAACTTCGTAGGTTAGTTCATCCCGGCGGTTGCTCCAGCTCACCGCGTACTCAACTGCTTTTCCAAAATCGTTGAAGCGTTTAGCGACGGGAGTCACCGGAAAGCCCAGGGACTTGAGCCACTCGAGAAGCTCCCATTGCGAGGCGGGAACACTACCGCCTTCGGAATGCACGACCTGGTAAACCAACAGCGTCAAGGGCCGGGATGCGGTCAGGCTCGGATCCAACTGGCGGAGCGAACCTGCGGCGGTATTACGCGGGTTGAGATAAGTTTTCGCGCCGGCCTCTTCCAATTGTTTGTTGAGATCTTCAAATTCCTTGACCGGTATGAATGCCTCGCCGCGTACGACCAGGGTAGCGGGGGGTTTGGGTCCCTTCGCCTCCACGGGTATGCGCAGGGGGATCGCTTTCACGGTGCGCAGGTTGAGGGTGATATCCTCGCCAACCTCACCATCCCCCCGGGTTGCGCCCTGGACAAAAACGCCCTGGCGATAGTGCAGGATCACGGATA
>MGNL01000011.1 GCA_001796785.1 Chloroflexi bacterium RBG_16_51_16 | reverse complement strand
CAACCTCCGGATTTTCTTTTTCATCTCAGGACTTTCTAGCCGCCGCACATCAGCCCTCCCCTCAATTGGAGTTTCTGCCGGTTTCCGCCTCAAACGAGGGATTTCTGTCTCCGGATGAATACCACCTACCGAGGGAGATACTGCCTGCTGAACTCATCGCGATTCTCACCCGAAAATTTATTCAGAAAATGACACCAGAGCTCCTGGTCGAATTTTCCAACCAGGGTTTGGATTTATTCCAGGCAATTACCTTGGCCTCGATCGTCGACCGGGAGACAGTACAAGAGGCGGAATTACCCCAGATCGCCTCAGTCTTCCTTAACCGTCTTAAAGCTGGGATCAAACTCGACAGCGATGCCACAGTTCAATACGCCAATGGTTTCAATCCATCCCAATCATCATGGTGGAGCAACCCGCTGCGTTCTGAGGATTTCTTGATTAATTCCCCGTATAACACCTATATCTACCCGGGGCTGCCTCCCGGTCCGATTGCCAACCCAGGCGCAGGCGCCATCCGGGCTGTAGCGTTCCCTGCTGAGACCTCTTTCATGTATTTCCAGGCTCTCTGCGATGGCAGCGGTTACCATGTTTTCGCAGTAACATTCGAAGAACACTTGCAAAACTCATGCCCATGAATTGGTAAGAGATCCATTAATCGACACGGATTAATCATCACGCTCTCTAAAACCGCCTAACAATTAGCCGGCGAGCAATCGGGATCGGGTCATTTGGCAATCCTGAAAGTAATTTCAACCGCAAGTTGGTTTAAAGGAATACGGCTGTTATCTACGATTTATCGCGTGTGACTGAAAGTTTTGGAAAATTATCTTTACGTACATTTCCCCAACCTCGTATTCGAATTGTAAATTAGCTGTCAACCGTGTCGAGGCAACCGAGTCTCACCCTTGTTCGCGGATAATCTCAATGTAATCCTGGAGAACGCTCTCTGCCTCATTCTCACCCAATAGCGTTAACAACTCACCGAGCAGGTCAGCTTTTCGTTCGGCATCATTGCGGCTCCAGGTTCGGCTCTTGATTTCGAGGAAATATCCCATCTCCGGCTCCTCGATGTGATCGAGGTTTACAAAGAATTCGGTATTCTTATATTGGATGTGCCAGCGCTGGCGGTCTTTTTTGATCGATACTTCGATCTGGGGAGTGAAATATTCCCTATAGAAACGAAGGGTATGAGCTGCCGGTGCCAGGAACCGGCTTCTCGAGAGCAGCACATCCTGACCCAGCCGTTCCTCCCGCTTCTGGCCGATCAAGGTCAAGCGGCTGCGAACATTCGCTACCTCGCCCTTGGTATTGACCAGGTCGTCCTCGCGGAATCTCAGGCGCCCTTGGGATGGGTTGTCAAAGAAGAAATAATCGTCGTATTGCCGGTAATGCTTGAATGCATTAATGCGGATCCCGGGCTGGTTAATTAGTTGGATCAGTCGTTCTGGATCCTTGACTTTAACTTTAACTTGGACTTCAAAAGATTCCTCTTCCATGGATCCGCCCAGGGCGATCAACTTCGATAAGACCGATTGTTCGCGTTCGATTAAAAAGATGTCGATTTTTGCTGCGATGACCCTGGCCTGGTTTACCAGCTCGCGCTCATTGACCGTCAGCAGCTGATGATCACGCATCAGCCATCTGCCGTTGACCATCACGTCGCTAACGTCGGTCGATTTAGCTGCGTAAACCAATTGCGCATAGGCGTTATTCACATCCCGCCGGAACCGGGGTGTATTATGAGCAGGTGAAAGGTCTACCAAGATCAAATCAGCCCGTTTGCCTTTTTCCAAGCTTCCTGTCAGGTGCCCGAGATGTAAAGCTTGTGCACCAAGCCGGGTTCCAAGCAAAAGAGCGGTGGCAGCGGGAAGGACTGTAGGATCGCCGGTCGAAGCCTTTGCAATCAGGGAAGCGAGCCGGATCTCCTCGAACATATCCAGATCGTTGTTGGAGGCCGGACCGTCCGTACCGATCCCGACATTCAATCCATTGTCGATCATTTTTTGGACCGGGGCGAAACCGGACGCAAGCTTGAGGTTTGAGGAAGGATTGTGGGCTACACCTGCTCCTGCATGTAGGAGAGTTCGCATTTCCCCCTGATCGATATGGACACAATGAGCCGCGATCACTTTGGCATCCAGTAAACCTTGTTTCTTAACATAAGGTACAACGGGCATGCCGTTCTCGTTGCGCATGTTCTCCACTTCCAATGCGGTCTCTGCGATGTGGATGTGTAATGGCACATCAAATTCAACTGCCAGTTCTGCGCAGTTACGCAAGATCTCCGGTGTACAGCTGTAAGGTGCATGGGGTGCGATGGCTGGAACAATGAGGGGATGGTCTTTCCATTCCTTGATGAACTCGCGTGCCATCGCTAGTGAATCTTCATAAGCTGGGGCATCCGGAGCCGTGTATTTCATCACCGTCTGACCGCAAACCGCCCGCATGCCTGCTTCGGCAGTGGCTTTGGCGACCTCGTGTTCGTAATAATACATGTCGTTGAATGTGGTTATCCCACTGCGAATTTGTTCGGCACATGCCAGCAGCGTACCCAATCGGACGTATTCGGGTGAAACGAATTCACGTTCGACCGGGAGCATAAAACCCATCAGCCAGACATCCAGGCGCAGATCATCTGCCAGCCCGCGCAGCAGGGTCATTGGGACATGGGTGTGAGCATTGATCAGACCGGGCAGAAGTGCTTTCCCCCCGCAATCAATGATCTCTTTGGCTTTGAATTCCTTTTTAAGATCGTCCTCATAACCCGCATCCAGGATCGAATCTCCTTGTACAGCAACCGCACCAGGTTCGTATTGGGCAAGTGAGGTGTCCATGGTCAATACGATCGCATTGGTGAAAAGAATATCTGCGTTCTGGGTCATGATTGCTCCGGATGGATTGCACACACGGGCGGCATGTCATGCCGCCCGCGTTCATACGTTCAATATGTAGGATTATAGCATGCGGCTTAAGGTTCCCAATTCAAGAGGACATCCAGCACATCCAAATTCATGTCGAAATCCGCATCCCGATGGTTGGTTAATTCCATATCGACCGCTGCAGCGCCTAGCGAAACTGCGTAGTCAGCGAGCGTACCCGTATATTCGCACCCGGTTTCCAAGGGTGGGAATGGGTAGCTGGTGACCTCATCCAATGCCTGTGCAAAGCGAACGGAATCCTTTTCCCAAGGCTCTCCTCCAGGGAAAATGCCAAGAGCGGCACTATGGTAACTAATCAAAACTTCTATTTTGTGCAGGGTCAGGAAGGACACCAGGGCACGCGTTTCCGGCTCGGAAACCGGTGCAGGACCGCCCGTGGTCGGCGCGTAGTCCCAACACCCATCCCTGTCCCAAACTTCCGCCCAGTTTTTGGGAAAGTTTCGGTTCAGGTCCACACCGTGATCGTTGACCCGACCTTCGATCCCATGATCGCGTGCGTCGCCATCCGGATTTAAATTTCGGAGGATGTAGAGGGTAACATCGGTGGGGATCAAATTGGGGTGGGCATAGATATGTGAGATCAGTTCATCTGCCAGGGCAATGGTATTCCACTCATACCCCCCGTGGATACCTGCCACGATCATCCGTTGTTTTTCTCCATTGCCAAAGGTAAAGACCTCAATGGGTCTGCCGGAAACTGATGTACCGATCACGGCCGGTCGCGTTCCACCGGCTAAAATGAAAGGTGTTGGCGATTCAACTATGATTAAGGTCGAAAGTGGATTAGGAGTGACCGTCGGCAAGTAATACGGGGTGGGAAATTGGGATGCGGTTGCGTTTGTCACAGTTTCATTCGATATGGATTGCTGAACAGGTGATTTCGGTTTTAAGGTCCGATACAGGATCAATACAAGTGCGATCCCAGCCAGACCCGCAAAATTCAACATCCACGCCAGGATGATCCACCCCGAATCCTTTCTTCGACGCATCTTATTCCGTTGCCTGCGCTTCCAACCGGAGCATATTCAAACCAACGTTCATTGCCCAGCGTGCCAGGTTGCGTGGA
The DNA here is from genome assembly GCA_001796785.1 of Chloroflexi bacterium RBG_16_51_16. Classification (GTDB taxonomy): domain Bacteria; phylum Chloroflexota; class Anaerolineae; order Anaerolineales; family Villigracilaceae; genus RBG-16-51-16. Next base: position 3,734 of record MGNL01000011.1, on the reverse strand, counting down.
TGACCGCCGTACGTAAATCTTTTGGATTGCTCATGTTTTGGCGTATGGACGGCTATTTCTATCGCCATATCATCGACAAAGGCGCCTACACCCAGAGCAGCACTTGTCTCTCTTTCCATCTTGAGTAGTTTAAGGGCTTGATCAAGCATTCCCGACTGCAGGTTGGCTAGAAGCGTGATCTGCGGCAACCCGCGCTGGATTGAATCAGTCAGACCGAATCCGGCAATGGTTAAGGTCCAACCCCGGGCTGTAACGGCTGCGAGAGTGGTGTTTTCGAGAGTATCTTCATCCACACCGAATATCGTTTCACCCAATCTGGTACGGATATCGGCCTCGAGGGCGGCGAGCATCTGGCCAGCCACGGTCTCATTAGCTGCTTTGGCTGTCAGGCGGATGTCTACAACTCCATTATGGGCTGCCAGACCGACGGTTGGATTGCTCAGTTTCTCAAGGTCTCCGATCCGATCGTCAATCGCACCTTCTCCCTGGCCAGCTGTGTGCAGCACGCGGACTTTAATTACCTGCTTGCTGGAGTATCTCGTTTCGAGATAGGGTATGACCGACTCATGCAGCAATAGTTCCATTTCCCTGGGTACACCTGGCAGGGAAATGATTGCATTACGATCTGTCTCAACTATGAAGGCCGGAGCTGTGCCAACCGGATTAGGAATTATGAATGAACCTCGAGGGATAAAAGCCTGCCGTTTTTGGTTTTCTGTTGGCTTGCGACCGTAGCGGGCGATTACAGATTTGACTTGCTGCCAGAGTTCATTGCGGAATTCAAGCTCAACGCCTGCCGCCAGCGCTACGGCTTCCCTGGTCGGATCGTCCACAGTTGGGCCTAACCCGCCCGTTGTGAGCACGATATCGGCGCGCTGCATCGATTCACGGATGGCTCCGGCGATGCGTTCCACGTTGTCGCCGATGGTGATTGTCCGGTATAGATCGATGCCCAACTCTCGCAAGGTGCGGGCGATATGCCGGGTGTTGGTATCTACTATTTCACCCAACAGGATCTCGGTTCCAATGGTAATGATTTCCGCAGCAGGCATATTGATCGAATGCGATCAGTCCGTATCTTTCTGCAATTTCAGACTTACCTTCACGACATGTCTCAATCTTGCTGAATGTCTTCGAACTTTCAAGTTATGCAAAAACGATATGATTAAAATGACTAACCTGAATGAGGTCTTCTTTCGGTTTTCACTTTTCTAAGAAACTTGCTGGAATTATAAATAGTAACCCCACTAGACTACATTGTACTCTTGTATTAATCTCCCCTCGTCAAACCGGGCTAGATCCAATCCGGTAACATCCACGCTCTTGAAACTTCCATCACAAATAAGCTCGGCGATTAATAAACCTGCCACCGGTCCGTGCATAAAACCATGGCCGGAGAATCCCGTTACGACCAGGAATCCCTTGACAGTCGTCGTACCGAAGATTGGATGGGCATCGGGTGTGACCTCGTAGAGTCCCGCCCAACGCGAAACTAATCCCGCCTTTTCCAGCATGGGTAACCGTGCACTGGCTGCCTCTAAATTGATCAGTTCGAATGCCTCGTCAACCCTTTGGTCGTAGCCGGGTTTTTCGTCGGGATTGGACATGCCGATTAACAACCCCTCTCCGTCCCGATGAAAATAAAGCGACTGTGCAAAATCAATAACGAATGGAAAATCTGCTGGTAGATCCGGCAAGGGAGTGGTAGTGAACATCTGACGCCGGAGGGGAACCACAGGGAGTGAGATCCCTGCCAGATCCCCAACCAATTTTGACCATGGTCCAGCAGCGTTCACCACGGTCCGGGTTTGGATGGATCCTGATCTGGTGTTCACCTCCGTCACCTTGCCTGCCTCAGTTTTTATACCGGTCACTTCGATTCCGGTGAACGCCTTAGCCCCTAGCCGCTGGGCTGCCGTGATGTACCCCATCACGACGCTGTTGGGATCGACCAGACCGTCTATTGGATGGAATGTTCCGGCTAGGGCGTCTTCGAATCTCATCAAAGGCAATCGGGCGCGTACTTCGTCGCCTTCCAGCCATTCAGTTTGGATACCCAGCCGGTGTTGAAGTTCAACATTTCTTCTAAAGGCTGCGACATCTTTATCCTGGGTGGCGACAAGCAGGTAACCACATTTCCTGTAATTAATATCCTGCCCGGTTTCATCTTTGAACCTTTCCAGCATGGGGAGGCTGGCCAGTGAGAGTTTAAGATTTATTTCTGTAGAGAATTGGTAGCGCACACCTCCAGCGCAGCGGCCTGTCGCTCCCTGACCGAAAAAATCCTCTTTTTCCAAAAGTACGACATCTTTCACACCTAGTTTGGCAAGGTGATAGGCTGTGCTTGCGCCCATCACACCCCCACCAATGATAACCGCGTCGGATTTATTTGGCAGATCCAAGTATGAGTTCCTTTTACTTAAAAATTGATTTCCTGACCCAGGTTCAACGTCCTTGCGTTTCTTACGGCGAGATCAGCAGCCATGGCATCCTGCACCGCGACGCCTACGGATTTAAAATAGGTGATTTCTGATCCACTCTGCCTGCCGGGTTTTGATCCGGCGTAGACCTCACCCAGCTCAGCCTTAATATGTCCTTCGGTGATAAGTCCACTCTTAATGGATTTGATCAAATCCCCGCTCTCTGCAAGCACCGCTAAGCGTGAGTCTACGAATACCTTCGCCCGCTTGATCGTTTCCGCAGGTATTTCCTGCATTTCAGGCGTATACGAGCCTATGGCAGAGATATGAGTCCCTGGTTTTAGGAACGTGTCATTGAACACTGGCTCTTGAGAGGTGGTGGCTGTACAGATGATATCCGCCTCTTCGATCGCTTGTTTTGATGTGGGTGCAGATTTAATTTCGCTCGGGATTGGACCTCGCCCGGCCATGGTCCCCGCAAACTCCTCAGCTTTCTTTCGATCGTTGTCAAATATCCAAACGGTTTTTATCTTTCTCACCGTGCAAGCAGCCTCAAGCTGGGTGCGCCCTTGGGCTCCCGCACCAAAGATCGCAACGGTTTCAGCCTCTTTCCTTGCAAGAAGATCTATCGCTGCGCCGCTTCCCGCTCCGGTACGAATGGCAGTCAGGCTGCTGCCTTCCAGGATGGCAATGGATCGGCCTGTCCCGGCGTCCAGGACGAGGACGGCAGCCTGGATGAATTCCAACCCCTTCGCTGGATTTTCGGGGAATAAGGACACAACTTTCACAGCCAAAGCTTCCGTATCCGGTGTATGGACATAAGCCGGCATGAAGAGACTCGTTGCATTCTGGGTTGGGATGGAAATCCTGGTTCGAAGGGGGATTTCTGCGTTCCCAGCTGAAAGAGCAGCATAGGCTGATTTCATGGCGTCAATGGCTTGCTTCATTGGGAGTGCTTTACGAACATCGTCAGCGGAAAGGATGAGCATCTGGCCTCGATCAGGGAAAATCATCCATCAAATATTTTGGTTTGCATGCGTTTGCATTTTGATTATAGCCAAATCTCGGACCCGCATCCATTCGAGCTTACCCATTTTGAATCCCGGCTAATTAAATTATCAATCTGAATTTGTACGAAGTAATAAAGCGCATGTTTTTATGGATGAAGAAAATCTTGATCTTGATCTAATCTAAATCCTTGGCGGTTTCTTATATCGAAATAAACCAACAAAAAAAGCGCAGAGTTGTCATTTTTAACTCTGCGCTTTCCAACTATTGGAATCGCTTATTCCATTCCGAGGTATGCCTTCTGAA
>MGNL01000010.1:3746-8760 GCA_001796785.1 Chloroflexi bacterium RBG_16_51_16 | reverse complement strand
TTGCAACGTCTTAACGATAAGGACGACATGTTCCATAACGACGATAACGAATCAGGACCTTCAGATAAACAACCCCCCGGTCCGGGACTGGGGCGATTCGACTTGTACCTAATTAAAAACTGCATCACGTAAGATGGCGGCTGGCCTCTGCGTGGTGCAGATGCACCCAAGGAGGCAGCCATGATCAACATCTACAAAACAACCGAGCAGGGGATCGAACGGCTGGATTCGATTGCCAATGGCACCTGGGTCAATGTCATTGACCCAACTCCGGATGAAGTGCAGAAATTACTGGAATGGGGGTTCGAGATCGATTACATCAATTATTCACTCGATGCCGATGAAATGGCGCGCATTGAACGGGATGAAGCCTATACCTTCATCCTGCTGCGCATACCGATCCACCAGCCGGAGAGTGATGTCCCCTACACGACCGTGCCGCTTGGCATGGTCATCCTGCAGAACAAGATCATCACGATCTGCAAGCTCAACAGCGACATTTTCAAGGTGCTTGCAAACGGCAAGTATCGGATGTTGAAGACCGGCAAACGCTACCGCATGGCGCTGTATATTTTCCTGGAAACTGCGGCACGCTACCTCACCTGCCTGCGTCAGATCAACCACACGACCGACGCCCTGGAGGACAAGCTTCAGAAGTCCACCCGCAACCGTGAGGTGCTCGAGCTGCTCAAATACCAGAAGAGCCTGACGTACTTTGCGACCGCCCTGCGCTCGAACGAAGTGATGATGGAACGCGTTCAGCGGATGCAGATCTTCAACAAGTACGAAGAGGACCAGGACCTGCTGGAGGACGTGCTCACCGAAAACCAGCAAGCGATCCAGATGACCAGCATCGCCACCGAGCTGCTTTCTGCCATGATGGATGCGTTCGCCTCGATCATCTCCAACAACCTCAACAGCGTCATGAAGATCCTGGCGACCATAACGATCATCGTGGCTCTGCCGGGCACCGTGGCTGCATTCTTCGGTATGAACGTTCCCCTGCCTTTGTCTGCAGCTCACCCGGTCTCGTTCTTTACTGTTCTGGCGATTTCGATCGCCCTTTCAGCCGTTGCTACCTACATTTTCTATAAACGCGATTGGTTTTAGGAAGACCGGTCTTTTTTCGTATGCATCGTTTGATGGAATGACTGACAATTCTGAACCAGAACTAATCATTGACGCCAAAGCCACGCTTGGCGAAGGACCCGCTTGGGATTCAAAAAACCTGCGCTTGCTCTGGGTGGATATTCTCGAAAAACAACTCCATATATTTAATGGAAAAGACTACTCCCTCGAGTTGGAGGGTTATCCAGGCTGCGTCGCTCCATGCAAGGATGGCAGGCTTATTGTCGCGCTGCATTATGGATTTTGGCTGCTGGACCTGACCCGAAGTGCGCTGACCGAAATTGCGGTTCCTCGCGGAGAGCCTGCCACGAACCGCTTCAACGACGGCAAATGCGATCCTGCCGGTCGCTTCCTGGCGGGAACGATGGACCTGGCCGAGCGGGAGGCAAATGGCGCCCTCTACTCCCTCTCTCCCTCGGGTGAAATAACGCGACTGCTCACCGGCTTGAGGATCTCCAACGGGTTGGCCTGGTCGCCGGATTATCAGACTCTTTACTTCATCGATACACCCAGCAGGGAAGTTAAAGCCTTTGATTATGACCTGGAAACAGGCGCCATATCCAACCAGAGGGTAGCTGTCGTCATTCCGCCGGAACTGGGTTTTCCGGACGGGATGACCTCCGATATGGAGGGTCACCTTTGGATCGCGATGTGGGGCGGCGCGCAGGTGACGCGCTGGGACGCATCGCAGGGTCGGCTGCTCGAACAGATCAAGGTCCCTGCGTTCAATGTCACCTCGTGTGTGTTCGGTGGAAAGGATATGAACGAGCTTTATATCACCACGGCTCGCAAGGGGATGGATGAGGCAGGTTTGAAATCTTATCCATTATCCGGCGGTCTATTCCGAGTTCAGACGAATACCACCGGTATGCCCACATTCGAGTTTGGATTGGAATAGTGCTCAGTAGGGATTAGCCGGGCGGCTGCAATAAACAAATCATTTCAGCAATTGAAATAAATCAAAACTCCCCTGGAGACAGGGGAGTTTCAGGTTTTTTTAGAAATTTTTTCCGCAACCGGAGGCGAGGCGGACGAGCCTGGCCCTTTGCGCATCTGGTCTTCCTGGACCGTGTGGATGCCGTTGCTCACCTGGGTGGATAGCCGGCCCAGTTGATCCTGCAGCTGCATCAATGTCTCGATGACGTAGTTATCTGCTTCGGCGCGGGTGGCTTCGGCGTCGGCGCGCGCCTGGGCCAGGATCTGCTCGGCGCGGCGCTGGGCTTCCTGCACAACCATGTCCTTCTGGGCCATCTGATCGGCTTTCTCGCGCGCCAGCGAGACCGTGCGGTTGGCCTCTTCCTGCGCCTGCGCCATGACCCGGTCGCGCTGTGACACAACCGTCTGGGCTTTTTTCACCTCGTCGGGGATGGCGATACGCATCTGGTCGATCAATTCCAGCATGCGGTCTTCATCCACGACTACATTATGGGTGAGCGGGATGGCCTTGGCTTCGTTAAAGAGTTCTTCGAGTCGGTCGATGAGCTGCAGGATGTCCATACGATCCTCAAATCCGCTGTAGTTATGCGGTGACAGCTATATACTCAGCGAAACTCTGCGACTCGGGCACGGGTAATTTATCCTCAATAAGCCCCTGCACATGTAATTCAATCGCCTCATGCATATTAAGCGTCACTTCATCCCGAGTTGATCCCGTCGCCACACAACCAGGTAGGTCGGGGGAATATGCTGAATAATTATTTCGAGCTTTTTCAACAACAATAAGGAAACGATACATCTATTCCTCTTTCACATTTGATTTCTTAAGTTGCGCCTGTTTCAATATGCTATTAATCGTTCCAGGAGCGAGATCATGGCTTGGATGACCGGCTATGGTTACTCGTCCAGATTTTTGAGGATGTTTGTATTGTCTGTGACTGCCTTTCGTGGTTATCAGATACCAACCATCTTCTTCAATCAATCTGATCATCTCGCGAATTTTCACCCGTTCGATTCTAGCACAAATCAATCTCGTAAAGAGCTGGGCAGGCTGGTTTCACCATCATAGCCGACCGCCTTGCCCTTCAAGGCTTTATCGACGTGCGGCGGGACCATGCTCGACACGTCCCCTGCTAACATAGCAATTTCCCGGACGGTTGTCGAGGATAGAAATGTGTGTTCTTCGCTGGTAATAAATGCCACTATCTCCACATCCGGTGCAAGGCGGTGGTTGGCGAGCGCCATGCGGAATTCCAATTCGAAATCCGAGAAGACCCGCAAGCCGCGCACGATCACATGCGCACCGACCTTGCGGCAGAAATCGACGGTCAGCCCGCTGTATCCCACCACGCTGATCTTGGGATTCTTCTTGAAGGCCTGCTTGACCAGGTCCATCCGTTCCTCGGGCGTGAACAGGAGGGATTTAAGCGGCTTGTCATACACCGCCATGACGACTTCATCGAACAGGCGGGACGCCCGTTCGGCAATGTCGATGTGACCGAAATGGATTGGATCGAACGTTCCTGGGAACAATGCCTTGACCATACATTCTCCCTTACATCTTTTTCAATAATTATCAAACTGGTGTGAATGGGTACAGAGCGATATTCTGCCTCTCCATCGATGGCTCCGTCCTCGAATTACGAAACATCCCCTTTTCCGTTTCCCCAGTATTTAATCAACGCTTCTTTCAGGAGCGCGTGATCTGGATTCACCAGATCCGCATCCTCGGCGAATAATTTCTGCGCGGAGAGACGTGCTTTTTCGATCAGGCTTAGATCCGTCAGGCTGGCCATGCGCAGACTGGAAGCGAACCCGGCCTGGCGGGTGCCCAGGAACTCGCCTGGGCCGCGCTGCTTCAAATCCCGCTCGGCCAGCACGAACCCGTCATTCGTCTCGACCATCGCCTGCAGTCTTTCATTTTCAGCTGCATCCTCATGGCTGGGGATCAGAAGGCAGGTTGACTTCTCTGCACCGCGTCCGACACGCCCGCGCAGCTGGTGCAGGGTGGCAAGACCGAATCGGTCCGCGCCCTCGATCAGCATGACGGTCGCGTTGGGGACATCCACGCCGACTTCCACAACCGTGGTGGAGACCAGGATGTCGTAGGCGCGGTCGCGGAACTTGAGCATCCCCTCTTCCTTCTCCTCCGCTTTCAATTTGCCGTGCAGCAGCCCCAGTTTTAATTCCGGGAACACCTCTTTCGAAAGGATTTCATACTCATCCACGGCTGCCGGTAAGTTCTCCATCTTCTCGCTCTCTTCGATGAGAGGATAGATGATGAACGCCTGCCTGCCTTCCTTGACCTGCCCGCGGATCAAGGTGAAGGCGCGTTCGCGTTCCTGCGGTGTGAGCACGTGGGTTGTGACGGGCTGGCGCCCGGAGGGCATTTCATCAATGACGGAGATGTCCAGGTCGCCATACAACGTAAGTGCCAGTGAACGAGGGATGGGTGTTGCGGTCATGACGAGCAAATGCGGTGTGCCGCCCTTCGAGCGCAGCTGGGCACGCTGGGCGACGCCAAAGCGATGCTGTTCGTCGATGACCGCCAGCTGCAGGTCCGCAAACCGGACCGGGTCCTCAAGGATGGCGTGGGTGCCGATGACTACCTTGATCGTTCCCTCCGCGAGCCCAGTCCGGAGGGTCTCTTTTTCAGCCTCGGGGGTAGCGGTGGTAAGCAGGCTGATTTGGCCTGGTTGTGATACACCAAGCTTTTCCACCAGCAGATCCTGGAAAGTGCGGTAATGCTGCTCGGCGAGAATGGTGGTGGGTGCCAGGACCGCGGTTTGCGATCCGTGCGAAGCAATGATCGCGGCTGCGAGTACAGCCAGCACCGTTTTTCCCGATCCGACATCACCCTGCAGCAAGCGGTTCATGGGTTTGCCTGCATCCAGGTCCGTGCGCAGCTCGGTGAGAGTGCGCTTTTGCGCCTGGGTGAGTTCGAAAGGCA
>MGNL01000010.1:0-3735 GCA_001796785.1 Chloroflexi bacterium RBG_16_51_16 | reverse complement strand
CGCTGTGCAACCCAATCGTCATCCTTCGAAAAACGGCGCGCCTCAGACTGCTGCCAGTCCCGCTTCTGACGCAGGACACCCATTTGAAGGAAGAAGATCTCATCAAAGGCAAGACGCTGTTGGGCGGCGTTCAGCTGCTCCTGGGTATCCGGGAAATGGACCTGCAATAAAGCTTGGCCCAGCCGCGGCAATTTGGCGGATTCCCTCAACGGATCGGGCAGGGCATCCACCACCGCGGGCGCCCAGTAAGTGACAACCTGGTTCATCTGATTGCGAAGCCATTTCTGGGTGATCGTAGCTGTTAATGAATAGACCGGCACAATCCGGTTCGTATGCAGGTGTTCGATCTCGACTGGTTCCCATTCCGGCTGGTTCATGACCAGCTTGCCGAGATATTGGTTCACTTTCCCCGAGACGGAGACTTGCATCCCCTCCTTCAATCGGTTCGCCATCCATGGATTGTTGAACCAGGATAAACGCATGCTGCCGGTGCCGTCACCGAGCACGGCTTCGACGATCGAGGCCGCGCCGCGGCGGATGGGCCGCGTGGATACAGATTGGATCGTACCGATCACGGTAACCTGCTCACCGTACCACAAGCTTTTGATCGGTTTGAGCTGACTGTAATCCTCGTAGCGGCGCGGGAAATAATACAGCATGTCGCCCAGGGTCTGCATGCCCAGGCTTTCGAGCGTGGCAGCGTGCTTGGGACCAACGCCCTGCAGTACGGTTAAGGGGGCATCCAGCGCGGCGGGGGTCTGGCTGTGCCTGGCGCCTGGCGCGACCGAGGCCCGCGGGGCAGGTGTCTGACGCGGCCTGCGCTCATTGCGATCCCGCAGACTTGGCCCTTGAGCCGGACGGGTTGTTTCACGATCCGTGCTGATCGGGCGAGGTCGGGGTGCAGTTTTTTGAAGCGCTTCCGGGTAGGTCTCGCCGATACGTTTCCAAAGAACTTTCAAGTTGTCGGCGCGGCCGGCTGGATCCAAACCTGTGTAAGATCGAAGGTTTGCCGCGACGTCCTGGATCACATTTTCGTTCAGGCTGTCAAGCCGCGCTTCGCTTTCCCAAAAATCCAGTATTTTTTCCAAACCGCCGATGATGGCGCTGTTGCTGTATCCGTTCTCGTGTTCGAGGCGAAAGAATTTTCGTAGTTTCTCCAGCGAGGGCTGCATGAGATTATTCTATCATGCGGGATGCCAGTGAGTTCGCAGCGGCATTCAAGGTTACGTCAGGGAGTGGCTTTACTGCCTCACCACCGCGAACCCCAGCCCATTCGGACCGACATGTGCCCCGATGACCGGTGTCACATTTACGATCAGCACATCCCTTGGCACAGAGAGATGGTTTGATTGCATGAGTTGGTCCAGGAATTGGTGGGCGCGCGCTTCTGCGCCTGTGTGCAGGATGGCGAGGCGCTGCATCTTCCCACCCTCCAGCAGTGATTTGAGCATGAGTTGGTTTGCCTGCTCGGTTGTGCGGACTGCACCGCTTCGTTTTAATTCCCCGTCTTTCAATTCAACCAGGGGTTTGAGGTTAAGCATACCGCCGACCAGGGTGACCGCCGCCGGCACGCGCCCGCTGCGCCGCAGGTATTTCATCGTATCCAGTGCAGCGGTTACATAGGTCCTCGACCGGGTAGATTCGATAGCCGCCAGCGCCGCGGCCAATCCCTCTTCGGCTGCTTCAGCGGCAGCCAGTACCTGGAACCCGAGTCCGAGCGATAACGAGCCGCTGTCCACGACCGTGACTCGCTCACCATACTGATCAGCCGCCTGTCGAGCGGTATTGATGATCGTGGTCAGCTGGCTTGCCGCGTGGATAGATAAGATGTGGTCACATCCAGCCGAGATGAGCTTCTCATAACGGGATGCGAACTCGCCGATCGACGGCGCGGCCGTGGACACCCCCGTGCCGAGAAAGGGCAGTTGCTTATAAAATTCCTGGCGTAAGATGCCCCTGCCATCCGCAAATTCCTTTCCCTCCAGAATGAGTATGGAAGGTACGACCTCCAATCCATATTGCTCGACCAGGAAGTCCGGTAGATCGCTGGTGGAATCGGTGACTAGGCCAATTTTCATAGGTGGGCTCGGGCAAGTCTATCATGCCATCCCGCCAGATCTCTGGAATTCAATCGGCGGAAAGTCTTGACATACTGTACGGTATACAGTATAATGCGGTAAAGGTTAACAGATGACAAATAGCGAATCCCTTGAAAATGTGATCCTGGAGCTGCGCCGGGGTGTGATCGTCCTTGCCGTGCTCAGCCAGTTGGGCGAGGAGCAGTACGGCTACTCGCTCCTCAAACTGCTGGGCGACCGGGGACTGCAGATCGACCAGGGCACCTTGTATCCGCTTCTGCGCAGGTTGGAATCGCAGAACCTGCTGCGCTCGGTCTGGAAGATCGAGGCGACCCGGCCCAGGCGTTACTATCTCATCAGCCCGGAGGGCAAAAAAACCCTGGCTCGCCTTAAAAAAGAATGGGCGGGTATCGTCTCCACTATGGAGAAGATGTTTTCGTAAATCATGAAATTGAAAGAGGAATAAGACATGAAACTGATCGATCTATATGCTGCAAAAGTCGCACGGCACCTGCCGCGCTCAAGTCGGGCGGATATCGAGGCGGAGCTGCGCTCGACCCTGGAGGATATGCTCGAGGATCGCAGCCGGAAGGCCGGCCGACCCGCGGATGAGCAAATGGAAAAAGAACTGCTAAAAGAATACGGTGCACCGGATAAGGTGGCAGAGTCCTACAACCCCATGCCGTATCTGATCGGCCCGCGCATGTTCCCTTCTTTCGTCAAGATCGTGGGGATCGCGCTGACAGTCCTGGTGATTGTGTTAACGGTGCTGCTGGGGATCAACGTTGCCACCCAACCGGTATCCAATATCGGAGATTTGTTCAAAGCCATCGGTGAAGGTTTTTCGGGTGTACTTACCGCGGCCATACAAGCATTTGGCATCATCGTGATTATCTTTGCCGTGCTCGAACGGTTCGTGCCGGCCTCCGAATTCAAACTGGACGTGGATCGTGAGTGGAATCCTGATGACCTGCTGAAAGTGTCCGAGCCGGACGAAGTGAAATTGTGGGAACCAGTGCTGGCCATCGTAATGACCACCGCTGCCCTCATCATCTTCAATGGATATCCGCATCTGGTTGGTTTATGGTATCGATCCCCGCTGGATGGCAGCTGGACAGCCTACCCTATCCTCACCGAAGCTTTTTTCAAGTGGCTGCCCTGGATCAATTTAACCTGGGTTATGGAGCTCGTCCTGCAAATAGGATTGATCCGCCGTGGGCGTTGGGGAACCTCAACCCGTCTCATTTCCATTTCCAACCGGGTGCTCCAGATCGTGATCGCACTCCCGCTGCTTCTCGGTCCATCCATCCTGGCCATCACTGCCGAGTCATTGCTGAAGACCGGGATCTTCGATCCGGAGGCAGCCAGGGTCCTGGGTGCGCTGGCGCAAACAGGTATACGAGCGGTGCTTGGACTTGCGATCCTGGGAAACCTGGTGGAGATCTTCAAGACGGGTTATCGGTTGATCTCACCTTTGAAGATCGTCATGCCGGGCGTGTAGTCCAGGCAAATCGTTCATCCCGCGCTGGCTGTAGTTGAGAAAATACAAGTCTGGATGGTAATCTCCAGGCTTGTAATATTTTGTTTAAGCTTTGAGAGCTCTAATCGGTTGGATCAGTGGCTTAAAACAGCAAGTCGAAAAAATATTTTATTCTGA
>MGNL01000009.1 GCA_001796785.1 Chloroflexi bacterium RBG_16_51_16 | reverse complement strand
TTGAAGATATCGTGGACAGCGGTAATACCATCGCTTCCGTGCTTGAGATCCTGCAGACCCGCCAGCCGGCCAGCCTTAAGGTTTGTGCGCTCCTGGACAAATCCGAGAGGCGCGAAGCCGTTGTGCCCATCCATTACCGCGGTTTTGCAATCCCTAACAAATTCGTGTTCGGCTACGGGCTTGACCTGGATGAGTACTATCGCAACCTGCCGTTCGTCGGCGTAGTTGACCTGGAAAAATACAAACCTTCCCCATAAAGTGAAAGACAAAAAAGGGAAGCAAACAACCTACGCTGGCCGATGGGTAGCGAAGCTCGGCGGAGAAGTAATCGCCCAGGGCGGCACACCCGGGCAGGCACTCCGTCTAGCCCAGTCAATCCGCCACAAGGAAAAACCGGTTATCAGTTACATGCCACCTGAAATTCAGGTTCACCCCCTGGTGGAAAAAGTCAAGACATTGCTCACACCTGACCAGGAGATCTACCTTGTCGGTGGGGGGGTGAGGGATATGCTCCTCCAGCGCGGGTCGCCTGACCTGGACTTTGCTCTCCCGGCGGATGCCATCCCTTTCGCTCGTCGGGTTGCGAATAAATTGAAAGCGGATTACTTCACCCTCGATGAAGCGCGGGATATCGGTCGGGTCATCGTGACTGATGAACTCGGCAAACGAACATTTCTGGACTTCAACCGCTTCCAGGGCGGACAGGATATTGAGCAGGATCTAAAGGGACGCGACTTCACCATCAACGCGCTGGCCTATGATCTTCGAAATGGATCGATGCTTGACCCTTTGGGTGGAGTGCGTGATCTGCACGCTAAAAAGATCCGAGCCTGCTCTGCGGATTCTTTCAAACGAGACCCGGTTCGCATCTTGCGTGCTGTCCGTTTTGCTGCTGCTCTGGCATTCCAGATCGATCCGGAAACACGCCGCTGGGCAAAGGCATCCGCAGACACTCTTCAGCAAACATCCCCGGAACGACTGCGGGATGAGCTGTTCAAGATCCTGGATGGCCCTCAACCCGACGCCAGCCTGAGGGCACTTGAGATCCTGGGTGTCCTGCCCTATTTTCTGCCGGAGTTGACCCGGTTGAAAGGTGAGGCGCAGCCTGCCCCTCATGTGCACGATGTTTGGGATCACACCCTCGCAGTCTTGAGATACCTCGAAGCGCTAGTATCAGCCTTGCATGTTGGATATGATGCGGACCAGACTAATGATCTGTTTACCGGCCTTGTCAGCCTTAAGCTTGGTCGATATCGTGAACAACTTGCTGCGCATTTTGCCAACTCGCTCAACCCGGAACGCTCTATTCACGGGCTGCTTTTTTTTGCTGCCTTGGTCCATGATGTCGCCAAACCTCAAACCCGGTCGGTCGATGAGAACGGGAGGATGCGCTTCCTTGGACATGCTGAAGCGGGAGCCCGGATCGCCGTCGAATGTGCCGACCGCCTGCACCTGAGCAGGGATGAACAGGAACGCTTGGATGTGATCATTCGTAACCATATGCGGTTTCATTACCATGTCAGCCGGATGGAAGCTGAATCAAAACCTCCATCCCGCAGGGCGATCTACCGGTTTTTCCGGGATGCAGGCGCGGCCGGTGTGGACCTTGTGTTGCTCGGTCTGGCGGATCGACGCGGCACCCAGGACTCCTCGCTGACACAGGAGACTTGGTCTGCAGCCCTATCCGTTGCTCGCCTCCTTCTTGAAAACTACTGGGAAAAGCCTCAGGAAAGCATTTCCCCGCTGAAGCTTCTTGATGGCAACGATTTGATGGTTGAGCTTAATCTCCAACCTGGTGAACAGCTCGGACGATTGCTCGAAGCCATTCGGGAGGCACAAGCCGTCGGTAAAGTCGTTACTCGTGATCAGGCGATAATATTTTCAAGAGATTGGCTGAGGGATGATCATCAATCGGTAACTAGATGAACCGAATTGCCCTTATCGTCATTTAGAATTCTGATGAACGACGTATTTTTTGATCTCGAAACCCAAAACCTTTTTCAGGACGTGGGCGGTAAACCCAATATCACCCGGCTGAGAGTTGCCTGCGCAGTCACGTGGTCCGAGACACGTGATGATTTCTTCGTTTATTGGGAAAAAGATGTGCCTGACCTCCTGGAAGAGCTAAAATCCGCTCAAAGGGTGATCGGTTTCAACTTGAAGGAATTTGATTACCTTGTCTTGCTGCCGTATGCTGCTGGATTCAACCTGGCTACCCTTCCTACTTTGGATCTAATGCTGGATATCAGCCGAACTCTCGGTTTCCGTCTGAGCCTGGATGCAATCGCCTCTGCGAGCCTGGGAACCTCCAAAAGCGCGGATGGTGTCCAATCTGTCCAATGGTTCAGGCAGGGTCTATTGGATAAGGTGGCGGAGTATTGCAAAACGGATGTGGATATCACCCGCAGGGTATTCGAATTTGGACGGGAGCATGGTTACGTAAATTATCGATCCAGGCTTGACAGCATATTAAAAGTCAAAGTGAATTGGAAATAATTTCTAATTGACCGTTAGATGGATGTGGCTAATTCCCAAAATTCGGCAACACCATCCGATCCCAGGATTCTTGATTTTGAATCAATCACTTTGCGGTTTACGTTTCCTTCAAGCATCTGAGTAAAAACGCCAGAGGTAATCATCCACCAGATGAAGTCCGAGGCCGCCTGAGGATCGCCTGGAATCCGCACGCCCCTCCAGCGTCGCGATTCTCTTAATAACTTCGATCGAAGTACCGGCGGCAGCCGGTCGTGTTTACCCGCCAGCTTCCAAAGGTGCGCATTCGTTTCCTTCGATGGAATCAGGGAATGCCGCAGAAGGAAATCCATGTTGTCGCTCTCCTGGCTGCCCACGGGTTGTGAAAAGAGCAGAATGACCCCACCCCGCGCTCGTGTTCCTATTAAACCCTTGAAAGCTTGCTCGCTTGGCTTGGTCACCTCGAGCGAGATAGTGTGCTTTTCCAAGAGGTCGTCGTAGAGATCTACTACTTCCCGGTCCTTTTTTGCGACACATAAGTCGACCCAGGATTTGCCTCTCAATTGGGATATGAAGTTACTGGTAAAGGGGGCATCCTTGGTAACGACGTGAAAGAAGAACCGCTCAGATTTCTGCCTCAAGAGAGCAATCAGCCTGGAAAAATATTCTGTGCCCACAGCCGCCCCGGAGATGGGAATGGAAACGTGGATTCGACCCTTGGATTTGGCATCCAGTTGATGGGCCTTATCAGCCATCTGAACCGAACCCAACTTTTTTCCCAGGTTTGGATTTAATGGATAGGGGATTACTTCGATCCTTACTTTCTTTGCCAGGCGTCTGCCGTAGGCGACATATTTCTTCTTGATAAGTCGACTGGGCACAACCAGGAGGTCCGCTCCGTCTATATACCATATAGGCTTGAATGTATCATCGGTGACGAAAACTGCTAAGACTATCCGGACACCCGCTTGCGCTTGTAGTCTTTCTTTGATCGCTGCCAGTTTGTGAGCCAGGCTGAAGTGGGTGCATACTACCAAAATCCTCTCAGGTGGATCGAGTCGCTCATTCAACTCCTCGGACATTTCTTTGTAAACAACACTTGTATTCATCCTGAGCAAATTTCTCAATACCCTGCTGGCTGGTAACGAAAAGGGTCCTGTTTCCAGCCACTGAAAAATCGACCTTCCGATTGGATTAATGCTCACTATTCTATGGATGAACTGGATAGATTTATCCTGGCTGCCGAGTACAACCGGATTCACGGTCTCAGGAAGCCCGGTATACAGGGCATCCGTGACTCTCAGATGACCCAGCCCAGCCGGGGCGTAGGTGAGAACTAAGAGCAGTTGCCTGTCCGTCAATCTATCAATGGTGATTTTTTTCACTGATTAATTTGATTATTATAAACGAGAGCTCTGCAAATAAGTTGTGTCTAGGGTCTAGCATAAATCGCTTGAGTTCTTGATACGAGAGATCCGAATGTTGGTTGCGCTATGACAAAATAGCCAAATATCGCCCCATGAGCGTTACCCGTTATAGTGGGGATGTGTATTCGAACTACGATCAATTGAACGAGAGTATTGGACTGAGGTTTTTATTATTGTAACGACCCGTTATAATTATTAGAACCGAAATGGGTTAATGGAGAGAGAAAATGGAAACAATCACACTGGATGGTTTTAACCTGGCATATACCCGGCGCGGCAAAGGTACTCCGCATCTATTGCTGCACGGTTATCCCTTGGATCACAGTATCTGGGATAAAACAGCTGGTATTCTCGACAAGAACTTTGACTTGATCCTGCCTGACCTGCGTGGATTTGGTGCTTCAAGTACAGTAGAGGCGCAGTATACATTGGAGGAAATGTCCGGGGATCTCCTGAGCCTGATGGAAAAGCTTGGAGTAAATAAAGCATTCGTCAGCGGTCACTCCATGGGCGGTTATCTTGCCCTGGCATTTGCCAGGCTTCATCCGGACCGAGTGCTTGGATTGGGATTAGTCTCCACTCAGCTGCTGGCAGATCCACCAGAGCGAAAGGAAGGCAGGTACAAAACTGCATCCGATGTGACCGAAAAAGGGGTTGCTGTGGTTGCCGATGCCATGTCGTTAAAATTAACACCCGATCCCTCACTGCAGCGGCGGATGCATTCGTTGATGGCGGCGCAATCCAAAGCCGGCATGATCGGGGCGTTGAAGGCGATGGCTGAACGGAGCGATTCCACATCCTTCTTGTCGTCGTTTCAGAAGCCGGTTGTAATTGTTCATGGCGACAAGGATGATCTGATTCCGATCGAGCGCGCCCGTGAAACCCGGCAGGCATTGCCTGCAGCCCGGCTCCTTGAATTGGCGGGTGTGGGTCACCTTCCCATGATCGAGGCCGCCGTTGAAACTGCCTGGGCATTAAAACAATTACAATGAAGTTGAAGCTGGCCTCGTAGAAATATTCAAGTCGGCATCCCAACTCTGGCAATATTGTTAAGTAAAATCCCCGCCCTCCTTCCCTTGGAGTGCGGGGATTGTTCTTTCCGCCGTATATTTTGGAAAATTTAACTTATTTCGATGCTGACGATATTACTGCAGCGGCTTTCAATCGTGATATTGAGCTTGTATGGGTTGCAATGGGTTGATCTCGAGCCCTCCGGTTCTGCGGATCAGCTTCTTCATGTGAGCAACCAATACGCTGCTCGGCACCGGTTTGATCAGGAAATCATCCGCACCTGCATCCAGGATGCTCGCGATCATGCGTGGATCGTCCAGTGGAGAGAGGATTAATATGGGAACGTTGCTCACCGCACGTATCGCCTTGCAGGTCTCCCATCCGTTCATATTCGGCATGATCATATCGAGGATGATCAGGTCTGGAGTGTTCTCCTTCATGTACTCCAACCCGTCGGCCGCCGTATTGGCTGCCGTAGTGTTGAAGCCATGATTTTTTAGCAGCATGGTAAGTAAATCGGTGATACCTTTATCATCGTCAATGATCAAAACGTCGTTTGCCATAAAGGGTCTCCCCGGCTGATTATCACTTAGACACCGGACTTTTAAGTTTGCAAACGATTAACAAAACCAAATCATAGTATTAGGAGTGAATTGAAATGAATTCACAATTAATTTTAATTAAGGTTACTAAATTATTAGTGCTTTACAGGTTTATTTGGTAGAATATCAGGAATTTGGGTGTGAAATTTCACAACTGAATTTTCCGGCCAAAAAATTATAGACTTAACATGACCATTGAGGAGTGGAGCGGATTAATACCGTCCACTCCTCAATCATCGTAACTTCCCTGCCGCCGTTTCAGGCGCGGGTTATTCCGTTGGAGGCAGCATGACCAAGTGGATCTATTTGTTCGATGAGGTGAAGGAAGCCGAGAAAAAAACCGGTTCCTGGGATGGAGTACGCGTTCTGTTGGGTGGCAAGGGAGCGGGACTTTTTGATATGACCCGGGCCGGCGTACCCGTGCCTCCGGGATTTACGGTCACGACCCAGGCTTGCAACGAATATCGCAAAACGGGAAAATTTCCCGCCGGGATGTGGGTGCAGGAACTTGCCGCACTGAAAGTGGTGGAAAAACGCACCGGAAAGAAGTTCGGTGATCCGACGAACCCACTGCTCGTCTCGTGCCGGTCAGGTGCGAAGTTCTCCATGCCCGGCATGATGAACACCATCTTGAATATTGGCTTGAATGATGTTTCCACCGAGGGACTCGCCCGGCAGACCGGAAATCCTCGTTTTTCCTATGATTCCTACCGCCGTCTGGTTGAGATGTTCGGGACGGTCGTCATGGATATTGCCGATGAAGCCTTCGAGCACCCTTTTGCGGAGTACAAGTCAAAAAAGGGTTACAAGGTTGACACTGATATGAACGCAGAGGATTGGAAGGAACTGGTCGGCTTATATAAAAAGATCTACAAAAAGGAATCCGGCCAGGAATTTCCACAGGATGCCTACAAACAGTTGGAGCTTGCCACCGCCGCTGTTTTCAAATCCTGGATGGGCAAACGCGCAGTCGATTATCGCCGCGCCACCAAAATACCCGATGACCTGGGGACGGCGGTCAATATTGTCACCATGGTGTTCGGTAACATGGGTTTCGATTCGGGCACTGGCGTAGCCTTCACCCGCAATCCCGCCTCGGGTGAAAAGTTGATGTATGGTGATTATTTGCTGAATGCCCAGGGCGAGGATGTTGTAGCGGGTATACGTAATACGGAGCCGATCGCTGATCTGGTCAAGAAGATGCCTGCGGTCTACAAACAGTTCATGGACATCACCTCCAGGCTGGAAAATCATTACAAGGACATGCAGGATGTGGAGTTCACTATCGAGCGCGGTAAATTATGGATGCTCCAGACTCGCAATGGCAAACGAACTGCACAGGCAGCCGTCAAGATCGCGGTCGAGATGGTTAATGAAGGATTGATCACCCGTGAAGAAGCAGTTCGGCGGGTAACGCCGGAAAATGTGGATGCCCTTTTGCATCCGCAATTCAACCTTGAGGCGAAGAATGCTGCGGAGAAGGAAGGCCGCGCGGTCGCCAAAGGTGTTAATGCCTCACCAGGCGCCGCGGTCGGGCAGGTTTATTTTGATGCCGATACCGCAGAGAAACAGGGTAAGGAAGAGAAGCAGGAAGTGATCATGGTCCGGCCGTTCACCAAGCCGGATGATGTTCATGGGATGTTGGCTGCCAGGGGCATTCTTACGAGTGAAGGAGGTGCCACCTCACACGCCGCGGTAGTTGCACGCCAGTTCGGAATTCCCTGCGTGGTCGGTGCCTCTGGTGTCAAGATCGACCTCGATAAGCGCACCATGACCATGGCCAATAAGGTTGTCAACGAGGGCGAATGGATATCCGTGGATGGCACCACCGGTGAAGTATTTCTAGGAAAAATTCAAACCTCTGCGCCTTCGCTTGAAGAACAAACGGAATTATTAACCCTCCTCAATTGGGCGGATGCGATATGCGCTCGTAAGGACGTGCGCCTTGCACCGAAAGGCTGGCCGACCCGCGGCTTGCAGGTCTGGGCGAACGCCGATTATCCCAAGGATGCCCGTCGGGCGCGTTCGTATGGCGCTGTAGGTATCGGTCTTTGCCGTACCGAGCATATGTTTTTCGAGCCCGAGCGGCTGCCCATCGTCCAGCGCATGATCCTCGCCGCTTCGATCGCTGAACGCAAGCTGGCTCTGAACGAGCTCCTGCCGTACCAGCGGGCTGATTTCGACGGCTTGTTCGAAGCCATGAACGGATATCCCGTTATCATCAGGCTGATCGACCCGCCTCTGCATGAATTCATGCCCTCCGAGGAAACCCTCCTGGAAGAGGTCATCACCATGCGCGTGAAGGGTGAGACCACCGGTCTGCCTGAAAAGGAAAAACTGCTCCAGGCTGTTCGAAGCATGCACGAATCGAATCCGATGTTGGGTTTGCGCGGTGTTCGCCTCAGCATCTATATGCCCGAGATCGTCGAGATGCAGGTGAGGGCTATCTTTGAGGCTTCCGCCGATTGCAGCAAACGGGGCATCGTGGTCAAACCCGAGGTGATGATCCCGCTGACTGGCACGGTCAAGGAGCTGGAATGGATCCAGCCGCGCCTTGAAAAGATCGCAAATGATGTTATGCAGGAAAAGAAGATCGAGTTCGATTACAAGTTCGGCACGATGATTGAGATCCCACGCGCTGCCGTGACCGCATCCGAAGTCGCCAG
>MGNL01000008.1:3241-15362 GCA_001796785.1 Chloroflexi bacterium RBG_16_51_16 | reverse complement strand
ACATAGATATTGAATTCGTCTTTAAGCACTTAGGAAATCTGGGATGGTAAAGGTCATTTGCAAGGAAGATTGCGGTAACGCACCCAAGAAGCTGTTGCTGAAGGAACTGATCACTTCCATCGCCAATGGGAAAATCTCAAAGATTGTCGCGCAGGTTTCAGATGATGTCGTTTGGAACAGGGTTGGAGTCGGAAAAGTTGAAGGTATAAAAGCATATGCCCTCGCCTTGGATGAGTCATTTAATGATTTGCACCCTGAAGAACTTGTTATCGATAATATCCTGACCCATGGAAATGGAGCCGCTGCCAACGGTACGCTAACCACCACAGCAGGAAAATCCTTCGCATTCTGCCATGTATATATTTTCGCAGGTGCTTCTACGCGATCAAGGGTCAAAGAAATAACGACGTACAGTATTGAGTTGGAACAATAAGCTTCAGGAAAAGCGTTAACATTTCCTTCAATCACACCTTGTAGGTTCTGGTTTCCAAATTAATAATAAGGAAACATTCATGGTCAACGCGACGAAAAAACTGCATAAAATTTTCCATAACGACGGGTCACTCTGGGGAAAGGGATACCTTGTGAATGAGGTGGAAGAAGGTTACTGGGTATGGTTCAGGAAGGATGGGTCAAAACTTCGTTCGGGTACCTTCCTCCACGGAAAACAGACCGGCAAGTGGACAACGTATGATCGGCGCGGAAACGTCTTTAAAATTACAGATTTGAGCGGGAAAAAATCAAGGTCAACATCTAAAAAATAGAAAACCCGAAGATTAGCGTATGGATGATCGGACGACCGAGCTTAGCGTATGGGTTAACGTGCCACGTCACCGCGTCTTTAACGCCTTGATCATTGCGGAATCTATTGCTCAATGGATGGTGCCGGACGGAATGACCATCATCATCCATGAATTTGATGGACGTGAGGGCGGCACGTTCCGCATCTCGCTTACTTACCACTCGCCCCTGGAAACCGGCAAGACTACTCCCAACACGGATACCTACCACGGACGGTTTGTTAAGCTCATCCCAAACGAGCAGGTGATTGAAGTTGTTGAGTTTGAAACCGCAGATCCCTTACTGCAGGGTGAAATGACGATTACCTTCACCTTTACCGACAAGAAAGGCGGAACGGAGATACTCGCTGTCCACGATAATCTACCACCCGGCCTATCCACTGAAGACAATGAGACCGGCTGGCGTATGTCTCTATCGAAGCTGACCGCACTCCTCGAGGCGAAGCCATAAGCATGTTTTTTTTGTGATAAAGAAATTATTTTTATAAGGCGAACCCAGCCAATAAACTAGCGTCATCCTTTCATTTTTCCATTTTTTTCGCTTGCGACCAATGCGATAAACTCCATGATGAGCTTTAATGCAGCAAATACGGTGGATTCAGAAGGGTCGATCGGTGGTGCGACCTCAACGATGTCCAGGCCGACTAGGGGTAGTCCCTGCAAGGATTGGAGCAGGGTGATGACCTCGCGTGTGCTCAGTCCCCCGGCCTCCGGTATGCCAGTCCCGGGCGCATAGGCTGGATCAAGGCAATCGATGTCGAGGGATATGTGGATCGCCTCGCAGCGCCTCAGCGACCGGACGACCTGAGCGGCAACCTCACGGATTCCCGCCTCGTTCACCTGGGCCGCGGTGAACACGTGCATAGCGCCATTCTCGATCAGATCGATCTCCTGCGGTTCCCATGACCGCAGCCCTACCAGGCATACATCCTCCTGCCGAATTCCCGCCTCCAATCCGCGGCGTAATACACAGGCATGGGATAATTTCGAACCGGTAAACACATCACAGAGGTCTGGATGGGCATCCAGCCATAACAGGCCGAGGCGCTGGTTCGAAAATCGCTTCCGCTGGGCTCGCAGTACGGGTATGGTAATCGAATGGTCGCCTCCCAGAACGATCGGGAGATTGGTGAGTGCTGAGATTATTTTATCCACCCTATCAAAATCTCTTTCCTGGTCGGAGATGGTCTGATCGCCAAGGTCAGCTATTGAAATGCCTTCCAATCGAATGCGTCTCTCACTAAATGGGGTCAGGTGCTGTGACCAGAAACGCATCCGGGAGGGACCCATGGCCGCACCAGGTCGGGAGCACACGGCTCCATCATAGGGAATGCCAAGTATGCTGATATCCGCCTGCTCTGGCGCGAGCTTGGGTTGATAAAGGTCAGCCCACAAGCCGTGAGTTGCATTAGGGTCCATCCAGCCTCCGTTTATTTTTATTGTATCGTGAGCTGGTATAGGCCGGAGATTAATCATATATAAAGTAAAACACCCCACCCCCAAAATTGATGGGTGGGGTGTTTTCCTCCCTATATGTAGATCAAATGCTAGATCAAATCATGCACCGCTTGATGGATGGAGTTTGATGGTCAGCCTCTGCAGGACAAAACCAATGAGGGCAGCCATGGGGACCCATACCGCTGCCCACAACCAGACAATTATGAAGTCTTGCGATGACTCTGGTTCCTTTTCTACATCACGGCTGGACTGCGCAGGCAGTGCTTGACCTGAATTCGAAAAAGAAATTGGCTGTAACATCACGCCCTGGCTGGCAAAAACTGCATACACCTGCTCAGCTACAGTTGAGGGAACCCTGCGCCAATCGTCAACCGGAGCCATATCCATCCCATCGCTCTTCAGGCGAGCCGTGTAATTCACAAGTCCAGCTTGCCCCTTGGCTGAAGGATAATAGGTTAGTTCCACGAAAGGCACCGTCGGACCATCCAGGTAGAGATATGCGAGTATGCGATAGCCCTCGCCGGGGTCATCCGATTTTGGAGCGAGCGAATACTCACCAAAGAGAAAACCTATTTCAAGCAGTCGTTGCATTGCCTCTGGCTCATCAAGCTTGATTTCCCCTTTGATTCCAGGTCCACTGATGGTTAGTGAGCTTATTGACTTGGCAAAAACCAACACTGTGGGCAGGACTAACAAGCTCAGCACCAAGAGTATGGATAGTAACCATTTACGTTTGGTTGTCATTTTCACTCCTTAATCCTAAATTAAATTGTTTTCTGGTCGGTGAATTAAAATCGACCTACAACCATACACCGCAGGGTTGATGGAGGTTCCAACCAAACCACCTGGATGGCTAACATTGCCCGTCTATTCGGTGAGGTAGAATCGATGTATGCAACAAAAAAGAGCGGGCGCATTGGACGCGGACCGGCTGGGCGTTTTGATAGCCTCGGTGCTTCTGACGTACGCGCTAACCCGTTTGATTCATTCCCCGCAATTCATCCTAAGCGTCGACCTGCCGGGATTTTATTTTTCCTATCCTCTCAGCCTGAGCACGGCCATGACGCTGCTCGCCGCGGGTCTCACAGCCACGGGGATGGATTGGCTGCTGCACGCACATATCGGTGTCGAGAATAAAACCGTCACGGAACATTTGATCCTGCCAACCCTGACGACCTTTGTCATTGGTGCCCCGCTGGCTTTGCTGCCCGATGGACAGGACTGGTGGTTAGGATTTGGGATCGCGGGCATCCTGCTTGCCGGTGTATTCCTGGCTGAGGTTGAAGTTGTTGAACCCTCCTCAACTTATTACGGGCTGGCCAGGGCGGGATTGACCGCACTTGCGTATGCGTTGTTCTTGATCCTGGTAACCGCGTTGAGGCTGGCAGCCTTTCGAATGTTCCTGTTGATTCCGGTCGTATTCCTGACTTCCGGTTTAATCACCCTGCGGATCCTGCATTTGGACGGCAGAGATCGCTGGGATTTTCCCTGGGCGGTCGGTATTGGTCTAATCTGCACACAGATTGCTGCTGGTTTGCATTACTGGCCGCTGACGCCCATCCAATATGGGCTTGCCCTGGTCGGCCCTCTCTACGGGTTAACCTCCCTGTCGATCAATCTCACTGAAAATATTCCGCTCGTCCGGGCTGCGATAGGTCCGTCCCTGCTGGTGGGAGCCGCCTGGTCTGCAGCCATCCTGCTGCGATAGGATGGACCAGCTTTTCACAACTTGATGAAGTTCACTGCAACGAGCATTGACATTTTGTGTTTTTAATATATGGAATTCACATTTGGGTGTGTGTTAAATAACATAAAATTCCCTCCACACTAGTATCGGCTTTTTCTTTGTTTAAGGAAAGAACTCGGAGGATCTACGGATAATCCAGGACTGCTCACCGCTCTCATTTTGATCGGGTCGTATGTAATCGGCTCAATTCCATTTGGCCTATTGGTCGTAAAATTAAAAACCGGCAAGGATCTACGCGGGGTTGAAAGCGGCCGGACCGGCGGAACGAATGCCATGCGCGCTGCAGGTCTTACCGCGGGATTATTGACAGCCGGCCTCGACATCTTGAAGGCCGCCGCCGCGGTGTGGTTCGCTGGGTGGATCAGCCCCGGGAATCATCTCCTGCATGTGCTTGCTCCCCTGGCTGTCATCGTTGGACATAATCACTCCATGTTTCTCCCTGAGTTTGACGAGAATGGCAGGTTCATCCGATTACGAGGCGGGGCAGGTGGTGCGCCGTCCATGGGAGGCGCCTTGGGCCTCTGGGCGCCCTCGATCCTGATAGTCCTACCCCTGGGCGCGCTGGTCTTTTTCAGCCTGGGCATAGCTTCTGTTGCGACCATGAGCGTGGCGTTGTTCGCGATCATATTATTTTCCGTGCGCGCCGTGCAGGGTCAAATGCCCTGGGTGGATGTGCTTTATCCGGTCGTTGCTGAAATTTTATTGATCTGGGCTCTTCGTCCGAACATCCGCAAGCTCATGGCGGGCACGGAACGCGTGATCGGCAACAGCATTTATGGAAGGATCCTCGCGCGGCGGGCCGCTCAAGCGGATCAAAATCCCAAGAAGAGCAGCTAACAAGTTAGTGACGCCAGCTTGCATCAGCTGCGTCTGTGATCATTCCTCACCATCCGGATCCGGCGGCGCGCTGGGTTGTTCAACTTTAATAACCTCTCCATGGTGGTTGATAACCACTTTAAATCCGAGCATGCCCAGGTAAGCCCGTCCCTCTTCCGGGATGCCTGTTTGCAGGAGCTGGTCGAATTGCCTGTCGATATTTTTCAATTGCTGCTCCAGCATGGCTCGGGTGAAGATGTCCTCCTGGCCCAACATCTTGGCGGTCTGCTCTGAGATGGCTCCTTCATTCCCCTTCATTAACTCCTGCATCTGGATAAGCACCTGGCGGTCCACCTGTTCAGATGGGATATGGCGTTTGAAACCCTGGTCATTCACCACGTAGAACGGCTCCCCTCCCACCAGGGTTGTGGCGACCATCCGGTCCGCTTCATCGAAAACGAGCCCTTCAAATAGAGCTTTCTTAGTCATAATCCATCAACTGGTTTGTTTTCCTTCAACTGCCGCCAGCAGAATGGCGACACCGATGCCGAGCCGGTGATCCAACTTCCGGGAAATATCCATGCTGAAATCGATGTCCAGGTGATAGGCGAAAAGGTTGAAGCGCTGCTTAATATCTGCGCATCGATCCGTGCCAATGGTGAGGTCATAATTTTGTGGAAGAAGTGATCCCATGAGCAGGCGGCGGAGCAGCGCCAGCCCCATGCTGTCCTCGAACAGCAAACCCACCACTTGATCCGAGGCATCCATTAGCTCCCACTCATCCCGCAGGATGGATTTGAATCCCTTGCGCCTCAGGGCGCCTACTTTTTGACCTGTGGCGCTTTCCACAACATCGTACGCGGCGGAAAAATCCATAATCTGCCTTGCCTTGATCATCAGAACTTCCTGGGTCTTCTGGTCATCCGAGTAAACCCGGATATCCTCCCGCAGTCTGAACATCTTTTGTTCGCTGAAGAGAATCAGGTTATCGTTCGGGTCATAAATTCGGAATTTTCCGGTCAGTGCCAGGACTTGACGTTTTAACAAGTAGTGATCGAATTGGAAAATCGGGTTCATATTTCAATCCTTAGTTTAATAATTTGGAATTCATCACCACAACCCGCGTCCCCTCCCCAGGAAGGTGCAGGTATTCAGTCCCGATCGGGACAAAAGGTCTGGTCCAGCGATACAGGAATTTTGCCGCGTGCATGGGCAAGTTTACACATCCATGGCTACGGGGCCGCCCGAAGTCATTATGCCAGTATGTCCCGTGGAATGCCACCCCTTCACTCGTAAAGAAAGTCACCCAGGGTACACCCGGAAGGTCATAGAAGTCGTCCACCGCATCGCCTTCATTGTTCATATGGATGGATGGGCCTTTGTGATAGGTTCGAAACTCGCCCATGGGTGTCCAGGTGCCCTTGGCACCGCTGGAACAACGTGCAGTAAACACAGGCAGATCTGCTTCAAACGCGGTCACCAATTGCAATCCCAGGTCTACGAGGATGGTTTTCGAAATTTCTGCGATCTCAGGAGAAATAGGCGACAATTCGTCATCGGGAACCAACCGCATCTCATGGCAGGGCACATAAAAGGAGACTTTCAAATGTGAATCATAGATCTGATACCATAGGCTCTTTTCCTGGTTGGTGACCAAGACGTTTTTCACCCAGTGCGTGCTGCCATAGAAAAGGCGCAGTCCATTTCTGGCGAAAACATAAGGCTCGAGGCGGGAGACACAAACCGGCACCATGATCTCCCCCACCTGACCGCCCTCTGGCAGGTTAAGAACCGGCCGTTGGTAAACGGTTTCAACAGGCTGCACCCAGCCTGAATAGGTATAGCCTTCTCCATTGACCAGGTACCAGACTTTGTTGAATGGATTGCCTTCATCACCGTCTACTTCGGCGGAAAGCTGTACGACCTCGTCCCGTCCAAAGACGTGGGTTTGCTTTGCTTTGAACATGGGTTCAGCAAACATGGCGATCCCGCTCTTAATAATCCGACCGTGGCTGGCAGGCGGAGCGGGTCGGAGGTGATCCAGGTTGAAAAGGTCAAGACCCAGGCTGAGCGCGCCGAATTTCGATATTCTTAAGAAATCCCGACGCGAGATCGATGACATGCTTATCAAAGCCTCTGTTGATCAATGGATGGTTTCGGATATATAAAATCCAAGATTTCCCATTGTTGAAATTGTGCTAAACGTTAGGAGTTTACCATTTTTAGATTCATTTGGCTTTAGACTGGTTTAATCCTCCCCGAAAGGCCAGCATATTATTTCGGTAGTTGGAATTTCTTATCCATATCCCCCTGAGATTCAATATTAATAATGCACATTCACCGTCGTGCCGACTGCGGAGAAGTCATATAACCAGGCTGCATCCGGGATGGACAGGTTGACACAGCCGTGGCTCATGGGCGTACCGAAGTTGTTATGCCAGTAGGTCCCGTGAATACCGTAGTCACCATAAAAATACATAACGTAAGGGACATCCGGCAGGTAATAACCGGGACCGGTCATATCAGAATAGCGTAGTTTGATCCAGACTTTGTACTTGCCCGTCACCGTCGGCGTTTGCCAGGTTCCCGTGGATACCAGGAAAGAATTCACGATGGTATCGCCTTCATAGGCGTACAAGCGCTGCTGGGAGAGATCCACATCGATCCAATGGCCACCTCCTCCGGAAGAAGATTGCGCCGGCTTGACTGGCACCGGAGCTGGTTCAGCGGGCGGAACGTACTCCGGTGTAGGCGTATCGGGAACGATCTGCGCGACCATTGCACCGGGCGTTTCGGTAGGTCCGACCGGTGTGGATGGCTCGACTGGAGGTTCGGTTTGACTGGCCGGGAGTGAAAGTAACTCAGGGGTCGGTGTCACCAAATCACCAAATGGCTCAGTGGAGATCGGAGGCACCACCTGCAAGAGAGATGAGAGGTCGGCATTAAGTTCGCCGGCCGAACTGGTTTCGGTGACACTTACTCGCTCGTCGAGATTTGTTAGGGTTGGTGTAGCGAGTGCGATCAAGTCGGGCTCAGCTGGTCCAGAAATTGGCTTGGGGATCAATACCCTTGCGAAGGACGGGCCTCCGGTTTGCGGGGATTGCGGAGAATCCTTGACCCGGAGCAAGGAAGCCAGCACCGGCGAAGTGACCGCAGACCAGGCTGCGAATCCAAAGATGACACAACCGGATAACGCCAGCAGAATAGGTGCCAGAACCTTTTGTCCTCTCCTCCTGCGTGGCCTCCTCGCTGGGTTCCTTCCTGAACTTACATTCGCCGACAAGGGTGCATGTGTGTGTACTTCATCAAAAACATTGTCGCGTAATGCACGGACAGGCTCTGGATTGGAGTCTGAAACAGGCTGGGCGCTATTCTCCATTCTTTTTCGAGCCCATTCCATACCCCGGCGGGCGCGCACGCTGGTCGGATTGGCATCCAAGGCCTTCTGAATATATTCCAGGCTGGTTTGGGGCTCGACCAGGGCAGCCAGTATCAGCCAGGCATCTTCGCGATCAGGCATCCACTCTGCCGCCTGTTGCGCCAACTGATACGCCAACGTTGTCTCGCCCCTTCGTAAGGCGGAACGAGCTTGTGACACTGTCTGCTGGTATGCGTTCGATTTGTCCAAAGTTAAACCTTTAATTCCATTAATGGCGCTTTGTTCACCATCGGATGATCACTGGAGTTCCGAGGTCTGCCCAATCATAGAGCAGCTTGGATTCATAGGCTCCCAGGACTACACAACCATAGGAGATGGGCACTCCCAGGTAACCTTCCCACAGTTGGGCGCCGTTCGGCAGGATCGGCAAAGCATGGATCCCGTTCTGCAATCCGCCTGCCCAATAAATTCCCAGCCAGTTGGGCATCCAAATATTCCAGGTGTCACCATACGCACTCGGGATTTTGGAAAGCACGCTGAAATCACCGGTTGCGGTTGCATTGTTCATACCGGTTGAGGCGACGAAGCTGTAAATCAATTGCTCCCCTTCGTAGGCATATAAATGCTGTTGGGAGATATCCACATGAATGGATTTATATCCAACTGATCCTGAACTATAGAATTCCAGATCGTTCGCTTCCGTTTCTTCTTCGGAGGATGTAAATTCAGCAGGACGCTCGGGAATGGGTGTATCCACCACGATCTGAGCCAACATGTCTGGAGGCATCTCTTGCTGCTCTACCGGAGCCTCGGTAAGCGGCGTTATGACCGGTGGCAATTCAGGTGGTTGTGTTGGTTTCGCAATGACAACTTGTGCCCAGTGTTGGATGCTCGCTGATGTTGGTGTATTGTCTGCTCCTAAATAAGGGTCATTGCCGGGTGGGAGCCGGGGAGAACCAACGACGAGGCTGATCACACCACAAGCGGATGTGATCACAACGAGCGGAATGAATACCAACTTTCGCAGGTTCATGGTGGAAATGTAGGTACCGGGGTGGGATCGACGCTCTCATTGTTGACAAAACATTGAATGCCCTTGATGATCCCCTCTGCCACACGGTCCGGTTCCTTGGTGAGGATTTGCTGGTCGAGGTTCAAGAATCCGGTTTCGATGATCGCGGTGATTGTTTCCGGGTCGATCTCCGAGAAGGCATGATATTCTCGCATGTCGGAGGTGATACTGCCTTTATGGAAGGTCAGCCCGGTGGTTTTTTGGTAGCGGTCCACCAGGCAGGCTGTCAGGCGTTGGGCACGCTGAACATCCCGCGTATCCAGGGAGGAAGCCACTTTATAACCAGTCGCCTGCTCATTTATAAAGTCACATGAATCGTTGTGAATGGATACCAAAGCCACAGCCCGATAACCATTCAGCCGGGTATCGAATTCATTTAACAGATCGACCTGGTAACCGAGCTCGACCAGCCCGGTCTGCACCCGGCTGGCAAGATCCAGATTAACCTCGGCTTCTGTCAGGGTCACCTGTCCGCTCGAATCGATGCACACCGCGCCAGAGTCATTCCCTGTATGTCCCGCGACGATCCCGATCCGCAGTTGGGGTTGAGGCGTGAGCACTGGATTGCTACCGGGCTGAGGAGTGAGGATGAGTTTCAACTGTTCTCTGAGGTTGTTAGCGAAGAAACTGTTTGGCGTCCACGCAGTGAACAGCGTCGCAACCAGTAGCGCAACCGCAAAGGTCCTGCTGATGGCATGCACCTGGTCTTCCTCACGATGCGCTGCGCGGACGGAAGATTTACCCTCAGGCATCGGCGCGTTCTTATCTCCGTCGCCTTGCCCAGCATCATCGTATAGATTGCCTTTTGGCACGAGTTCGGCAGACTCATTCATTATTTCGTATAATAAGTACTAAGGATGAAAATAGCAAGGGTAGGTTTTGACCACATTGCGCCGGACAGGGATTATTCATGAATTTGTATGCCCGTTTTAAGCATGATATCGATGCCTTCGGCGACAGCAGGGTGATCCCCGACAAACAAAAAGCTACTCCCGAGACGGTCCCCCTTCAGATCGGCAAGTTGTCCACCGCCGGTGATATCCAGGTGGGCGGCAAGGACGAGATCTGGCTTTCGAGTGCTTGGAAGGATTACCTGTTCGCGATTAATCCCAAGAATGGCGCAGACTATGTGCTCACGCCCAAAGCTGGCTGGTTAAATACGAACGACAAAGCGGATACCCTCGGTTTCGGCGGAAACCTGTTGGAGATCCAACGCGTCGTGGGCGCATACGCCGAAGTACGGTGTTTTGATGCGAACGCCCTGCCTCCAGATCCCGAAGTCACAAACTACATGAGCGGTGACCCTCGCATTCAAAAATGGACCGTGGTCCAGCGCGGCGGCGCCATCCTCAACCCTGGCAAGGGTGCAGATATTTATTCCCTGCTGTTAAGTAACGAGGATATGTGGATTCACGTCAGCAGGGTGGAATTCTTTCCGAACCTGCCCATGCAAGTAACAGTCAGCTCAGCGGCTTGGAAAGGTTTGTACGTAAGGTCTCAGCCCGATGTCCGTAAGGGAAAAGTCGTCGGAGTGGTCGGACCCTGGTCATTCTCTAATCCAATTACTTTGCTGGAATATGCGCCGCGGGGATCCTCTGTTTGGGCTAAAGCCCGCATGCATAATGGCAAAGAAGGATATATCGCCATCCTCTGGTATCCTGCTGCCAGCCAGATGAAGTATTACACCTCCTGGAGGATGGATACGACACCGCCCATTCCACCCATACCCATCAATCCCAGAAAGTCCTGACAATTTTCTGTGTTGGTATTCGATAAAGCCCAACCTTGTTGTGAAATCTGCCTCGGAGATTCCTTCCAGTATGACCATTGACCCTGACCAATTACGCACCGCCATGCGCGCCTGGACCGCGGGCGTTACGATCGTAACCGCCTCATTTGAAGGAGTCCGGCATGGTATGACGGTGAACTCCTTTACCTCCGTCTCGCTTGACCCGGCGTGGATCACGATCTCCTTGCAGCAATCCTCGCGAACGCGGGATCTCATTCACAGGTCGGAAGCCTTCGGCATTACGATCCTCACCCAGAATCAACAGGATCTTGCCGACCGGTTTGCCGGACGAACCCCTGAAATGGAAGACCGTTTCGCCGGATTGGAAACAATTTCCTACCAGACCGGTGCGCCGCTCTTAAAAGTAGGTCTCGCCCAAATGGACTGCCGCCTGGTGCAAACGATCGACGTAGGCATGAACACGCTGTTCATCGCCGAAGTTGTGGAAGCACATACGAACGATTCCGGTCAGCCCTTGATCTATCATGATCGGAAATATTGGAAGTTATCGGCAATCTAATATTTTTAATGGGTGACAAACTGTGGAGCCCGAATCGCCGGGCTGGATGTATAGTGAATGCAGGTCGAAGATTTCCGAAAATCATAGCAGGCTGGGTCAGATCCTGAACCACATTGAAGTTTTTAACAAGAATCTTTTAAGCATGGCCATGTTGGTTAGGTACCTGATCCATTCAAAATCGTAAACGGCGTCTGGGAGGGATCATGGATGCAGAGGCACTCACTGAACAGGAAAAAAATTGTCTGCTTCAGATCGCGCGGCAGGCGTTGGAAGAGGCGGTCGGTCAATCCAAACCCGCCGCGCGCGTGGTCCAATCTCCATCGGCCCGGTTGCAGCAATCAGGTGCTTCCTTTGTCACGCTGACCATCAACGGCAGCCTGCGCGGCTGCATCGGTGCACTCGAACCCTATCAGTCTCTCATCGAGGATGTGCGCGAACATGCAATGGCTGCTGCATTGCAGGATTACCGCTTTCCGCCCGTCACACCGGAAGAGTTGGCTGGCATCCAGATTGAGATCTCCTGTTTGACCCGCCCGCTTC
>MGNL01000008.1:253-3112 GCA_001796785.1 Chloroflexi bacterium RBG_16_51_16 | reverse complement strand
GCTGAGTTCCTTGAACACCTTTGCTTAAAGATGGGAGCCGCTCCTGACCTCTGGCGGCACAGGCACCTGGATGTCCTCGTTTACCAGGTGGAGGAATTTCGGGAACCGGTTTGAGTTTAATGTCACCTTCATGATAATTCGTCCTGGATAACATCAGGCTCTGACGGTCGAAGGTAAAATGACCGCATGGCAGAAGACTTGCTTTTTCAGGAAGCGGTTCAGGCTTTGCGGGAGGGAAAAAAAACGACCGCTCGTGAAAAATTAACCCTGCTTCTTAAAGCCGAACAAACCAATTCAACCTACTGGCTGTGGATGAGTGCCACGGTCGATACTAACAAGGAGCGCATCTACTGCCTCCAAACCGCGCTGAAATTGGATCCGAAAAACGATTTCGCCCGACGGGGATTGATCCTGTCCGGGGCCCTGCCTCCCGATGAATCGATCCCGCCTTTTCCGGTCAACCGGCCGCGCCTGTGGGAACAAAAACTTCTGCTTGCAACGGAGCAGCCGCGACCTACCGGGTTCAAAGCCCTGGCTTCCAATCCCACTGCCAGGTTGGCGGGATTGAGCGTCATGGGCGTGGCGGTTTGCGGTTTTGCTTATTTCGCCATGACCCTGCCCCGACGCACCAACTTTGGACCGATCCAGATCATCACTGCTGGTCCGTCTCCAACGTTCACCACAACCCCGACTTTTGTAAATGCCACCGGTCAACCTACGCCTACCTTCCTGGGACCGACTCCATTATGGATGCTCCTGCCCGCCACTTATACGCCCACCCCTCTTTATGTAAACACACCCCGCCAACCGGATACCCATGACCAGTTCCGGCTCGCCAAAGCAGCATTGGCTGTCGGAGATTACGAGACCTACATTCGCTATCTCAAGGACATCGGGCGGTTGGAGCCTGACTCCGCAGACGTTTATTATTACATCGGTGAAGCCTACCGATTCCAGGGTTTTCACAATGACGCACTTGAAGCGTACAACCACGCGCTTGAGATCGACCCGCGTTTCGGTCCGGCCTATCTCGGGCTGGCGCGCGCCCGCTTGAACCAGGATCCGAATTCCAACGTTGAATATTTATTGGACCAGGCAGTAGAACGCGACCCGGACTTTGGCGAAATCTATCTTGAGCGAGCCAATTATTTCCTTTATAACAAGGAGTACGGTTCAGCACTGGCAGACCTGCAATCCGCTGAGAAACGCATGCCGGATTCACCCTCCCTCCATCTGACTTACGCGAAAGTTTACCTGGCTCGAAAGGAAAATGCGGAAGCCCTCGAGAGGGCGCGCAAAGCCAACGAACTCGACCTGACGATCCTGGAGGCTTACCTGGTTCGAGGCCAGGCGGCTGTTCTGCAAGGTGAATATCAGGAGGCCATCAAGGCTCTCGAAACATATATCATTTACAAACCGAAAGATGGCGTTTCGCTGGCTGCCATGGGTGAATGCTATTTTCAGTTGAAAAAATATGAGCAGGCCATCGCCTATCTGGACCGGGCCATCCCATTGCTGGACTACAGCCCGCCGCGGCATCGTTCATACCTCTATCGCGGCCTGGCCCATCTTGAACTGGATGAGATCGACGAAGCCGAGTATGACCTCGAAAATGCGTACGAAGTTCTCTCCAAGAATTTCGACGTGAACATCGGTTTGGTTCGGGTCGATTACGCCAGGGGGGAATTCGGAAATGCATATCTGAAAGCCTTCGAAGCGGAAGCCCTTGCCGAGACCGGTCAGCAGCACGCCCAGGTTTATTTCTGGCGGGCGATGGCGGAGGAAAAGAGCAATAAATTCAGCGATGCGCTCAGGGATTGGAATGCGCTGCTGGCGCTGCCCGATGATGTCGTTGGGACCGCGCTTCGGGTTGAGGCGCAGCGCCATATGAACCTGGCCATCACCCCAACCTCGACCGTGCGCAGTCAAACGAAATCTACAGGAACTCCCAAGCCATCCGTCACACGCACGGGCACAACTACAGCCGCACCGCCACCGACCGTTACACCCAAACCCTGATCATTTAATTCAATACGCGAGCATGGGGATAATTATTGCTCAACCGAACCGCTGCCTGCATTCGGGGCAGGGGCACAAAGCCCTCAGGTAATGCCAATTGTAAATGCCGTAATCATGCCCATCCTCCCAAACAATCGTGAGCGCATAAGAGCCCACCGCCTTGATATTGCTGAGGCGCGTCACGGATGAATCGAGCAAGATCTTCTCAAACACATCCGCGGTCGGTTCTGAGCTCATGTTTTCATGACCGCCGCGGCAGGAGGCGCATGGGCAGGCTGCCCTCAGCAGACCAAAAGGGTATGTGCTCGTGTGTTCATCATCCCAGTTGATCGTCAGCTCGCGTTTGGTCTTATCGGCAGTGACACCGGTGGGTCTTTCAGACATGAATTTATTTCCAATCAGGGTTGGGAATAGTCCAATTGATCATTATGTGTAAAGACAGCTGGTTCAACTAAAAAGTCACGGGGGCGGTACGACGATCAGGAAATCCGCAGCGGCCCAACCCCGGCGGGTTTCATCATACGGCGCCTCGATGTACCACCAGGTGTATCCATCGACTTCCTGCGGTCCTTCGCGCACGATGAATACCTCAGCTTCTTCACCGCGGAAGACCGTGTCCGTTTCCAGCCCGGGCGTGGCATGGACTCGCAATCCTTCCCCTTCCGTACCGGTGATCTGGACGTAGCCGTTGATGCCGATCTGGTCGCCTGCCGCAGTCGGTGAGAGCAGCGCCGGGTCGATCGTTGGCACGGCGGTGACATTCAATGTACCCGTCGGCGCCGGGATGATGGTCAGATCCGCAGGAGCGAACCCGACCTCCGGGGAGACGCGCGGGGTCGT
>MGNL01000008.1:0-128 GCA_001796785.1 Chloroflexi bacterium RBG_16_51_16 | reverse complement strand
TTCATAAATATTTCTGTTTGTCATTCTTCACTTCGTTCAGAATTTCGTTATGTATACCGTTCACTCCGCGAAGGTTTTCGAATTCTTGGTTAAAGAGACTCTTCAGTCGCTTCGCTACCTCAGAGTGA
>MGNL01000007.1 GCA_001796785.1 Chloroflexi bacterium RBG_16_51_16 | reverse complement strand
GATTGTGAGGAGGTTACATGTGTTGAGGACTGGGCTGATCATAGTGGCTTGCACTACACCCATTTGATGTTGGATCATACCCGCCTCACAAATTCGTTTCTTTCTTCGATTTATTCAGATCCCGCCTATAGATTAATTTTCGAAAACGACCGGTACATCATATACGAAACTAAACCATGAGATTATTGTACGGCTCCCGACATGCGTGGAAACCAGTACCATAGGATATCGGCGGCTGATTTTCCGTGAACAGAGGCGGATTGATCTTGCAAACCGGCCGGAGGGTAGAAACCTCGGCTGATCAACCCCGTCACCCAAGGCCGTGCATTTACTGCATTCAGTATTGCTTCGTAAATATCCGCTTGCAATTGCAGATCGACATTGGCAGATTGAAGATCCGGGTTGGGCTGGCTGAGTGAACTCCATTCAGAACATCCACCCATACCATTGGGAATACAACCATTCGCGCTTCCGGTTGCTGAAGGATATGCTATCGCAAGGTATAGAGGTTTATCGAGCAGGGAGGGCAGAGGGGAAATTTCATTATCCAGGAGTCGTCCAGCTTCCTCAGTGAAATCAGATTTCGTGGCGATTGGGTTGTTCGATAAAGGCGCATTCAATAAAAGATAGATGCCATCTGTATCTTGAAGGAAGGTAAGCGGCGTTTGCAGATCCGTCCTGTTGAAGGGGAAAGCCCACAAGATCGTACCGGTAAAATGCTGCCGCACTTCAAAGATTATCGTCTTCCATTCCTGGTCGATGTCTTCCGGCAGAGAAGCCGGAGTGCCGTCCGGGAGAATGCCTCCGGGTAATGCAGGGTTTATATTCTCACCGCCAAGGATTAAGGCATCTGCTCCGGTTTGATTGGCCAGGTCCGCAAAATTGACGGCAAAGGCTCTGTAATGATCGAACCAGTTTTGCCACCAGGCAGGGTCCTGGGGTGCTGCAGACCAAAAATCAGTTTCGGATCCAATGAACTGGGGATTGGGATACAGGACCACCTTCAACCCCAACGCCCGTGCCTGGCTGATCATGATCGCGGAATCGATCCACATTGGATCTCTACCGGGTATGGGTGCAAATGCCAGAGGCGAGGCTGAACTGAAAGTCCAACTGGGGGTCAGGATGACCCGATTTGCCCCCAACGCCTGGATGCTCGCAAATGCCTGTGGCATATAGTACGACCAGTTCGGGCGGAACATGGATTGGAACTCTACACCCGACCAAAAGCCTGCCGCACGGGGGTTGACTTGGGATCCCAAGATTGCTGTAGATTCTGGATTTTCAAACCATTTCCAGGCTGATACCGTGTCCTGGATGTCTTGGGCTGCCTGACTTACAGTGACCTGGTGACCAAGTGTCCCTCCTCCGCTCGTTTCCAAATCATCTGTTGATCCACATTGACCATTCCGGCAGTATCGATATCCGAAGGAGACGAACATATTGAGAGGACCGTAAAGTTTGTATGCCCAACGATTATTGCCGAGCGGCCACATGGGTATCGGTTCGGTCCAGCCATAGGGATTAAACTGGATGTAAATGATGTCGCCTGGTGGTGTCAGGGATGGGACTTGGGTTTCAAAGAGAATGGGTGACGAAATTCCAGACTGCCAGGTTTGGACTGCGTCATGGATGACGAGGTCCTTTGCCGGTACGATCAATTCGCGCAGAACGAATGCTCCACTTTCTTTATGTTCCGCATTCCAAAATCCATCCCCGAGACTGTATTTGTACTGGAGATATGCTCCGACCGGTAAACCGAGGGAGGTTGAATATTTTCCATCCGCGGTGAGGGTGAGTACTGGCATTCGGTCGGGTGAAACATTTAAACCACCCTGCAAGTCAGCAAAGGTATTACCCAATTGGAGCAGGTTCCCTGCGATGCGAACCGGAGCACCTGGTACGGTGTCAGGCGGGGTGCTCACTTCAAACGTAACATTGACGATGGGAGTAGGAGCTACTTGTATTTCAACACTCGTTGTCTGGCCAGGTCCGATCAGCGCGCCCTGTTGAAAGGTTTGATAAAGGCCGTCCATCGAATAGACGACCAGGTTTTGTGTCCCAGTGGCTAGCGAAGATAGTTCAAATCGACCGGCAGAGTCAGTAATGTACTGCTGACCGCCTGCAGAGACGAGCAAATTTGGCAGAGGTGTTCCGGTATCTGCGTTGAGGACACGTCCCTGGACGGAGCCAGTCCCGCGTGTGAAAGTTTTATCTGACCAATCGGCGATTACATCCTGCACTTCCCCCGGAGTTTTGACGGAGTAAAGCCGGTAACGGATGGCAAGGTTGGAGCTCGTATCTTCAACAATCTGGACCGTTGAATTCCGTACATATCGGTACTTGACGATCGAATTCACCGGAAGGGGTACGGTTGCCGTGTAGGTGAGCGGATCTCGCGTGGTCATCCCGTATGAAATGGAATTTAATGCAAGACCGGTTACCTCGTCCAGAATAGTTAGTAACAAGGATTCACCAGCTTGAAGCGGTTCAGGGAGCGTAGCAATGAAGGTGGTTTGCGCCATGGGCAAAGGCGCAGATAAACTGCCATCAGATAGATCCGGTGTAGACAAAGAAGGAAACCCATCCGGAAACCTGATGGAAGAAATTGAGCAGGATGATCCGCCAATGATTAGCATCACGCCGATTAAGATCAATCGGCTAAGATGGTTGGTGCGTATTTGCATCCTCACTCCTCAATGAAAATCCATCCTCGGCCAATCACTCAGCCCTCATGCTTATCTGCCATGTTTCCAGGTCGGCAGGTGATCACGATTACCAAGTAGGCTTTGTTCCTGTGGAAGATAACCAATGGTTTATCACGTAAAGAAATTATTTTTTATTATTTTTCGTATCAGATTCTTTGGCGCCCGGCGTAGGCAATATAACTTAATCCGATGCTGAGGAAGTATAACAGGCTCATGGGGGCCATCACCAGTGCCATATTGACCGGATCCACAGTTGGTGTAATGGCAGCCGAGAGGATGGCTATCAGCACGATCGCCAGTCGCCATTGATTGGCAAGGGTCTTCGGTTTGATGAGACCGATCGCGGTGAGTATGTAGATCAATAGCGGGAATTCAAACGCCATCCCTATCCAAAACATGATCCCGGTTACAAACGAAAAGTAGGATTGGGGGCGCAATTCTGCCTGGATGCCCATGAAGTTAAGTAAGAAGGGGAGTGCGGTCGGTAACATAACAAAATAGGCGAACGCCATCCCAGCCAGGAAGAAGACCGTCGCAGCGGGGATTCCTCCAAGGCTCATTTTCCGCTCACGCGGTTTCAGACCCGGAGCGGCAAACCACCACAATTCGAAAACAATAAGGGGAAAAGCGAGTGCGATTCCGCACAACAAGGCCACCCGCATGAACACTCCCACGGATTCCGTAACTTCGATCGCTTTCAATGCCTCCAAACCCCCTATCGGGCTGGCCATGAATTCAATGATATCCCTCGTGAAATATGAAGCTATACCGATTGCAATAGCGAGCCATATTAAGGAACGCAGCAGGTGTGCTCGCAAAATATCCACCTGGTCCCAGAGCATGGCACGAACCTTATCGTTCGTAACGAGGTCGGCGAAAACATCCGCCAGGGGTCGTTCCTCAGGTTCTGTGTTTAAGAATTGAAAAAACCGCCTTAGCAGGCGGAAGGGCAGGGATATGCTGGTGTAAATCAGGTAAGTGGGGAAGCTGATTACCCGCCAGAAAGTATCAAGGATCATTCGCATGAGTATTTCAATTAACGCATGCCGTTATCTAATTGGCGTTGGGGATGGATCAATCCCCTTTCTGTGTCCGTTCTTTATTGCCAGTAAGCCGTGGAGGTTGAATCGTATGCTCGGTCTTATCGGTTGATCCAGCACTCTCATTCTCGTGACTCGGTGCGTCGCTGATGGAATTTTGCCTGGACGCGGCAGTTGTAATGTCCAGAGGGTTGGTCTCGCCTGAGCTGCCCGGTGTTTGTTGAGCACGAATGGCTTTCCGGATATCTGCCTCGGTTTTGATCATCTCCAGGTTGGCTTCCCGCATCAGGTTAGTAGGCAGGTTCCTTAATTCATGGGACGTCTTCTGCACCACCTTCCAACTGTCAGAGTGGACGAGTGCGTTCAGCCATTGGCCCACGGTTCGGCCGGCTTTCTGCATATCTTTGGGTCCGAGGACGATCAGTGCGATCAAAACGACCAGGACCAGCTCAGATGGTCCGATTCCAAGTACTTCCATTTCTAAGCCTTTTGCAAATTGGATCGGATATCTTCCTGGTGGCGCGCAAGCGATCCGAGCACGCCGTTGACGAACCGGGGTGTTGAATCGGAACCGTAAAGCTTGGCTAATTCAACCGCCTCGTTGATCGCTACTTTCATCGGTGTCTCCATTTGGATTGCAAACTCCCAGAAAGCAATGCGCAGGATATTACGGTCGATCGCCGCGATCTGATCGAGCGGCCATTCCGGTGCATACTTTGCAATCAATATATCGAGATCATGGGTCAAAGGAAGCACACCGAAAATGATCTGACGGGCAAAATCTGCTAATTCGTCTGGAAGGGGAGTTTCCTCCAACCGGGCTTGCAGGACTTCCGCGGGGGTGTGGTTGCAGAGATCAATTTCGTAAAGCGCCTGGAGGGCGAGCCCGCGAGCCTTGGTTCGAAGTTTCACGTGGATTGGACCTCATCGACTCCAAAATCCATATCTTCGATATGGATGTTGACGCTTCCGACATCCATTCCCACCATTTCCTGCAAGGCGCGTGCAACTTGTTGCTGGACGTTCCGGCTGATGTCGCGAATGTTGACCTCGTTTTTTACGACCAAGTAAAGGTCCACGGTCGCGACATTCTCATTTGTCTCGATATGCACGCCTTCGGTCAAGCCGCGTCGGAAAAGACGATTAACACCTCCGGGAACCGGCGCTAACCCGCTTACACCTGGCACGCTCAAGGCCGCCAGGCGTGCGATGGTCACCAGCACTTCTGGGGATACCGTCGTATTTCCATGTGTTTCCGGGTACTCACTCATAGTAACTCCTACATCATTGCCATTCCGCCGTCCACACCCAGGACCTGCCCGGTGATGAAGGCTGCCTGATCAGAAGCCAGGAAAGCAGCAGCATACGCGACTTCCTCGGGTTTGCCTTTGCGCGCCAGCGGCACTAGTTTTAGGGCTGCCTCCAATGTCTCCGGCTGCATCGCATCAAGGATCTCAGTATCAATAAAGCCGGGAGCGATCGCATTGACCGTTATTTTCCTTCCAGCCACCTCACGTGCCAGAGATTTTGTAAAGGCGATCTGGCCCCCCTTGGACGCAGAATAATTGGTCTGACCGGGGTTGCCCATCTGACCCGCGACCGAGGCGATGTTAATGATCCGCCCATAACGTTTGCGAATCATGTGTTTAACTGCAGCTTTGGAGCAATTGAAGGTGCTTTTCAAGTTGGTCGTTATGACCGCATCCCAATCTGATTCTGGCATGAGCATGATCAATTGATCCCGGGTGATTCCCGCATTATTAATGAGTATTTGAAGATCACCGAATGTATCCACTGTAAACTTGACCAGCCCCTCCGCCTGCTTGAGGTCCGATACATCCGCCTGATACGCGGATGCTTTACCGTGAGTGTCCTTGATCTTCTGGACAACTTCGTCGGCGGCTTGGGAGGCGGTGTGGTAGTTCACCACAACAGACGCGCCGCGTGCTGCGAATTCCAGGGCGATGGCGCGCCCAATTCCGCGCGATCCGCCCGTGATCAGTGCGACTTTATTTTCCAATGTCATAGATTCGGCCATGGTTTGGTCGTGAAAGATTATACATCATGTCTTAACTCGCAAAATTGTATACAGCCATTACCAATGCTTATATCTGAATGTTTATATAAATGGGATCGCCTTCTGGGTGAGGTAATTCTTTTGTGGTAAACACAGGGTTGCTCAAGGTTTAAGCTGAATATAATAGGCGGAGCGCACAATTCGTATTTCAGCCGACCTTGTTAAAACAGAATATTTGTTCTATAATATTTCTTATACCACTAATGTTTGGGAGAGAGGAGTGTAGGATGACTAAAAGAAATATCGTACACATCGAGCTGCCTGCTGCCGATCAGAAAAAAGCAGGCAAGTTTTATCATGACTTGTTCGGTTGGCAAATTGAGTATGATCCCGAGCTGAAATATGTCCAGTGGGATGCTGGCTCTGGCTCTTCGGGCGGTTTTAATACGATTGGCGACGAATTCAAAGCTGGGGAAATCATTTTCTACGTCGCTAGTGAAGATATCGAAGCGGATCTAAAGGCAGCCGCGAAACTTGGTGGATTAACGGTTCAAGGCAAGACCGAAATTCCAAACATTGGCTGGTACGGAATTTTCAAGGATCCATCGGGAAACCGGATTGGACTATATACAAGCCGGAATCCCGAGTTTAACAAGTAGTTGAATTTATTCCGATAAGAAAATATTCTAATAGGGAAATTCGTCGGGAAGGTGTAATGAGTTCGAGCCGTTCCGAGGATTAACTCCGCCCGGTCCTATTTCCGTCCGAATTTACTGAGATCGAAGGGTGGGCGGCGGTTTATCCATAATAATTGCGCACTGCTCTCAGTGATCATCAACAAACTTGCAGAGCCGGTATCACACGCCAGACGCTGGAATTTGTCCAGGGGGAGACCAATGTAGTGAGCAATTGCCAGTTTGATCATATCCGCGTGAGACACGCACACGATCAACTCGACTCCCTTGTATTTCTTACAGATCGTATCCAGCGTTGAAACCATGCGGGTTTGAGACTGAAGGAATGTCTCGCCTCCAGGATGTCCAGCCCGGGAAGGCGTACGCTGGACGATCTGCCAGTATCGGTTGAGGGCCAGCCTTCGGATGGATTTTCCCTGCCAATCCCCAACATCGGACTCCAGGATCCCTTTTTCGGTGATGATTCTAATTCCACTTGCCTTGGCGATGGGCAGCGCCGTCTCTTTTGCACGTTCAAGTGGGCTTGAATAGATCGCTTTGATCGGTGCCTTGGCTAGGGCTTCTGCCAGGCTCTCTGCTTGCTTGAGACCAGCAGCGTTTAAGTGCACACCTGGCATACGACCTGCAATCCGCATTTTTTTCGAATAATCATTTTCCCCGTGCCGGATAAGCAATAAAAGTGGCATGATGACCTATTTTATTTGTCTTTTCAATTCTATGATTTGGTCCGGCGTAAGTTCCGGGACTTCTTCAAGGCTTGTGATGCCCAATGCTTGCCTTTGCGCCTCCCGCCATTTCTCCAATCGACTGATCACTTCAGATTCATATCCCTGATCGGCGGGTTTATAGAAGTAGGTGCCCAGAAGTTTTTTGGGAAGGTATTGCTGTGGTGTGAAATGCCCCTCCATATCATGAGGGTATATGTAATCTCTTCCATGGGTGGTTGCATCTCCATCGCGGTTGCTGTCCATGAGGTGCCGGGGAACCGAGATTTGTCCTTCCTCCTGTAATTTCTGCATGGCTTTGAAATAAGAGGTCCCGCTGTTGGATTTGGGTGCGGTTGCCAGGTAAAGCGTGGCTTCAACGATCGGGTAAATACCTTCGGGCAATCCAACGTAGTCGAACGCCTGGGCAGCTGCTGAAGCAACCACCAGACCCTGGGGATCGGCCAGCCCAATATCCTCACCTGCCAGGATGATAAGCCGCCGCAGGATGAACTTGGGATCTTCTCCGGCATACAGCATCTTCGCCAGCCAATACAGGGCTGCATCAGGGTCGGATCCGCGCACGGATTTAATAAATGCGGAGATCGTATCGTAATGAGCATCACCGTCCTTATCATACAAGACGGCCCGCCTTTGAATGGATTCCTGGGCTACATCCAGTGTGATATGGATCGCGCCGTCGGTATCGGGTGCGGTCGATTCCACGGCTAGCTCGAGCGCATTCAAGGCGTTACGTGCATCACCGCCCGCCACCTCGACCAGGTGAGAACGTGCAGCCGGGTCAAGTTTGATGGTCCGCGTTCCGTACCCGCGTTCCTCGTTTTTTAGGGCTCGATCGATGAGTATGCCCGTTTCTATGGGATTTAAATTACGAAGTTGAAACACACGCGATCTCGATATGAGAGCCTTGATGACTTCGAA
The DNA here is from genome assembly GCA_001796785.1 of Chloroflexi bacterium RBG_16_51_16. GTDB lineage: Bacteria > Chloroflexota > Anaerolineae > Anaerolineales > Villigracilaceae > RBG-16-51-16. Next base: position 1,036 of record MGNL01000007.1, on the reverse strand, counting down.
ATAGGGATTCTCAGTGGTTGCGCCTATGAAGGTGACGGTGCCGTTTTCGATGTGTGGAAGGAGTGCATCCTGTTGGGCTTTGTTCCAACGGTGAACTTCATCCACGAATAGGATGGTCCGTTCGTTATGAAGGCGCCGGCTTTCGAGTGCCTGAATAATGATTTCCTTCAACTCGGATTTTCCAGCCAGGATGGCGGATATGGTGATAAAACGGCTTTGGCTCCGGTTGGCAATGATCTGGGCCAGGGTAGTCTTCCCGGTTCCTGGCGGTCCCCAGAGAAGGATTGAAGAAAACAAACGGTCGGCTGCTATGGCGCGGCGGAGAAGTTTGCCTTCTCCTACGATGTGTTCCTGCCCGATGAATTCATCCAATGTCCGCGGTCGCATTCTCGCCGCAAGCGGTGCTTCTCGTTTCATCCTCTCCTGAAGCGCATGTTCAAAAAGATCCGTCAAGCGGACACTCCTCTAGATAAATGAACAACGACAATGCGGTTTCAAGGACACTTTTTCTTCTAACCGGGTGATCGATTCTACCATGCACGTTTTCTTGAATCAAAAAAAGCGCCTAACAGCGCTAACTCTTTGCTTGGGAATTTGTTGGGATTAAAAGGAGGCGACAGCTTTGTTCAGATCCTGGTGACTTTCCAGGAACATATCAAAGCCAGCTGTCTTCATCGAGACTTGCGCTTCCTTGGAAGGTTTGAGCAGTTTGATGGCAGGCGACTTGTACGTGCCTTCATTAATTTGACGGAGCATCTCCTGTTCGCTCACGTCCGGCGAAAAAGAACGCAGTCTTTTAAAGATCTCATGCAGGGCACGCAGGCCTGCGCTGCTGATAAACCTCACATGGGTCAGGTCAACCAGAATATATTTGGTCCCATTCGTGATCAATTCATCAGCTTTCGATTGAAATGAAGGTGCGGTCTTGGAATCAAGGTCGCCTGTCAAGTGCATGACGGCGACAGGAACACGGCCGTTTTCAGTCGATATAGAAATCTCCATGTTTGCCTCCATCCTTGGTAACGATAATTGGATT
>MGNL01000006.1 GCA_001796785.1 Chloroflexi bacterium RBG_16_51_16 | reverse complement strand
GATCAAAAAGGCGAACCGGTCTACCTTAAGGATCTCTGGCCGACGCAGCAGGAGATCAACGAGACAATAACAAAGAGTGTGGTTTCGGAAATGTTCACCGATAAATATTCCGTTGTCTTTGAAGGCTCGGACCTTTGGAATTCAATCAAGGTTTCAGGGGGAGACCTTTATGATTGGGATGAAAGTTCAACTTATATCCATCACCCGCCTTACTTCCAGGACCTGTCGCTTGCCCTGCCAGTTGTACAGGATATCCACGCTGCGCGCGTGCTGTGCCTGTTCCGTGATTCGATCACCACAGATCACATCTCACCCGCCGGTAGTATCGCTACCGACAGCCCAGCAGGAAAGTATCTGCAGGAGCGCGGCATCCAGCCGAAGGACTTCAATTCGTACGGCTCACGCCGGGGTAATGACCTGGTGATGGCTCGCGGCACCTTCGGGAACATCCGCCTGAACAACGTGCTCGTCGCTCCTCGTGAGGGCTTTTGGACCAAACACTTTCCGGATGGCGCCGAGCTGCCCATTTTCGATACAGCTCAGCTGTACCAAAAAGAAAATGTGCCGACAATCATCCTGGCGGGTAAGGACTACGGTCAGGGCTCCAGCCGCGACTGGGCCGCCAAGGGTCCGCTGCTCCAGGGAGTTAAAGCTGTGATCGCTGAATCCTTCGAGCGGATCCATCGTTCGAACCTGGTGGGCATGGGTTTGCTTCCCCTCAAGTTTTTGGACGGACAGAACGTCGACTCGCTCGGTTTGCACGGTGACGAAACCTTCGACATCACCGGTCTTAGTTCAGACATTCAGCCACAAGCCACATTGAAGGTCACCGCCGCAAAACCGGATGGTAAAAAAGTTGGATTCAATGTAATTTGCCTCTTGAACACAATGATTGAGGTCAATTACTTTCTCAACGGTGGCATCTTGCACACCGTCCTGCGGAATTTAGTGGCTTAGGCGTGTCACGCTGAGGCTCTAAGGGTCAGCGCGCTGAGTGCCATGCTGAGGAGTCAAGAACCTACGCGCTTAGTGTCATGTTGAGGAGCTAAGAATCTGCGCGAAGTGCAGGTTCGGTGACGAAGTCGGAGATCCCGCGAAGCGGGGCATCTGCTTTACAGCGGTGGACATGGTCTATAAGGCTCAGCACCACCTGATCGGATTCTTTGCAGCGCGGCGTCTCGCTGCCCTTCTTCATGATATAATTTTTTTAACTCGATATGGATCTATTCCATGGCTCATTCCGGGAATGCACGCAAGCAACCGCGAACCCGGAAATCAATATTCAACCCCAAAGAGGAGAAAACCATGTCTGTAAAACTCATTGACATCGAAGGCATCGGACGCGTCTATGCCAACAAACTCAAGAAGGCCGGCGTGACAGGTCCGATCGGTCTGCTGACCAAAGGCGCCACGCCTGAGGGCCGCAGAATGATTTCAAAGAAATCCGGGATAGGTCCCAAGCTGGTTCTGGAATTCGTCAACCACGTCGACCTTTTCCGCATCAAGGGCATCGCCGGTGAATACGCCGACCTGCTCGAGGAAGCCGGTGTGGACACCGTGGTCGAACTCCGGAAGCGCAAACCCGAAGTCCTGTTCAAGAAGATGACCGAAATCAACATGAAGAAAAAGCTTGTACGCCAGATGCCACCCAAAAAAGCGATCAGCGCCTGGGTGCGCCAGGCGAAGAAGCTGGAGCGCGCCATCAAGTATTGATCGGTAAACCAAACTAAGTTCGTTTTTAAACGGGAGGGCACGTGCCTAATCCATCCAATCAACTCGACCTGGTGAATTTATTCCAGACCGTGGCCACGACTCTGGCTCAGAACCAACAGAGTCTCAACCAGGCGGATACGTTCAACCATAACCATGGCGACAACATGGTGCAAATGTTCGAAATGATCTCCAACGCCATGCGGGAGAAGAAAAATTCCGATCCAGCCAGCCAGCTTGCTCATGCGGGTCAGGTCTTGAGCCAGGGGAAGAGTGGCTCGGCACAGGTTTATGCTCGCGGTTTAACCCAGGCTGCGCAGGAATTCAAGGGTCAAAATCAGATCAACCCCGAGGATGTGCTGAAGCTGATTGCCACATTGATGGGCGGCGGGCAGGCATCCACCGGTCGAACCTCACCGGGCATTGCAGACGTGCTCAGCCCGCTGCTTTCGGGCAGCGGTGCTCAGCCTCAGCAGGATTCCGGTCCGATCGGTGTGAACGATCTTCTGAATGCCGGCATGGCGTTCCTGAATGCCAAACAGCAGGGCAGTTCGAATTTGGACGCGCTCGTCAAGGCTATCGTCGCAGACAGCCCAATGAGCGAATCCGAGCACCGCAGCGAATCAGGCGCCCTGGTGGCGAATACCTTGCTACGTGCTATCACGGCTCTCGCAAGTAAGAAATAATAGGCTTATCGCTACATCGAAACTCCAATGTCATTGCGAGGAGCGATGGTTAAGCGACGAGGCAATCTCCATATCAAAACAAATTAAGATTGCCCCGCCTTCGGCGGGGCAATCTTAATTTCATCCCAATTAGCATGCCACCCAACCCTGCTCAAAATCCACAATCCCTAAAACGCCCGGGCTGTGTCACCGCTTTTGCATCGCTTTTAGTACTCGCCGCGTTATTCCTGATCCTGGCAGGCATCGCGATCTATCTTGGAGCGCAGCCCTCCTTCACCCGCAGGCCGGATGAGGCCATGGGGGTGCTCCTCTTCGTGGTGATCATTTTCATCGTCGCGTGTGCTCCACTGTTTATCGCCTGGGGGCTTTGGAAGCAAAAGTCATGGTCAAGGATTAGCGCTATCTTGCTAATATTAATAGTTGCCCTGGCAACTCCGTTTGTCTTTTATTGGTTTAGGGAAGTGTTCATCGAAATTTCCGGCGAAAATTATCTGCCTCCATTGATCTTCGGATCATCTCTGGGGATAATGCTTGACTTATTCGTCCTCCGTTGGTTCGCCAGGCATAAGGAATTCTTTCAGAATTGAATGGACGGTCTTGGCAGCGTCAGGAGGATGGGTTAGATAACAATAATCAGTCTCAAATTATTCGCCTATTAATAAGTTTAACAATTCCATGCAGACCGTCCTCGTCCTCCCATCCCCATCCAACCTCGGATTCCACGTCGATAAAGATACTGCTGCAATCTGGAAATGCTGCGCCAATGAATGAAATGTCTTCCTCACTTCGTCAGCCCGCGGCCCGCTGTCCGCGCGATAACTCATCGCCGGCGCGTCTTCGGGGTTAACGAAATCCGTATCGAAATGTACATACAGCGGTTGCTTCGCCGGAATATATTTCAACAACTTATCGGCCTTATGGACATGGGTTAACTTTGAGCCAGCCACAGCCTCTTTCTCTCCTGGATCCAGGTCTCGCGCATCGTATAAGATCACACATTCTTCCGGGAAGGGCTTCATCCCAAGATTAACGACCATCTCCTGTTCGCCGCGTCCGACGGCCATCGCCAAGGGCATACCGCCCAGGAAACCACTGGGCGTCGTTTCCCAAGTATTGAAATCCCCGTGGGCATCCAGCCACAACAGAATTGGTTTTACCCCAGCTCGCTGCAATCCCGCCAGCACACCAAGTGCGCTGCAGCAATCACCGGCAATACTGACCGGCCGTAGTCCATTCTTAAGGCTGGATTCGACAAACGCAGCAATCTGTTTATATATGACGGACATCCTGCTTAGCTTCATAAGGAAGGGTAATGCCTGATTGTTGAGTTGCCAGCCCGGTTTGGCTAACGCTTCCAGTTCAGACAGGCGATCATCGAGAAAGAACGGTGATACGAGAAACTGATTCTTCATGGCCGGATAATAACATGATTAGATCCGGAATAATAGCAAAATGCCTGATCTGATAATATCATTGCCCAATCCTACCCGCGCCCGTCCACCCGCTCGACCACCAGTCAAAATGGAAAGCGGACAGGAACCACAAACCTTAATAACCTTAACAAATCGCACCCTCCCGAAGACGTTAAAAACCTTAACAATCTTAGAAGAACCCCACAGGAATTTGCCTCCAGCGTAAAATACACATCCCTCCGATATGGTCACCTGGCGCCTCCTGATCACTCCCCCTGCACCTGGAGCCTGGAACATGGCTTTGGATGAAGCCGTGCTTGAATCTGTCCAAGCGGGTACCTGCCCTCCAACCCTGCGTTTGTTTTCCTGGCGGCCTGCCTGCCTGTCGCTCGGTCAAGCGCAGCCGTTCTCGGATGTGGATATCACCGGTTGAGAGAACGGGGCTGGGACGTTGTCCGTCGATTGACCGGCGGCCGGGCGATCCTGCACACCGATGAGCTAACCTACTCCGTTATTGCAAATTCCAGCGAACCCCGCTTGAACGGCTCAGTACTTGAATCCTATAACCGGCTCGCCCAGGCTTTGCTCGCAGCAGTGAAGTCCCTGGGTTTGGCAGTCGAGATGACTGAGCATAAACAAGAAATTGCCAAAGAGACTAACCCAGTCTGTTTTGAAGTACCGTCGACCTACGAGATCACTGTCAATGGCAAAAAATTGATCGGATCGGCACAAGCCCGCAGGAAAGCAGGAGTCCTCCAGCACGGTTCCTTGCCGCTGGAAGGGGATCTCAGCCGAATCTGCCAAGCGCTTTCATTTTCTGACGAGGCATCTCGGTTAAGTGCAGCCGGCCGTCTTCTGCTCCGCGCCACAACAGTGGCATCTGCCCTGGGGCGACGGGTGGATTGGCAAGCCGCCACGCAGGCATTTATTAAAGGTTTCGAATCCGCCTTGGATCTCCACCTCGAGCCCGGCGAATTAACTGATGCGGAATCCCTGCGTACGGATGAGCTTGTAAAGCAAAAGTACGGCCATCCCTCCTGGACGCAGAGAATGTGATAGCCACCGCAGTGATCCCATGCGGCTCCTTACCAAATAACCATCACAGGCATTGGTTTTAACCTGAGGGTTCGATTTAAGTCAGTTACAGAAACCATGATATTAGACACTCCGCCTGCCCGGGAGGTTTTCGCTATAATCTTTAAGAACTACCTTGTAAACGACGAATTTTCGCTCCAGGAGTGATTCATCGATCACTGACCGGTGAGTCAATTGGTTCTACGATAAGATCATCAAAGGAGGGCAGCATGGCAGTTATGGAGGGTGAATGGAGGGTGCTGGAATCAGGTCGTGGGGAATTGATCCAGCCATTCGACCTGGATGAGTTCCGCGAATGGAACCGCACCAAAAAAACCCGCAAGTTGACAGACAAACGCATGAGCGAGCAGGAGGCGATCAGCCGGTTCGTTTATGACGGCTGTTACATCGGCACCGAGCTATACGGCACAGTCCGCTGTCCGATGTCGCTGGCCCGCGAACTGGTCCGGCAGGGCAAAAAGAACCTGCGCGTTTGCGGGCAGGGAGTGCTCGAGCTCGACTTGTGGTTATCCGCGGGTCTAGTTAAGAAACTGGACATCACTTACATAGGGCTTGAAGTCTATGGAACTTCAAGCGCCCTCAGGCGGGCGGTTGAATCCGGACAGGTCGTAACCTGTGTGGAGTGGTCGAATGGTGCCATCTCCTGGCGTATGAAAGCCGCTGCGATGGGTGTGCCTTTCCTGCCGACCCGCTCGATGCTCGGGACGGATACCTTTCATTACAGTGCCGCCAAGCTCGTCGCCGATCCGTTCACCGGCGCCATAGTGGCGCTTCTTCCAGCATTGATCCTGGACGTCGCCCTAATCCACGTCCACCGCGCCGATCAGTATGGCAATGCCCAGATCGAGGGCATCAGTGGTTTTTCCGCCGAGATGGCCCGCGCCGCGAAAAGGTTGATCATCAGCGCCGAGGAAATTGTCTCGACGGATGAAATTCGCAAGTACCCTGAGCGGACGATCATCCCATATTACCTGGTGGACGCGGTCGTTCATGCTCCTTACGGCTCTCATCCCGGCGAGATGGCATACATCTATGGTCGGGATGAACCCGAGATCAAGGCCTGGGTGGAAGCCAGCAAGACCGCCGAAGGCGCGCAAGCCTACCTGGATAAATTCGTCCTCGGGGTCAAGGATCATTTTGAGTATCTTAAACTGATCGGTGAAGATAAATTGAAAGCTTGTGTTGAGTTGCGGGAAAAGCGATATTAGCGATGGAGAATATATATCCAAAGGGCACGAAGGAATTCGTGTTTAAGGAGCTCTAATGCCTGACCCAACCTATACTAAAACCGAGCTGATGATCTGCGTCGCCGCCCGCCTATTCGAAGATGCCAGCACCTGTTTCATCGGCACCGGCATCCCAATGCTGGCGGCCATGCTGGCCTCCAAAACCAGTGCGCCCAATCTCGTGCCGGTCTTCGAGTTCGGCGGTTTGGGTGCGCTGCTTGAAGAACTCCCCCGTGCTGTGGGTGAGGCGCGCACCTTTCATAAAGCCCTGGCCGCTTCCGGCATCTGCGACACCATGGAGACCGCCCAACGCGGCTTCATTGACTACGGTTTCCTGGGCGGGGCTCAGATCGATCCCTATGGCAATTTGAACAGCATCGTCATCGGTGATCATGACCACCCGAAGGCGCGTCTTCCAGGCTCCGGCGGTGGTAACGACGTGGGATCGCACTCCTGGCGCACCGTTGCCATCATGCAGCATGACACCCGCCGGTTCGTTCAAAAATTGGATTTCATCACCACTCCCGGCTTCCTCAGTGGTCCGGGCGCTCGCGAGGCCGCCGGATTGCCGCGTGGCACCGGCCCGATCGCGGTAGTATCCACCCTTGCGCTGATGGATTATGATCCGGTCACCTGCCGCATGCGTCTGAAAGCCACCCACCCGGGAGTGACGATCGAAGAAGTGGTTGCTAATACTGGCTTTGAGTTGATCATTCCCGATAAGATCGATGCAAATTTAGCTCCGAGTGCAGAAGAACTGCGTTTGCTGCGCGAAGAGATCGATCCGGAAAAGCTTTACATATAGAACGACAAGTTTGTCCTTTTACGGAGGGTGATTTACAAAGAAATCTGAGTTACTCACTCGGATCTATTTGGGATTTTTTTATAAAAGGCTTCATGATTCTGGGATTAATGATCAGATGACTGGTTTTCTCATCTATGGTTCCTATGGTTATACCGGTCGCCTCATCGCCAAACACGCGGTTAGCATAGGACTCCGTCCGGTGCTGGCAGGTCGGAATGGAAATCGATTAAAGCAACAAGCGAATGCACTGGGCTTGGATCATCGCTGCTTTTCGCTCGAGGACACTTCCGCATTGGATGATGCATTGACCGGAGTGAAGGCGGTCCTGCACTGTGCAGGTCCATTTACGAACACCTGCCTTCCCATGGTTCAGGCTTGCCTTCGCGCCCGCAGGCATTATGTGGATATCAGCGGCGATTTGGATGGGTTCGAACAATTGGTTGCCTTGGATGACCAGGCAAAACAGGCTCGCATTATGCTCCTGCCGGGAGCCGGGATGGACGTGGTTCCGACGGATTGCCTGTCGGCGCATCTTGGCATGCGATTCAAGAACGCCACGCATTTGAAAATATTCATCAGCAACGTTCACGGCGGTATTTCGCGCGGCACAGCCCGATCGGCTGTTAGCAGGATGGACCGGCCGGGATTCATTCGCGAGGCTGGAATAATTACGGCTGTACCGTCTGCCTGGCGGGTGCTTGATGCTGATTTCGGGAAACATAAGCGCCGCGTGGTGTCCATTGGATGGGGTGATGTGAGTACGGCTTTTTACAGCACGGGTATCCCCAATATCGAGACATATATGGCATTACCCCCCACCGTGATCCGGTTTATGCGGATCAGCCGCATGCTTGGACCTTTGGTAACAAATCATTTTGTTAAGAATTTAATCAACGGGTTGGTTGGATGGGTTCTGCCCCCTGGTCCTTCTGAGTGGCAGAACAACGAAGGCTACACTCTTATCATTGCAGAGATAAGCGATGGCAACGAAATTCATCGCGCTCGACTTCGCACACCGGCCCCTTACCGGCTCACCGCGCTTACGTCTGTCGAGATAATGAAGCGCATCCTCTCCTCGGATTTCAAGCCCGGTTTTCAAACCCCTTCCCTTGCGTATGAACCGGACTTCATCATGCAATTTCCCGGCGTAACCCGCGACGATTTGATAGAATGATGAAGTTAAAGAGCCATGAAATGAAAAAAGGATTGATTATCCTGATCATTACACTTGGGATGAATGCCTGCAATTTTCCAGCAGTCGGACCATCCCCGGATCTTGGTGTACCAACGCTCACTGAATACCCCGCGAATTTAGAAAAACCATTAACAACAGATACCCAGGAGGTATCCATGCCTCTCACTCTGTCAACCACTGCCTTTGCATCAGGCCAGCCGATACCTGCAAAGTATTCCTGCAGAGGCCAGGATGTTTCACCGCACCTTGCATGGACGGATCCTCCGGTTGCAACCCTATCCTTCGCCTTGATTATGGATGATCCAGACGCGCCGGTCGGCACCTGGGTGCATTGGGTGCTCTTTAATATCCCAGCCTCAACGAGATCGTTGAATGAAGGTGTTCCGACGAACGCCGCCCTCGCTGACGGCAGCTTGCAGGGAATCACCTCGGCGCGCAGCCACGGTTATCACGGACCGTGTCCCCCCTCCGGAACCCATCGATATTTCTTTAAGCTCTATGCGTTGGATTCAATGCTCGCCCTTTCCGATAACGCGGATAAGAATCAACTCTTGAAAGGAATGGAAGGTCATATCCTGGCGCAGTCGGAATTAATGGGCACGTTTAGTAAATAATGATCGTAACAAGGTGTGAACACCCACAGGGTATTCATTCCGACCCAAAAATCCTTTATTCAGCTCAAGCGTACGCAGAGGAGTAACACGTAATTCGATCAACCATCCTACTTAATGAATCGTTAATCTATCAATCGTTTCAAAATATATAGAATTGTGGTTCTTCTGGATTTGGTGTATAAATATCGGACAGATTCAGCCTTATTAACGGGTAGATCCGGAAGATCCTCGCGGTAAAAAAACAAGTTTAGAAGTGAATCCTGGCACAGGATCCTGGTAACTTGAGTTTGATACAGACACTTTTTTAGCCAAGACTGGCAGGAAGCCTACGAGTATTCCAGATGCAGAAGAAAACCAACCACACTACGCTCAAACGGATTGCGTTTATTGGTAGTTATTTACCCCGTCAATGCGGAATCGGAACGTTCACGACCGACTTGTGCGAAAACATCGCAGAAGCATACCCGCATACCTCCTGTATCGTTTTACCCGTGAATGATCTGGATACTGGTTATGAATACCCTGCGCGCGTCCGATTCGAACTTTATGAAAAGGATATTGCTTCATATCATACGGCAGCCGACTTCTTGAACATCAACAACGTCGACCTCGTCTGTTTGCAGCACGAATATGGTATCTATGGCGGCCGGGCAGGGAGCCACATCCTCGCTCTGTTGAGGGAAATACGCATTCCGGTTGTTACAACCTTGCATACAATTCTCCATTCTCCCGATCCGGAGCAACTCCGCGTCATGCAGGAGGTCACCTCGCTTTCCGATCGGGTTGTGGTCATGAGTAGCCGCGGAAAAAACTTCCTTCAGGAAATCTACCACGTGCCGTCCGAAAGAATTGATGTGATCCCGCATGGCATACCGGACGTACCCTTTGTCGATCCAAGTTTTTACAAGGATATCTTCGGTGTAGAAGGCAAAACGGTTCTGCTGACGTTTGGCCTGCTCTCCGCCAATAAAGGGATCGAGAATGTGATCGAAGCCCTGCCAGCCATCCTGGAACGTTATCCGCAGGTCGTTTATTTCGTACTGGGCGTTACTCATCCGCATGTTCTTCGCGATGAAGGAGAAACATACCGCCTGTTTCTCCAAAGGCTGGCGAGGGAGAAGGGAGTGGCGGGCAATGTGGCGTTCTTCAATCGATTTGTTGAGCTGGACGAGCTTAAGCAGTTCATCGGAGCAGCGGATATTTACATTACGCCTTACAACCATCCTGAGCAAAGCGCCTCCGGAACCCTGGCCTACACTGTGGGCGCGGGAAAAGCGGTCGTGTCCACACCCTACTGGTATGCCGAGGAAGTTTTGGATGACGGCCGGGGTACATTGATCCCATTCCGTGATCCGCAGGCACTGGCTGACCGGATCATTGATTTGCTGGATCATGAAGCCGAAAGAAATGCCATGCGCAAGCAGGCATACCTGTATGGGAGGGATATGATCTGGCCACAGGTTGCTGTCGCGTATATGCACACCTTCGAACGCGCCCGCCGTGAACGACGTCGAATCCGGAACACGGAGTTCGGGTCTAAAGCTCTCGAAAAACGTTTGGGTGAATGGCCTCCAATCAAGCTCGATCATCTTTTCAATATGACCGATCAAACCGGCATCCTTCAACACGCATTGTTTACCATCCCTAATTACGACGAAGGATATACAACCGATGATAATGCCCGTGCTTTGATTGTTAGCATGTATTTGGAAGAACTGGGAAATCCTTATGGGGCGAGATTGGCCAACCGATATCTTGCCTTCCTTGGATATGCCTACGACTCCGGAACCCACCGATTTCGTAATTTTATGGATTACCAACGACACTGGCTGAATGAAACAGGCTCGGATGATAGCCATGGGCGCTCTTTGTGGGCCTTAGGTGTGGTTTTAAGACACTCAACCACCCCGGCTCTTCACCACCTCTCGAGTCGCTTATTCCAGCAGTCCCTGCTCGCGATCCTGCCTACCACCAGCCCGCGAGCCTGGGCTTTCGCCCTGTTGGGGATCCACGAATATTTACAGAAGTATGCAGGCGACAGGCGGGCAAATCAGGTGCAGGATGAACTCTCTGAGCGATTACTCAGTTTATACAATCAAAACAGGCAGGATGATTGGTGCTGGTTCGAGGAAAAGCTGACCTACTGCAATGCCGCCCTGTCTCACGCGTTGCTGCTCTCGGATCAACCGAACCAAAGCACGCCAAAGATCACAGCCGGATTGGATTCATTGCGCTGGCTCACGGGTGTACAGCGCTCTAATTCCGACAGAGGTCATTTTGTCCCCATTGGTTCGAATGGCTTCTATCAACGGGGTGCCGTTCGGTCACGCTTTGACCAACAACCGGTTGAAGCTCAAGCCACGGTCTCAGCCTGTGTGGAAGCACTGCGGCTGACCGGAGATGCATACTGGCGAACGGAAGCCAGGCGTGCATTCGAGTGGTACCTCGGCCGTAACGACTTGAACATGCCGGTCTATGATCCAACAACAGGGGGTTGCAGGGACGGTCTTCACCAGGACCGGCCTAACGAGAACCAGGGCGCAGAATCCACCCTGGCATTCTTACAATCACTGCTGGAGCTCCAATTGGCAGAATATGAAATGAACACAGACAAGGCTGATAACAATGAAGAAACGACCCACTCCACTGCTCCAGCGGTACAAGTCCAACCCAATTCTTAGCGCGTCGGACTGGCCCTATGAAGTCAATAGCGTTTTTAATCCGGGTGCAATCTTGTTGTCCGATGGGACCACCCTGCTGTTATGCCGGGTGGAAGATCGACGCGGCATCTCACACCTGTGTGCCGCCCGTTCGACGAACGGAGTAGATAACTGGCAGATCGATGGACGGCCAACCCTATTTCCGGATCCGGAGCACCATCCGGAAGAATTGTGGGGGATCGAAGATCCACGCATCACCCATATCCCTGAATTAGACCAGTATGCCGTGGCTTGCACCGCCTATTCACCAGAGGGTCCCGGGGTGGCCCTCTACCTGACGAAAGATTTCGCTTCTTTTGAGAGATATGGGCTCATCATGCAGCCTGAGGATAAGGATGCCTGCTTGTTACCCCGACGGATCAAGGATCAATGGGCATTGATCCATCGTCCGACCAGCGCACCGTCTGCTAATATGTGGATTTCCTATTCCCATGGCTTGCACAATTGGGGCAGCCATAAGCTTATGCTGGAAGCTCGCAAGGGGGCCTGGTGGGATGCACATAAAATCGGCCTTTCACCCCCTCCAGTTGAAACAAACCGCGGATGGTTGGTTTTGTATCATGGAGTCAAACGTACAGCAGCCGGCTCGATCTATAGAGTGGGCCTGGCTTTGTTCGACCTGGAGACACCCGAACGATGTCTGAAGCGTGGTGACGAGTGGATCTTTGGACCTGAGGAAAATTATGAAAGGCGGGGTGATGTGGATAACGTGGTATTTCCTTGTGGATACACTCTCGCAAGCGATGGGGATACCTTGAATCTCTATTATGGGGCTGCCGATACTTCAATTGGCCTCTCCAGTGCCAGCCTCGCTGCGTTGCTCGATTGGCTGGATGAGCATGACTCTTTGAAAGCGAATCTCTAATACTCAGCCTATTCACCGTTGGATCGGTGAATCACATTTTATTAGAATGCGACCATCTTGGAAAGTTAAAATCTTCCATCCTCCATGCGTTTATAAATCCTCCTCACAAAAGGTATAATCCACCGAATGACTGTGATCGCTGGGAAACACATCCTGCTCGGGGTGACCGGTTCGATTGCAGCGTATAAAGCCGCCGATCTCGCATCGAAACTCACACAGGCGGGTGCTCAAGTTGAAGTCATCTTGACAGCCGCGGGTGAAAAATTCATTACACCTTTGACCTTTCAATCTGTGACTGGTCGCCGTGCCTATACGGATAATGATCTGTGGGGTAACGAAGCCCACGTCCTGCATATCTCTCTTGGAAGATCCGCCGACGTGCTGGTTATTGCGCCCTGCACTGCGGATACTCTCGCGAAGCTCGCCCACGGGAATGCAGATAACTTACTTACGATTACAGCGCTCGCTGCGACGTGCCCGATGCTGGTAGCACCGGCCATGGATGGCGGCATGCTCGAGCACCCAGCCACGCGGGAAAATCTGGAAAAGCTCGGTGGACGTGGCGTAATGGTCATTGGACCTGCCGAAGGGCATCTAGCCTCGGGTTTGTCCGGCAAAGGTCGCATGCTTGAACCTGACGAGATCCTCGGACACCTTCGGATTATCCTCGGTCGTCAGGGGCAACTGGCAGGTAAAAAGGTGGTTATAAGCGCAGGTGGCACAATGGAGCCATTCGACCCGGTACGCGTCCTGACCAACCGATCATCCGGTAAACAGGGATATGCGCTTGCCCAGGCTGCATTGGACGCTGGAGCACAGGTGGTCTTGATCTCCGCACCCACATCCATACCACCGCCGGTCGGAACGCAAATAATTAAGGTCGAAACCGTAGAAGAAATGAAAAACGCAGTCCTGTCTGCGTGCCGTGGTTCGGATGTGCTGATCATGGCAGCTGCAGCCGCGGATTTCCGACCAAAGCACTCCGCGCAGGATAAATTAAAAAAGAGAGATGGAGTGCCAAAGGTGGAATTTGAAGCCGCACCGGATATCCTGAAAGAAGTTGCCGCGATCAAGATTGCCAAGGATCGGCCGGGATGCGTTGTTGGATTTGCCGCCGAAAGCCGTGACCTGCTCCAAAATGCAACCGAGAAGATGAAATCCAAACAACTCGATCTCATGGTCGCGAATGACATTTCGGAAAAAGGTTCGGGGTTTTCTGCCGATACCAACCGGGTCACCCTGCTCTTTCCGGATGGAAAGCAAGAACCGCTCCCGCTTATGCAGAAATCCGAGGTGGCTGAAGCCGTTATCAAATATATCGCTAATCTGGTGGGGTGAACATGCGCGTGTTGGTGATCTCCGATATTCATGCGAATTACACCGCCCTGGAGGCGGTCCTGGACCACGCGGGAGAGGTGGACGAAACCTGGTGCCTGGGCGACCTGGTTGGATATGGCCCTGATCCCAACCTGGTCGTCGACCGCATCCGTGAAATCCACAATTTAACCTGCCTGATGGGCAACCATGATGCCGCGGTGATCGGCAAGATTCCATTTGAGACGTTCAATCCGGATGCGCGCCGATCGCTTGAAAGGCATGAAAAGGTGCTCAACGCGGATAACATGGATTTCCTGCGTTCCCTGCAGCAAACCGTCCAGGTTCGTGCCGGGGTAACCCTTGCGCATGGTAGTCCACGCGACCCTCTGTGGGAATATGTCCTGAATACATTGTCCGCCCGGCTCAATTTCGCTGAATTCGATACAAGCTCTTGTTTTGTCGGACACTCCCACATCCAAT
>MGNL01000005.1:7395-27222 GCA_001796785.1 Chloroflexi bacterium RBG_16_51_16 | reverse complement strand
CTGATGACCGAGTTTGCAGGATTAGCTTATTACACGGAAGTTCCCCTGGTTGTCTGGGACGTACAAAGAATAGGTCCGTCGACTGGATTGCCTACACGCACTTCACAAGGAGACCTGACGTTCGTTAATTTCATGGGTCACGGGGACACCAGTCAGATCATTCTGTTGCCTGGAAATGCTGATGAGTGCTTTGAATTCGGTTGGAAGGCTTTCGATATCGCTGAAAGATTGCAAGCGCCTGTATTCGTCCTAAGCGATCTCGATATCGGCATGAATCAATGGATGAGCAAGCCATTCGAATACCCTGATAAACCGCTCGATCGGGGTAAGGTCTTATGGGAAAAAGATCTGGAGGCGCTCAAAGGAAGCTGGGCGCGTTATGTTGACAAAGATAATGATGGAATAACCTACCGCACCATCCCCGGCAACAAACATCCCCAGGGTTCATATTTTCTTCGCGGCACAGGCCACGATGAACAGGCTAGATACACAGAAGAGCCCGAAGTCTGGCACCGCATGATGGAGCGATTGAAGAAAAAATATGAGACAGCGAAAAAAATAGTTCCCGATCCCATACAATACAACTCCAGGAAAACGAGGATCGGTATTTTAGCTTTTGGATCCACTGAACCTGCAATCCTGGAAGCGAGAGAGCAGCTTGAAAAATCACATGGTCTAAAAATGGATTTTCTGCGGTTGCGTGCCTTGCCTTTTACCGAAGCTGTTTCCAATTTTGTACGGGACCACGATCAATTGTTTATCATCGAGATGAACCGGGATGGCCAGTTGAATCAACTTCTCTGCATGGAATACCCGGCCATTGCATCCAGGTTTATTTCGATAGCCTACCAGGATGGGTTGCCGGTGACCGCCAGATGGGTAAAGGAGTCAATCCTGGCTGCTTCCAAAGTTGCTCCCGTACCAACATCCAGGAACAAACGCACACCCACTAAGTTGGGTCGAGCCACGATTGGCACTAGTAATCGCACCGGAAATAAATCAAAGAAAAAGCGACCACTTCGTAAGTCGAAGTGAACAGAGTTTTCGAGAATATTTAATAAGGAAAAAAGAAAATGACAGAAACCCTCCCCATGGCGGGAACTCCATCACAAACAAACCAGGTCGGCCTGACAAAAACCGATTACAGGGGAAATCCGACTACCCTTTGCCAGGGATGTGGACATAACTCAATTTCCAACCAGATCGTCGCCGCGCTTTATGAAAATAATATCCTTCCGGAGGACGTGGTCAAGTTCAGCGGCATCGGATGCTCAAGCAAGTCACCTACCTATTTTCTGAATCGCTCCTTCGGATTTAACGGTTTGCACGGGCGGATGCCGTCCGTGGCGACTGGAGCTCTCTTCGGTGACCATACATTGAAAGGCGTTGCGGTTTCCGGTGATGGTGATACCGCCAGCATTGGAATGGGTCAATTCAAACATATCATTCGCCGTAATGTGAATATGGTTTACATTGTTGAAAATAATGGCGTATATGGTTTGACCAAGGGCCAATTTTCCGCGACTGCCGAGTATGGCTTGCAGCTCAAACACCATGGGACGAATCCTTACATGCCTGTGGATATTTGCTTCGAAGCCCTTGCCTCCAACGCTACCTTCGTAGCCCGGTCGTTTGCAGGAAATCCAAAACAAGTGAAGGAGCTGATCAAAGCTGCACTCTCGCACAATGGGCTTGCAGTACTGGATATCATCAGCCCTTGCGTTACGTTCAACAACCAATCCAATGCATTCCACTCCTATGCCTGGGGCAAGGATCACGAAGAACCTCTGCACGACATCACTTATATCGCACCTCGCAACGAAATCATGCTGGAGGAAGAAATGATGGATGGCGAGATCCGCGAGGTTGCCATGCATGATGGTTCGACTGTCATCTTGAAAAATCTTGATAAAGAATACAATCCCACGAGCCGCTGGGAGGCCATGCGGATCCTCGAAGAGGCGCAAAGGAATGACTGGCTGGTTACTGGCCTGATTTTCGTCGAAACCGATAGACCTTCGTTGACCGAACAATATAATCTAATGGATACACCCCTTAACCGCCTCGGTCAGGACGACCTCCGCCCGCCAAAGGAAATGATAGCGAAGGTAAATGAGTTGATGTTTTGATCGTATTCAATCCATCGATCTCTGCCGCAGGGGATAGAAATATCACTTGATCGAAGTCACATCAAAAATAATAATCCGCGAGAGGGATCTCAAGATATTAACGATCCGCGCTTCTGGTCCGGGAGGTCAAAACGTTAACAAGGTATCGACCGCCATTCAGTTGAGGTATCAGGTTTCGAAGTCAACCCTTCCAGAACCTGTAAAAAAACGCGTATTGAAGAATGCTGGCAGGCAAGTGACAGGTAGCGGCGAGATCATCATTATGGCCAAGCGCTATAGGACAAGGGAGCAAAATCTAGCTGATGCGATTAATCGCCTCAAACACATGATCCGGATTGCCCTCCGCGAACCTAAATCCAGGAGTAAAACCAAACCCCCCAGATCATCCGACGAGGCCAGGTTGGCTGCCAAAAAAAGACGGGGAGAAGTAAAAAAGGGTCGAACCAATAAACGAGACACGAACGAAATATGATCCTCCTGTCATCAATCTGGTAAAGTGGAATCGTTGTACCCAGGTATCCTAAAAGATATTGTCCATGACGAAAACGTTATCGGGAACACTGGCTGGTTTATGCGCAGCTTCTCTTTGGGGTGTCATGTATGTGGTCAGCAAAGTAGTTATGGAAACCGTGCCACCGTTCGTTCTAGTTACATCCAGGCTGCTTCTCGGAGCGGGTACCCTGGCCTTATTTGTGATCAGGCGCGGCCGACCAGTTGTTCCAAGAAGTCATATCCTCCAAATTTTAATGGTCGGCTTGATCGGCTACGGTATTTCACTGGGATTCCAATTTTATGGAACCATGCTTTCCACAGCCTCCAACGGCGCAATGGTTACCGCGACTACACCTGCGTTTGTACTCCCGATCGCAGCATTGATCCTTGGTGAGCGAATAACCTTACAAAGAATAATTGCTCTTACTTTGTCGACCGTCGGCGTGCTCGTTGTGGTCAATCCGCTCGGATCTAGTATCGAACAAGGCTACTTGGCTGGTAATCTGTGCCTGGTGACAGCGGCATTAACCTGGGCGTTATATTCGGTCCTGGTTAGGAAAATGACCGCGAATTATGATGTCCTGACCTTCAGCATGTACGCATTCCTAGGTGGATTGCCGGTCAGTGTTTCGTTAGGTGTTTGGGAATTGACTCAACAGCCTATCGGAACTTTAACCTGGGGGATTTTGGGTGGTATCCTTTTCTTAGGGATTATTTGTACAGCGTTGGCGATGTTCTTATGGAACACGGCGTTCAAACACCTGGACGCAGGCATTGCAGGTTTGACTTTTTTTGCACAGCCCTTGGTCGGCGCAGCACTGGGTGCGCTTCTACTTCATGATAAGCTCTCCCTCTCCTTTATTTTTGGTGGAGTGTTAATCCTGGGAGGGATTCTGTTTTCTTCCCGTCAAAATTAATTGACAAGTCTCAACGAGTTTGAAAACCGAATTGCCGTGCTTTTCACTGAACTCTGCCTGTAAAAAAAGCAGGGAGATCAATCGCCTTGTAGTCCGGCTAATTTACGGGATAGCGCAACCGTGGCATCGCTTCCCACGGTATGCAATAACGCCATATTAGGCGGTCGCATCGCTCCCACGGGAAAGCCACAAACCAGGACGACCTGCTGGCCTGATTGTATGCCCGATTGGAGAAGGGACGCATCCACGTCCATGATCATCTGCTCGATGGTCTTCGCGTATTTACCAAGCCTGGGTTGGATTCCCCACTGGAAAGCCAGTGAATGATATGTTGTCTCATCTGGTGTGAAAGCCAGGATTGGTTTTGTCGGCCTGGCCTTTGACATCAACCATGCTGATCGGCCTTGCATCGTAAATACTGCGACGGCGGATACATCCGAATCCTGTGCCAGAACATTGGCTGCGCGAGCCATCGATGCAGCGTCACTCCCACCGATCAGAGAGCTGGAAGATGCCATGGATGTCCCCCATTCCAGGAAATGGGCTTCGGCTTCGCGTACGATGCGATCCATCATCGTTACCGCTTCAATCGGAAATTCACCGGAAGCGGTTTCAGCCGAAAGCATGACTGCATCGGTACCATCAAATATCGCATTGGCAACATCCGAAGCTTCAGCGCGTGTGGGAAGTGGATTTTGAGTCATCGATTCGAGCATTTGGGTTGCAGTGATAACAAGCTTTGCTTTGGCGTTCGCTGCCCGGATCATATATTTTTGCAGTGGCGGGACGCGTTCCGGTGGAAGTTCCACGCCAAGGTCGCCGCGGGCTACCATGATTCCATCAACAATTTCCAGGATCGCATCCAACTGATCCAACGCTTCCGGTTTTTCAAGCTTGGCTATTAGCAGCGGAATTCGCCGATCTTTTGAATACTTTTTGAGTGCATCCCGTACTGTACTAACATCGGCTGCACTTCGGACGAAGGAAATTGCTACTGCATCCACTCCAAGGCTAAGACCGAATTCCAGGTCGGATTCATCTTTTTTTGTAAAACCGGAGATGCGCATCTGAACTCCTGGAAGGTTTATCCCCTTATGCGAAGATAGTATCCCGCCTGTCTTCACCAGGGCTTCAATGACACGGTTTTTAATCGTTACGACTTCGAGTGCAAGTCTTCCATCATCCAGAAGTAACGTATCACCTTTCTGAACAGAGTCGAATAATTCTCTGAAATCCACGGGCACGGTTTGTTTGTCTGTGATGGGTGGTGAATCCATGGTTGCATAAAGCATTATCTGTTCGCCTTCTGCCAACTGCATCGGACTCGCCAATTTACCCGCCCGTATTTTCGGCCCCTGCAGGTCCTGAAGGATTCCAACCGAGACACCCAGTTTTTTCGAAACGCGCCGGATCGACTGAACCCGGGCAGCATGTTGTTCATGCGTTCCATGCGAAAAATTCAATCTGGCAACATTCATACCAGCCTTTACTAACTTTTCGAGCATGGCTTCAGTTTCACACGCCGGCCCTATCGTTGCTACGATCTTTGCTTTTCGAGCCAGTGTATTACCCGTATCTTTCGACATGCAATCTCCTCACGATCGATAATGTGAAACTCGTTTAATATTTAATCGATGTTCATATGAAATGTAATTCTTGAGCTTTCTTTTCCAATTCCTGCCGGAAATCAGGATGGGCGATTTGGATCAACTGTCGTGCCCGTTGGCGAATGGTTTTTCCGTATAAATCCGCGATGCCAAATTCGGTTACAACATACCGAACATGATTACGGGTGGTCACAACGCCAGCCCCTTCTTTAAGCATGGTGGTTATCCGGGTTATTGGCTTCCCATCTTCGCTAGTAGCCGTGCTTGGAAGAGCGATAATGGGAATACCTCCCTTTGAGCGGGATGCTCCATATATGAAATCCATTTGTCCGCCTACAGCGCTGTACAATTTTGGACCTATGCTGTCCGCACAGACCTGGCCAGTGAGATCGACCTCAATCGCTGAATTGATGGCGACCATTCGATCATTCTGAGCAATCACGAAGGGGTCGTTTATATATTCGGTTCTATGCAGTTCGATCAAGGGATTATCATCCGCCCAATCATATAATCGATGCGTGCCCAGCATGAATCCCGCTACAATTTTGCCCGGATGAAGGGTTTTACGGGCATTCGTTAATACACCAGACTCAACCAGATCGATCACTCCATCCGAAAAGAGCTCACTATGTACACCCAGGTCTCTCTTGTTTCGAAGGTATTTTAAAACTGCATCCGGTATGCCTCCAATGCCCATTTGCATGGTCGCTCCATCCGGGATCAGTTCGGCTATGGTCATGGCTATCTTTTCGATTACTTCCGAACCCCCTTCCTCAGACATGGGTAATTCCGAGATGGGATAATTAACGGGTACGATGTGATCAAGACGGCTGACATGGATAAATGAATCACCGAGCGTTCGAGGCATCTGGTCGTTCACCTCGGCTATGATCATCTTCGCCGCTTCAGCCGGGGATTTGGTAAGCCCCACTTCCACTCCTAAACTGCAAAAGCCATGCTCATCCGGTGGCGAGACGTGAATTAATGCTACATCAATGGGCAGGATCCCAAGCTTAAACAGCAGTGGGAATTCGGACAACAGGATGGGCGTAAAATCGGCGCGCCCTTCTTGTACAGCCTTTCTAACATTTTTGCTTATGAACATGGTATTCACCCGCAGGTGTCCTTCCATGCTCGCACTCACATAATCAGCCGGTCCAACCGTTAATGCCTGGCAGATCTCAACGTTTTGTAACTTGGGTGCGTAGTCAACCAGAGCTTTTAAAACTTTCTGAGGTACCGATACATTTCCGGTTAAAAAGATGCGATCTCCTGATTTAATAACCTTAACTGCCTGCTCAGGTGCAGTTACCCTGGATTGATAGAGTTTATTCCAGTCCATCATCCGCCTCCCTGTAAGCCGTTAGGAGGGATAAATGACGGGACTTGCCCGAATGGGTATTGACCGCGGAATCAATTGCGGAATTCTGTTTCATCGCCTGCTCGATTCCTTTTTCCGCTATTTCCATGATGAAGGGCATGGCTGCGTTGACAAACGCATGCGTCGCGGTCCTGGCGACGACGCCTGGCATATTCGGAACGCAATAATGTAAGACGCCTTCTTCCATATACACTGGATGTTCGTGGGTCGTCGGTCGGGATGTTTCTACGATCCCGCCCTCATCGATGCTTACATCCATGATTACGGATCGGGGTTTCATCGCCCGAACCATGTCCCTGGTAATCAGGATCGGTGCACGTTGACCTGAGACCAATACTGCCCCAACGACGACATCCGCATAACCGGTTGCACGTTCCAGGTTCCTGGACGTGGAGATCATGGTGACTACATTGGGATGCTTATCCGCGATTCGTTGTAGTGCAGTAAGGTTTCTATCGAGAACGGTCACGTGAGCACCCATGCCAAGAAACATCTGGGTGGCGTACGTTCCAACGATCCCACCTCCTATAACCACCGCTTCAGCAGGTGGTACGCCTGGCACCCCGCCCATTAAGATCCCTTTCCCGCCCCAGTTATTTTGAAGAAGACGCGCTGCGATTTGAGCCGCCATCGCACCACCAATCTGGCTAAAAGGACGCAAGACAGGCAGTGAGCCATCTCCCAGGGTGATCTGTTCGTATGCAAATGCGGTAATTTTTTTCTTAAGCAGCACATCGATTTTGTCTTTTTGAGATGACGGCAAGTGCAAAAATCCCATCAGCAGGCTTTCCGACTTCATCCACTCCAATTCACTTTTAAGAGGTCGTGCAATCTTTAAGAGAATATCCGCACGACCAAATGCCTCCTGGGCGGAGTAAACGATCCTTGCCCCGGCTTTTTCATATTCCTGATCGCTGAATCCCGCCCCGACACCGGAATCATGCTCCACATAGATCTTGTGATGATATTGGGTAAGGATTTCCACGGCCGCTGGAGACAGCCCAACCCGAAATTCAAAGGGTCGAGTTTCTTTTGGAATGCACAGGTTCATATCCATTTCCTCCAAACAAAAACCCGGAAGATCATTTCTGCCGGGGGTTTCGATTCTATATCATATTGAGTACATCTCGAATAGCTGGAAGAACGCTGTCGATCGTCTGCTTGTCGATCACAAGTGGAGGGGTAAACCTGATCACATTTTCATGCGCATCCTTGGTTAGGATGCCTCTGTGTTGCAACGCCTCGCAGAATCGTCTCGCTCCTCCAGCCTCCGGTTTCAGTTCGATACCGATGAGCAGACCTCGACCTCTTACTTCCTTAACATGACGGCTGGGGATTTCAGATAATTGCTCAAGCAGATATTCTCCAAGCACATTCGCTTTTTCGACCAGGTTCTCTTCATTGATTACGTTTAGAGCTGCCCTTGCGATCGCGGCCGCAAGTGGGCTGCCGCCAAATGTAGAGCCGTGTTCGCCTGGCTCAAATAATCCCAACACTTCTTCGTCTGCCAGGACAGCCGAGACGGGATAAAAGCCACCGGAAAGAGCCTTTCCGATGATGGTTATATCTGGTCTGACACCTTCATGCTCGCACGCAAATAATTTGCCTGTGCGTCCAAGTCCTGTTTGGATTTCGTCCGTAATAAATAGGATGTTATTTTTTTTGCAAATACCTGCTAGCTCCTTGAGGTAGCCTGGGGGAGGAATGATAACCCCTGCCTCTCCCTGAATGGGCTCGATCAACACTGCAGCCGTATTTGGGGTGACCGCCTGTTGAATTCGCTTTGCATCGCCGTAGGGAACAGTGATAAAGCCAGGTGTGAAAGGACCGAAATCTTCGCGATAATGGGATTTGGTTGAAAAGGATATTGCCGTGATCGTACGGCCGTGGAAATTACCTGAAGCCGTGATGATTTCTGCGCTATTCCTCGCGACCCCTTTCTTTCTATAAGCCCATTTCCGGGCGACTTTAATTGCCGTCTCAACCGCTTCGACACCTGAATTCATAAGCAAGGACATGTCATAACCTGTCAGTTCCGCCAACTCTTTGTATAACAATGGCAGCTGATCATTGCGGAATGCCCGGGAAGTTAGGGTTAATTTCTTTGCCTGTTCCAGCAAAGCCTTGAGTATCTTTGGATGCACATGACCCTGGTTCAGGGCAGAGTACGCGCTCAAGCAATCGAGATATTTATTTCCATCGACATCATACACCCAGACGCCTTCTCCTTTGGTTAGCACCACGTCCAGGGGATGATAATTGTGTGCACCGTATTTTTCTTCCAGCGCTATGTACTCCTGGCTATTCATGAATCACCTGAGGGTAACCCTTTCCGAATTCTTTACTTCTAATTTTGTACACACTAATTGTTTATGATTATGCTACGGCGAATAACTTTGCAAGGATTGCCTTCTGGGCATGCAATCGGTTGTGAGCCTGTTGAAAGATCATCACCAGGACTTTTCCTTTAAAGAACGGTCGGTTTCCGCCTTCGAAATATTCCTTCTTTAATTTGACAGCCGGGGCGAGCAATTCATGGATTGCTTCAGAGGTAAGATCCGATACAGCTATGAAGTGCTGCATGATCTCTCCTTACTCCAGGGTCGGTTTCTGGCTTTTTCCCATAAATGTGGCCATAAAAGGCAAACCATTAATCTAATCCAGTGATTGCTAACTTTTTACTTTGTTCCAATAACGGTAAAGTCCATCAGCGGACATGCCTGGTGGGTTAGCCAGCTCGTACGCGCGCATTACATCTTCGCTCAAGCCCATGGTTATGCCTTCGGTTGCCATCCATTCCGTAAAACTTAGCCGTAAATTTTCCAGTGGAGGATCATCGGCCATCACCTGTTCTAGCCAACGCTCCGCCGCATCGATCTCTTTCTCCACTTCATTTAATTGCCATTCTGGATCCGCGTAGATCCCGAAATGAGTTGGCGCGATGGTTTTAATATTTATTTCCCTTAATTTCTTTAGGCTTAGCCGCCATCGTTCAAGGTTTAATTCCGGAGGTACCATCGGTACTCGTAAATATCGAAATCCGGGAATCCTTACACCACCGATATCGCCGCTAAACAATGTATCGCCCCAAAGGTAGGCGAAGTGATGCTCGGCATGGCCGGGAGTATTGATTGGTGTGAACTGAAGCGCTCCAATTTCAATTTCTTGTCCATCCTCAGGAATAAGAAGTTTTTCTTCCAAAACCGGGAGGAATTCACCCCACAATTCGTGCATTCGATCACCATAAATTCGAGAAGCACTGGCCAGCAGCTTTTCTGGATGGATCATATGTGGAGCGCCAATTGGGTGGACAATAATTTGCGCTCCTTGCCTGGACCACCAACCAGCTGATCCGGCATGATCAAGATGGATATGAGTTAACAGAACGTGAGTCACGTCGCCAGGGCGGTAGTCCTCTTTGGCGAGTGCCTTTATTAGTGCCTCAACGCATGAACCTGGTCCGGATTCGATCAATACCACTCCGCTGGAATGGGGGAGCATATAACTGGCAATAGCTTGTGATTTGTTCTGAAAATTTAGATCAAGTGTCGTAATGGAGGTTTCTGCCATACTCCGTACTCCGAGCTAAGCTGGATTGGTTTGAAACCGGACAGGGCAAATCCGATATTATCACCATATCCGACATTGCAAATTGGAATGGAAAGATTTCGGAGAGACTCTAAAGGATGTAGATTTTGAGGCTTTCCACCAAATTTTTCGGGGGAGATGGCGATCACGATAGGGTGCAAACTTCTCCGCCGAAGATTTTCTATCGTGACCAACAATTTATCATCAACGAACGGAGTAATGAGGATAATGCTAGAGCCTTGGGGATACTGCCCTAATTGGGTCGAGGCAAGCTCTGCCAGCGTTAGTGATCCGATCGGTTCAAGGAAAGCAAGTGTTTCGAGAATTTTATTTTCCTGCCGGATATTCTTTTCGGCAGGGATGACAGTGTAACTCCTGCCCTCAGTCAGGAAACCAACCGCCCGCCGGTTGAAAATATAATAATGTGCCAGAGAAGCCGCAATACTTACCGCATACTCAATCGTTGAGCGTGGCAGTTGAAATTTCGGTCTCCTTCCAAGGAAATACATATCCTGGCTGTCGTAATCATAGTTAGGAGGTTGGTCTTTGTGGATACCCTGTTGGGCGTCCAGAATTAACCAGACTTCCCCTTGTGGATCTTGTTCAAATTCTTTAACCATGAGTTTATTATGGCGGATCGATGTCGGCCAATGGATGCGTTTTAAAGGATCCCCGGCTGCATATTCCCGCACTCCGGACGCGTTCGGGGTGATGTCGATTGCCTTCCTGCGGATGACTTCACCACCGGGCATTAATCCGGGCATAGCTAGGAAGGATCGAATTTCGAATATCATCGGAAGGACTACCAGCGAATGGCTGGAAGGCATGATATTTGAAAATCGGAACAATCCAAATGGATCGCCTGCAGTTATACGTGTCGGTCCCAGGTTGAAATTGCCCCGGCGTGTTAACCAGGTTCTTGAAAGATAAGACCGGTGCTGATGGGGATGGAGCATCGTTAGCGATCTGGAACCTGAGCTGTATGGCATACTCGATTCATTGACGATTTCGACCCAGGGTGCCATCAACCAGCCAGAGTGAGAAACATCGTACTGTTCCAGGAAGATTTCGCCTAAACTCGCCCGCTTCGTACGGGATTTACGAATAAGCGTAATCGAATTCCTGACCGCCCGCGCCCATATCCAGGCAGCGATCAATAAAACGATACCGAGATAGAGCAGGCGGGAATAAAACACTGATCCATCCACCAATACTCCGATGACACCGGCTGAGATGAGCAGTGCCACCAGCAATCGACCAGAGTTCATTTGGATGGATTCCGCTGTGGATCCGGTTGGTATTCCCCACCCGGCACTGGTGTTTCCTGAAGGATTTCCTGTATGATCTGATCCGAGGTGAGATCACGCAGCCGTGCCTCTGGTCCGACTATGATCCGGTGGGAAAGGACTGGCATGACCAATTGCTGAGCATCATCCGGAAGAACAAAATCCCGGCCAACCATTGCTGCTAAGGCCTGGCTCGCCCTCGCTAACGCCAGACTTCCCCGTGGACTGGCTCCAAGATAAATATCCGAACTGTGTCGTGTACGTGTTGTCAGATCAACGATATACCTTTTTAGAGGGAGCGAAATATAGGTACTTCTCACTTCTTCAATAGCGACCATTAATTCTTCGGTACTGATTACGGATGAGAGATTGTCGATCGGGTGTTGGAGCTGCTGGTTATCAAGAATACGTATTTCATCCCCGGCAGACGGATAACCAAGCCTCGTGCGCAGGAAAAACCTGTCCAATTGTGCCTCTGGAAGCGGGAAAGTACCTTCATATTCGATCGGATTAAGGGTGGCAATGACCATGAAAGGCCTTGATAGATGATGTGACGTTCCATCTACGGTGACTTGTCTTTCTTCCATGGCTTCAAGGAGCGCCGCCTGGGTCTTTGGAGTTGCGCGGTTAATCTCATCGGCCAGTACAATTTGTCCGAAGATCGGACCTGGGCGGAATTCGAAAGAATTATTTTGTTGATTGTAAATGGACACACCGGTTACATCGCTCGGCAGCATATCCGGTGTGAATTGGATCCGGTTGAAAGTGCAATCGAGGGATCGCGCCAGACTGCGTGCCAGCATGGTTTTTCCCACACCAGGCACATCTTCTATCAACACATGACCCTGGCAAAGTAATCCAATCACGATTAACTCCAGGGATTTCCGTTTACCGATGATGACTTTTTCTAAATTCTCAATTACCCGCTCACCCAGCGCTTGAACGGTAGGCATGTTGTTGGATTCCTTTCCCGGATGTCGCCTTGATTGTAAATGTTATCCGGATGGCGGGCAAGTGGATGACTTGTTTCGTGTATAATGCGGCGGAAGCCCCCGTAGCTCAACGGATAGAGCGCCGGACTTCGAATCCGTAGATGTGAGTTCGATCCTCGCCGGGGGCGCTCCACTTTATCCATGCTCCATAAATCAAATGAATTCATCCTGGTTTTATTATCCCGCCTGGAAAGGATATCAGCTGATTCAAGTTGGTCGCACCAAGCCAGTGGCATCCGTGGAGCATTGTTCAGGCTGCTCGCTCAGATTGAGAACGGACATCCAGTCGATTTTGCCGGCTTGGATCGACTTGTCGACAAAGGATATGATATCTTGACGAAGTCGCTCGAGGATTAAACCAACTATTCCAAATGTGCTTGGATATATGACAAAAAGCATGGACAATCCAGTGTCATTCGTTTTTGCCCAATCCAGAGGTCTATGCAATAATTGCCTCGCTACCTCGCCAGCTGGAGGCAATATGCATGACCCTAACCTTTACAATCGTCAACCCAGCAAAATCGTTGTTTACTCGGTCAATTGGTGTCCGGACTGCCGACGGGCCAAGTTTTTCCTACTCCGTCGAAAGATAACGTATCTGGAAGTGGACATCGACAATGATCCCACGGCTGCGGATTTCGTCCGGAAGCTCAACCGGGGAGATCGGACCGTCCCAATGATGGTTTTTCCAGACGGTTCGCTCCTGATCGAGCCGTCAAACGATGATCTTGTAAGAAAGTTCTCATCCTCGTGAACTTTTCATGCCGTCCACAGCCGACATCGTAATTTGCGGTGCTGGTATAACCGGCATAGCCTCAGCATATTATTTGAACAAGGCGGGATTTAAGAACGTCATTTTGGTTGATGAACGTGCGCCCCTAACACTTACAAGCAATCACTCGACCGAATGTTACCGCAACTGGTGGCCGGATGCCTCCATGCTCGGACTCATGAATCGATCGATCGATCTAATGGATGAACTGTCCACGGACAGCCATAATATGTTTCACTTGAATCGCCGCGGTTATTTGTTCGTGACAGCGCGAGAGGATCGAGTGCAGGCCATTATCGAACGATCCAGGCGGATTTCCTCACTGGGCGCAGGTCCGCTCCGAATTCACAGATCGAACAATGATCCCTACAATCCATTGGTAGTTGATAAGTTACATGATGCTCCGGATGGAGCTGATCTGCTCCTCGGTACAGATAGCATTCTCAAATATTATCCTTATCTGAATCCCAAGGTGGTTGCTGCACTCCACGTGCGTCGAGCGGGTTGGTTGAGCGCCCAACAGCTTGGTATGCTGCTTTACGAGAGCGCCCTCGATCATGGGTTAATATTCCACACCGCTCGGGTTACCTCGATCGATTTAGAAAAAGGACGAATTCAAGCCGTCGGATTGGATAACGGTGAATTAATCTCGACGCCAATTTTCCTAAATGCTGGTGGTCCGTATTTAAAGACTATTGGCAGCTATTTGGGGGAAGATCTGCCTGTTGTTACTGAATTGCATCTCAAAGCGGCGGTCCAGGATTCTTTAGGCGTCGTTGGTAGAATGGCTCCCCTTCTGATCTGGGATGATCCACAATACCTGCCATGGGATGAAGATGATATCGAAAAATTGCAGGGATCGGATGATGCCAGATGGTTGACGGAACAGTTCCCATCCGGAATTCATACCCGTCCCGAAGGCCCGGGTGAGAGCCAAACCATCCTCATGCTTTGGGAATATCAAACCAAGAGAGTGGATCCGGTCTGGCCTCCTCCGCTAGACGATTTATATCCCGAGATAGCCGTTCGCGGGCTTGCGGCTATGTTGCCTGGTATGAAACAATATTTTTCCCGACTTCCCAAACCTCATTTGGATGGCGGTTATTACACCCGCACTTTAGAGAACCTTCCGTTGATAGGTCGGACTAAAGTGGAAGGTTCTTTCGTGATCGGTGCTGTTTCAGGTTATGGAATAATGTCTGCCTGCGCGGCTGGTGAGTTGATCACATCCCATATCACCGGAGGTCCGCTTCCGAAATATGCTCCTGCGTTCCTGCTGGATCGTTATGACGATCCTCACTATGTCGAAACGTTGGACGAACAAGCGGATGGTGGTCAACTCTAACAGATCTTAAAGTAGGGAATACAATCCGGCACTTATTCAACGGTAATTTTCATCTGATTATGATTCTTCGTCACTCACAGGACTGCTTTTGAACCCCAATGGCAGATTAAATCCATTGGCTGTTCGTGGTGGACATCGAAAACAATCGGATGAGGTTGAACGTGTATAATGGATAAGAAAATGACAGAAGAGCAACACACCTCCCTATCACGCCAAAAAATCGCCATGCTGATCGATGGCGATAATGCACAACCGGCACTTCTAACTCAAATGCTCGTGGAAGCTGGAAGGCACGGCCAGGTGACGGTACGCCGAATTTATGGCGACTGGACGACTTCTAACATGAACTCATGGAAGGAAACGCTCAATTACCACGCGTTTCAACCAATCCAGCAATTTCGGTATACGATCGGCAAGAATGCGACCGATAGTGCGATGATCATCGATGCGATGGACATACTCCATACAGGTGTCGTCGATGCTTTCTGCCTTATCTCTTCAGACAGTGATTACACCCGATTGGCTACGCGCATCCGCGAAACAGGTATATTCGTCATGGGAATTGGCGCTAAAAAAACACCAAAACCTTTCGTAAATGCCTGTGATGTCTTCGTCTATACTGAAAACTTAATCCTGGAAAAGAAAGCAGCCGAGGCAGAATCGGCTCGAGCACATAAGACAAGGACGAAGAAACAGGATCAGGATAAGGAAGAAGCCGATCCAATGCCAATACTCAGCCAGGCATTTGAAATGGCAGTCCAGCAGGATGGCTGGGCCAGGTTGGATGTGATGGGAAGTGCGCTTTATCAGCTTGATCCGGGCTTCGATCCACGCTCATACGGACATAGACAACTCTCACGTATGATGTATAAACTCAAGGATCGTTTCGAAATGCGCTCCCAGGAAACTGACAGTTCCACAATTTTCTATGTCAAGAAGAAGGAATGACCTGTCGCTCTAAAAATCCATAGACATGTTTTTTGTCTCACCCACCTGGCAGGAAGCCTACCCCACAGCGCAAGTGGGCGTTTTGATCCTGCGCGATAGTCTTAATCCCTCCTCATCCACTGCGTTGGATGAGAAAAAACATATACTCGAATTACGCCTAAGGGAGATGTATGCGGATGCGGAAGCCTTGCAGACTTCTCCAATTCTAAAATCCTATAACACTTACTATCATTCGTTCAAAAAGACTTACCACCTTCGCCTGCAGCTAGAGTCAATTGTAAACAAGGGAAAACCCATCGCGCCCGCGACAGCTATGGTTGAGTCAATGTTCATGGCTGAAATGGATAATCTGCTTTTAACTGCAGGCCACGATTTGGACGCGATC
This sequence comes from Chloroflexi bacterium RBG_16_51_16, assembly GCA_001796785.1. Classification (GTDB taxonomy): domain Bacteria; phylum Chloroflexota; class Anaerolineae; order Anaerolineales; family Villigracilaceae; genus RBG-16-51-16. Next base: position 11,380 of record MGNL01000005.1, on the reverse strand, counting down.
GATCTCCCGCTAACGCTTGATGTTGCGACCGGTACGGAAGGCTATACCCTGTTGCGAGGAGAACCCCAGCAATTAAAGGCGGGCGATATGTACATACGTGATAGCCGGGGAGTGATCTCGTCGATCATTTATGGACCCGACCAAAGAACCCAGATTAATGCTGGTACGGTTAGTGTTATTTTTACGGTTTATGCCCCTCAAGGAATTACTGGTGACCTGATCACCAAACATATGACTGATATTCAAACGAATATCATGCTTTTTGCACCACACACGCGGACTGATTTATTCGAAATTTACGGTCGAGCTTGACTTTCTGTCGCCGTTCCCTCTCCCCATTTCATTAATCACAACATCATACAACTCTTTGATTTGTACAGCTATCTTTTCCCATTTGTAATCTCTGGCATACTCAGCCGCGCATTCTCCCATGCGTTTCCTTTGATCCGGATCGCCTAGCAGCGAAGCCAACCGATCGGCCAGAACTATCGGATCATCATCCCGAATGGTGTAGCCAGTTTCACCATCTTTCACGAGATACGCCAGCCCTCCCACCTCAGATGCGATCACCGGTGTACCACAAGCCATGGCCTCCAGGGCTACCAGGCCAAAGGATTCATAATGGGAGGGCATGACAACGGCTTCTGCAGCGGAATAAAAATAAGGCAGGGTATCCTGGCTTCTCTTTCCTAGAAAGATCACGGTTTGCTCCACGCCCAGATCATCGCATAATTGTTGTAAGCGTGCCATTTCGGAGGACATTTCCTGCACACTGGCGTCTGGTTCTCCACCGATGATCGCCAGGTGAATCGGCAATTTTGAGGTACTCCCGTTCAATATCGCCATGGCATGGATAAGCGTGTCTACGCCCTTCAATGGCTCAATGCGACCAACGAAGAGCACCATTCGGTCGCGAGCCTTCAACCCGATGTATTGTTTTGCTTCATCGGGTGGAATTGGATAAAAGTGGGAAGTATCGACGCCGGGAGGAATGATCGTGATCTTCCGGTCATCCGCGTGATAAAGAAATCTCAATTGGGTGAGCTCAGCGAGCGTTGAAACGACAATTCGATTTGAGAAATCCAGGATTTCACTCTCGGCTTTGATCCGTTCCCTTGGTTCCCTTTCCTCTGCGGAATTGGCAACCCGGTTTTTCATTTCCCCAAGCGTGTGGAACATATGAATGATCGGTACACCCTTCCAAAGCTCGGATAACCTCTCAGCAGCCAGTCCGGAAAGCCAATAGTGGCTGTGAAGAATGTCGTATTCGATATTTTTTTCTTGAGCGAAAGCTTGGATGCCGCGCACGAACTGAGGAATATGGTTGGGTAACTCCAGCTTATCAATGGGAGTCTCGGGTCCGGCTGGAACATGGACCACCCGATTCCCAAAACCAAGATCGTGGAGTACATGCGGCACGTGCTCATCCTGCGATCGAGTAAAAACATCGACATGGATTCCCATCCGGCCAAGCTCCCGTGTAAGATCGCGGACATATACATTCATCCCACCCGTGTCTTTTCCTCCGAGGGTTGCGATCGGGCAGGTGTGGTAGGAGATCATTGCGATGTTCATGGTTATGGATCCACGACTTAGACGCTGTCTGGAGGTAATATCTTAGCATCATACAAAATCTGATATCAAGCCTGTCCAGCAGATGGAATTCTATCGCACGATCGCAGCTGAAACCTCCACAAGATTATTTAAATTTGCTTGCACGTATAATTGTTCTATCTTATAATCCCGCCGCTGATCGGGAACAAGATCAATCCAGCCACCGTAGCTCAGCTGGTAGAGCAGACGATTCGTAATCGTCAGGTCAAGGGTTCAAATCCCTTCGGTGGCTCATTGAACCAGCGGAACTTAGCTTCCCCTGGTTTTTTCATTATCATTTTTATAATGAAAATGATCCCTGTTTAATATTGAATTTGTGCATGCTACAATGAGTAAAACGTCACATGCGATCCGTGCTACAACCGCTCCTCGCTCTTTTCAATTTCTCTGGCTCTGAATTCTTTCCATATGTCCATAATAATCGTTGATGAGAATTGGTTGGTTAAGTCAGTTCCCGAACTAACTATCAAAGATTCCCATGTCACATTAAAGTTTCTCACACCGCCTAAAAGAATCTTCCGCCACGGGTGGCATTCCTGGACGCTTACCTCATGGCTCGATCCGTCCGTGCCGCCTTTAACCAATCGCTCATCCGAATTTCGCCTCAGAGATGAAGACCCCTCCTATGCACTGTCGAATAAACACACGAGTTCCTGGGTAGGAGCTGTGGAGCTGGAGCCTGACCGCATATTATTGATAGGTGCGCTGGACCTGGGTGGAAGATTGGAATTCGAGTTCTCTTCGGTTACCGCTTTCTATGAATCCGGAGACGGCGAGTGGCTGATCACTTTTGGAAGCGAGGATCAAGTATTTTCGAGTTATGCCCGCTCGCTTTCGCTCAAATTCGGTAAGACCAGATTTGCCACTCCTCCTCGGGTCTGGTGCTCCTGGTACAGTCTCTACCGCTGGATCGATCAGGCAGCCATTAAAAACATCTTGTCAGGTTTGGATGGACTCCCATTTGATGTAATCCAAGTGGATGATGGCTGGCAGGTCGCATATGGGGACTGGGAACCAAACCAAAATTTTTCTTTTGGAATGAAAAAACTCGCCTCCGACATCCAGTCTACGGGTCGAAGGGCTGGATTGTGGATTGCTCCATTCATGGCCTCTAAAAAATCAGCTCTCTATCATCGGCATCCTGATTGGCTCCTGAGAGATGAAAATGGAAAACACGTCCAGGTGGGCTTGACTTGGGAAGGACGTCCATATGCGCTCGATACCAGCCATCCAGAGTTATTAGAGTGGCTAACCAAAATGATTCAAACCGTACGGAGTTGGGGAATCAGTTATTTAAAGTTGGATTTCTTGTACGCTGGCGCGTTGCCGGGAAAACGATATAAGAATATTCCACGTGAACAAGCTTATAGGAATGCTCTGCAAGTTGTCCGGGACGCAGCCGGTGATGCTTACATCCTGGCCTGTGGCGCACCGATCATCCCATCCTTGGGTCTCGTGGATGGGTTGCGGATTGGCCCGGATGTTACTCCATACTGGGTCAATAAGCCTTTGGCCGAATGGCTCAACAATCCAAGCGAAGCCTCCTCGGTTAACGCGATTCGAACCTGCCTGCACCGGCTGTGGTTAAATCCCATCGTTCACACCGATCCGGATGTTGCCTTCTTTCGATCCCGCTATAACGATTTATCACGAGTTGAAAATCAAATGCTGTTAGACCTTGGAACGATATCTGGCTTCAAGTCAACCTCGGATTTACCACAATGGTTGGATGATGGGCAATTCGAGGATTTGCGGCAATATCTGCTTGTAAAAGCCGTTACTCGCAAAGTGGGCAGATATCAATATTCGATCAACGGACGCCTGGTGGATTTTGAACCCCATGTTCATTTCAAACGCGGTTTAGCTGCACCTATCTGGTTCGCCAGGAACCTGGGTCTTATAAAAATTATCCTTCGCCAGGTCCTGCCGGCTGTGTGGGAAAGCCGCCTGCATCCTAAGTAGCTACCCATGACGGCAATATAGATCAACCACTAAATAACTGATCCACCTTGGCTGCCATGATGAAATCGTTCTTATGCAGCCCACTTATCTTATGCGTCCACCAATGGACGGATACCTTCCCCCATTCCGTAATAAGCATCGGGTGGTGGTTTTCCAATTCTGCAATCTGACCGACGCGGTTTGTAAAATCGAGTGCTTCAACAAAGTTATTAAATCTGAATTCTCTCACCAGGTGATTTATTCCCCCGATTTCGATTACTGACCATTCTGAGGCCTCGGGTGATAACTCCTCGATCTCGGAGTGGGTTAACGTTGGCTCACCGCCGCGACAGGCAACACATTTCAGTTCATTAAGACTAACCATTAATTACTCCATTCAGGTGGGAATTTGGTTAAGTAAATCTCCATC
>MGNL01000005.1:3185-7348 GCA_001796785.1 Chloroflexi bacterium RBG_16_51_16 | reverse complement strand
GGACTCGGTTTTTCCAATTTATCGTAATGCCTCACTGAGCAACCGCAGGTCTTTCATCGTCGCTAAATTGATCCACATGACCCGCCGTTGTCGCGCGGTCAGCGCCTGGTAATCACCTAGCGCTTGAGCCAATTCCAATTCGCCGAATGTCAATTCCTGAGTCGGTATTTGTATGTCTTTATCAGGATCAACAGTAATCATTAGAAAATTCCCGTTATTCGCTCCTCCCTTGTGCAATTGACCTGTTGAATGTAGATACCGGGGACCGAATCCCAGCGTTGTCGCACACTTCGTACCGGTTCGGATATTTAATCGCAACCGGGTTAAAACCTCAAGGTTCGCTCCATCCCGGGGAACGAATGCATTGATGGCGATAAAATCGTGAGGCTTGGTTGCTTCAAGAAACCCTTTGATGCACTCCTTGAGATTCATTCCAGTTGTCTCGACACTGGAATATATCTTCACTCCGTCGATTTCTGAATTTGGTGTCGGGAGATCAAGGTGACCCGTCTTCAAGTAATTCTCTAGTATGACCTTCGTACGCGATTTATGATCTTCGACGTTTGGTTGATCGAACGCGTTGACTTTCAATATGTGACAAGCCGTCGCAATTGCATATTCCCAGCGATACATCTCTGCCGCGATGGAGGCCGGCGCACCCACAGGGAATACGAGGCATGGAAAACCCGCCTCCTGGAGTTTTACAACTTCAGGTGGAAGTTGATTTAGGTGCTTCAAATAAACAAAAAGCCGATCCTCATCATAATCCGTTCGATCTCCAAGGGGTTCGAGGTCCACTGGCAGGATGCCTTTTCCGTCCTTGCCGCTTGACTCAGCGATCAATTGTTCCAGCCATGAACCAATGCATTTGATTGATTCATCCGAAAGGATCGTTAATTTATCCCGACCTTCGCGTGCAGCAACGCCAAGGACTGCACCCAGAGCTGCTCCTGGGTTCCTCCCTGCCGGCTTAATTGGGCTACATTGGTTCTGCATGATTACAGCTTGATTTAAAATTTCCTCAAGATCCAGGCCCATCAAGCCGGCGGGCACAAGTCCAAATGTTGACAATGCGGAATACCTGCCACCGACCGTCTGATCCGCGTGGAAGATTTTCCGAAATTTCCTTGCTTTTGCCAATGAATCCAGAGGTGTACCCGGGTCCGTGATGGCGATGAAACGTGAGCCATCTGCGTGGCTTAACTCCCAAAAGTGATCGTAGAGAGCATTAACCTCAAGTGTGTTTCCTGATTTTGAGGAGAGAATGAAAAGAGTTTGATCGGGTGGAAACCTTTTCTCCGCCTGAAGAATTTGTACAGGATCGGTTGAATCAAGGATTGCTAATTCGTAATCAGCAGGCTTAAATAATTCACTGAATACTTCAGGCGCCAGGGAGGAGCCGCCCATCCCAAACAGTAGAAATTTTCTAAATTCCGCCTCATGCATTTCTCTGGCGAACTTGGTGATCTCATGGATCATATCCCTTGATTTTGTTGGCAGCTCCAACCATCCAAGCCGATTTCGGATCTCCCTGGCTGCAGTATCATCCTTGGACCAGAGGCTTGGATCATGTTCCCAGATCCGTTTCGGAACTTTATTCGATTCCAGTCTGGTTATCTCATCGACGACTTTGGATGTGAGTGGACCTAGAGATTTGATGGCCTCGCTTCGTCTTTGCTCGATAGTCTCGATCAGAGTATTAAACGATTCTAAAAAGGATTGAACACCCTCTTCCTCCAATTCATGGGTGGCTTTGTCGATTGAGATGCCTTGTGCCGCGAGATTATCCAAAATCAGCCTTGCTTGGTCGACTGCCTGGGTGATTGCGATGGTGCTTTTGCCATGATCGCTTACTGCCTTAAGTGTCTGAGGTGGTAGAGTATTTACTGTATGTTTACCGATGAGCTCGTCCACATACATGGTATCCAGATAAGCTGGATTTTTTGTGCTGGTCGACGCCCACAACGGTCGCTGAAGCCTGGCGCCATTAGCTTTCAGTTTTTCCCAGCGCTCACCCGTAAACGTTCTCAGAAATGCTTCATAGGCTAATTTAGCGTTGGCAATAGCTGCTTTTCCTCTCAATGGTGAGGATCCGTCCAGCCAACCATCAATTTTTGTATCGACGCGGGATACGAAAAAAGAAGCCACAGATGCGATATGGTCGATCGACTGACCGGCAGCCAGACGATCCTCCAATGCACTGAGATAGGCTTCCATGACTTCCTCATATCTCTCCAGTGAAAAAATGAGGGTGATATTTACGTTTACACCTGATGCCAGCGAGCGACGTATCGCAGGTATCGCTTCTGCCGTTGCTGGAATCTTGATAAATAAATTCGGTCTTGCGACCCTGGCCCAGAGTTGTTGAGCCTGGATGATGGAAGCCTGTGTGTCCCTGGCTATGGATGGGCTCTCCTCCAAGCTGACGTATCCATCCTCGCCGTTGCTCTGTTCATAGACAGGCATGAACGCGTCACAAGCATCTCGAATATCTTCGACAGCCAGTTCCCAGAATATTTTTTCAGCATCCCAACCAGCCCACGCGAGAGAGGTTAGCGCGGTATCATAGTCTTTAGATTTTGCAATGGCATGATTGAAGATGGTCGGATTTGAGGTGATACCTCGAATATTGTTTTCCTCAATCAATCTCTTCAACTCCCCACTGTCCAGTGCACTTCTTTGGATATTATCCAGCCATAGAGATTGTCCGCTCTCCGTTATTTTTCTCGTAATGGAAGACATTTATCGCTCACTTTAGTCCGGATTTACCCTGCTCGATCAAACGGATCTTTTTGACGCGCCTTGCCAACCGCTCTCCACCTGGTTCATCGCCAAGATATCTCGCATCCAAGAAAGCATGCACAAGGGCAGCCGCCAGTTCTGGGCCGATAATCCGCGCGCCTATGCACAGAACGTTCATGTCATCATGTTTCACGCCCTGCGCAGCAGAGTAGGTGTCATGGCAGACGGAAGCATAGATTCCTTTAATTTTATTGGAGGCGATGCATGCTCCTACTCCAGAACCGCATATAAGGATGCCTCTTTCAGCAGTTCCTTTTTGGATTGCCTGGCCGACTTTCTCTGCGAAATCCGGGTAATCCGAAGGTTTGGAATCGAACGCTCCAAGGTCCAGGACCTCGTGTCCGGATTTTTTTACCGCATCAAGGATTGTCGGCTTCAAGGGAAAACCCGCATGATCAAAACCAACCGCAACGATCATACTCTCTCCAAATTGATCGGGAATAATAGCTTGTGTCCAGGATGTTAATTTTCTATTTTTTCACCCTTGCTTTCCAACAAGAGCTTTGCTTGCATTTGGATGTTTTCCGAGGTAATTCCGAGGTGTTCAAAAATGGTCTTGTAAGGAGCAGATGCGCCGTATCGCTCAATCGTGATGAAAGAATTGGAATATCTTTCCCAGCCAAATCGAGTTCCTGCTTCGACCACAAGTTTGTGTCCAATATGTTCTGGAAATACCGCTAGCCTGTAAGCTTGATCCTGCATCTCGAACAACTTCCAAGACGGGAAGGATACAACCCGAACCCCATATCCTTCCTCGAATAGTTTTTTAGCTGCTTCAACGACCAGGTAAACTTCGGATCCGGAGGCCATCAAAATGATTTCTGGTTCACCTAAATCGAACAGTACATACGCTCCGCGCTCGAGCCCATCCCGGGTTTGAGATCGGTCGAGGGTTGGGACAGTCTGGCGGGTTAATGCGAGAACAACCGGCTGCTCACGATGCCCGAGTATGTATTTCCAGGCTTCAACGACTTCAACCGCATCTGCGGGACGGATCAGGAGCAGGTTAGGCATTGCACGCAAGCTCGCCAGGTGTTCGATGGGTTGATGCGTCGGGCCGTCTTCGCCAAGACCAACGCTGTCATGGGTGAAGACAAAAACGGAAGGAATCGACGATAACGCGGCGATTCTGATCGCCGGTCGCATGTAATCAGAAAAGATGAGAAAAGTGCCGCCGTAGGGGATCACTCCTCCAAATAAAGTCATGCCGTTTAGAGCGGCGCCCATGCAATGTTCACGGACACCGAACCGCAAGTATCGGCCAGCCGGATTATCTTTCTGGAAATCGCTTGCCCCTTCAAATCTTGTGTTATTGGACGGAGTTAAATCCGCTGAACCACCCATCAGCTCCGGTATTTTTG
>MGNL01000005.1:519-3169 GCA_001796785.1 Chloroflexi bacterium RBG_16_51_16 | reverse complement strand
AACTTTCCCGGAAGATGCACGCGTCGCTAATCCCTTCGCATCCGGTGGGAATTTGGGCAGAGATTGGTCCCAACCTTCCGGCAACCTTCCTTCAATTCGCCGCTCCAATTCCTCGCCCAAGTCTGGAAATTTGTTTTTATACTCTTTTAACTTTGACTTCCATTCATCTTCAAATTTGTGGCCTTGGGCGATCGCGGTACGATAATGCTCCAGGACATCCGGTGGGATCAAGAAACGCGGTTCCAATGGCCATCCCAGATTTTTCTTCGCGGCATTCAATTCTTCATCGCCAAGAGGTTCTCCATGTGCCTTATGAGTTCCCTGCCTCGTGGGTGCTCCATAACCGATCATTGTCCTGCACAAAATAATCGAGGGGTGTGAATCATTCCGGGCTGCTGTGATTGCCCTGTCCACGGATTCAATATCATTCCCATCCTCAAGGTTTTGAACATGCCAGCCATAGGCCGAGAAACGCGCCGCCCGATCCTCCGTAAATGCGAGTTCGGTTGATCCATCGATGGAAATATGGTTATTGTCATAGAGGTAAATAATCCTGCCGAGTTTCAGGTGTCCAGCCAATGACGCCGCTTCTGAGGAGACACCCTCCATCAGGTCCCCATCCGTAACAATTCCATAGATGAATGAATCAATCAACTCATACCCGGGACGATTGAATACTGCAGCCAGGTGGGTTGCTGCAATCGCCATGCCTACACCTGTAGCAAAGCCCTGACCAAGCGGTCCGGTAGTTGTTTCAACACCCGGTGTAAGACCATATTCCGGATGGCCCGGCGTTTTGCTTTCCCACTGGCGGAAATTTTTTAGTTCATCCATAGACAGTTCATATCCGGTCAGATGGAGCAGTGCATAAAGCAGCATAGAGCCATGGCCGCCAGATAACACAAATCGATCCCTGCCAAACCAGCGCGGATTGCGTGGATTATGCCTGAGATGACGGGTCCATAACGTGTAAGCCAGGGCAGCTGCACCCATGGGTAATCCTGGATGTCCAGAATTGGCTTTTTGAACGGCATCGGCCGCTAAAAAACGGATCGTGTTGATTGAGCGTAGATGTAAATCGTTGTTAATCATCGTTATAGAAATTTATTTCTTGATTGTACCATTCCCCACTTATTGACTGATCAATGGCAAATATGCGCGGCTTTAAGAATGGCCTTGAAAACGAGGTTTGGGAAAATAAATTTCACCTTCTGCCGGATCGCCAAGTTTCTGTAATTGCTCTGAGTCATTGCCGGTTAACCACGAGACATACGCAGCGGCGAGGGCGTCCAGGTGCTCAGCAGGGAAGATCATATCCATCGGCAAATCACCAAGCAACAGCTTGTAACTTGTTAACTCCTCGAAGAATTCCATTGGGTCGGTAATTTTTAGACCGCAATAATGGAGGATCATCTGTCTCTGGAGGCGTCCTTCCAAAGATTGTTTAGGTAGTGGATTCCGGTTTAATAGCATAAAAAAGCAGGCGTGTGGATTCGTTTCGAGAAATTTATGCCCGGCTGATCCATTCGAATAGGATTGGAATTTCAATTCCTTGAGTCGTTTATATAAATCAAATCCTGCCTGCATCCATGCCGGACAATGGTCGACGTGTGAGGGTGTCCCAGTAATATTAACTCCCCGCCGTTTTAATTCGAATTCGGCTTGCCTCAAGTCAACACCTCTGAGTTGGTGTTGTTCGCTTAATTCGGACTGCAACCGGCTCCGCACAACGCCTCGATTTAATCCAGATGGAGCATTGATGGCAGCAATAACATTCTCATGCTTGCCTAAAAAATCCACCACATCATCAATTTCACCCGTTTTAAGGGCAATCAACTCCAATTGTCGGTTGACCGCGGCAAATACCAGAGGCATAATCCCTGCGTTAGGTTCGATTCCAACATAGAGAACTTCCGAATCGGACATCGTAAATCAGATCCAATACTTAATGATTCAGTTTAGTCGATCTGGGATATTCATGCAACTGTTTTGCCGGATGATTGCATAATAGGAATAATTGTCGTAGATTGATATTTTCTCCCACCATTTCATATTCAAAACGATATTGTATTGTTTGCCTCCCTGCCAAGCCACCGAGCTTAGATGGAGAGTTGGAACGTTAAATATATGGGGTTCTGGCCGAGCTTACGGTTAGCTATTTTAATTTCTTATGATTTCTATAGCCAAGAGATCCTGAGTTGAATAGATACTCAAAGGGCGTCGAAATATCTCGCCAGCTCTTTTTTAAGCTCAGCAAGAGAGTCAAACTCGAACAGGGTTTTGTTATAGCTCCAGATGGCTTTGTCAAAATTGACAATCGTCTCGACCTTATAAGGCTCTATTGGGGTATTGCCTGCCAGGACGTGTTCCATCTCACCCTTGGACGAGATCAAGCCGGTTCCAAAGATTTTCCGCGTTCCGTTCTCATTGATCAAACCAAATTCCGTGCTGAACCACGCCAGGCGTTTAATATTTTCCTTCTGGTCATCCGTGGATGCCTTGTGGAATGCGGGTGCGAACATCTGTTGAATATCTACATACTCGGGAAGCGTGAAATAAGGCAGGTGCCCATAGACATCATGGAACATATCCGGTTCGGGAGTAAAGTCCAGATCGTCCCTGGTGCGCACGTAATCAGTGATAAGAAATT
>MGNL01000005.1:0-303 GCA_001796785.1 Chloroflexi bacterium RBG_16_51_16 | reverse complement strand
CCAGATGTCATGCTGCTCTTCTGAAAATTCAACATCGGCATCCACATTGATCGGATCTGAGGTGGCACTCACATCGACCTCCTTGATTGGCTTGTCTGAAATAATATCACCCAAGAAATGAGCCGTCAAGAATTGGATAACTATGACATATTTTATGCAGAATTAAGAAAGATTGCCGGGAAATAGAGCCATTAAATTCGATGTTAGAATCTAATTGAAAGTAGTGTTCTAAAAATGGCGGAGAATAATCTCAACGGCAAGCTAATCCTGATAACCGGTGCTGCTCGACGGATTGGAAAAATT
>MGNL01000004.1:3643-18677 GCA_001796785.1 Chloroflexi bacterium RBG_16_51_16 | reverse complement strand
CCTTCGGTGTATCCGGCTTGTTCGAATAGTTCCCTGGCATGGGCGGGATCATAGGGGATGCCCACTTCGTTATACAGATCCCTGCCGAGTATTTCTGGCGGTGTAAAGGTCGTAGCCGGTCTCGGATTTTTCACATTATATTTGTGGCCGATTTCCACAATCGCTTCCCGGTCGATCGCTGCAGCAAACGCTTGTCTTACGAGTACATTGTTAAAAGGGGGATAAAGCGAATTGAACCAGAAATAGTAAGTGCCCGGTGCTCCTGATTCCTGCGCAGGTAACCAGGGTATGTTTTTATCGAGCGTATCAACTGGCAAAACCAGCGATCCCGGCAAGGGTGTGGGTGACGGGATGAGAGTTGCCGTCGAAGTGGATTCAGGCGTGTCGGTTGGTGCGGTTGTTGACGTAGGCATTGTTATAGGAGCAGCCGGCTTACCGCATCCGGTCATCGATAATGAAAATATTGTGATGACAAAGAGAAATATAAAACCCTTTTTATCCATATTCCGCCTCCTTTGGTAACCTCGAATTAGAGCTGTGCTTGTTTAACTTTGAGAAATTTGGTTCTATGTTTTCCCCCATCAATATAAATCAGGTGGTGTCCAAATGCTAGTGAAATAAGTCATATCCTCTTGTCGTAAAGGATTTCTCGCAATGAGGGCATTCTGTTTCCTGCTCCAGTTCAAAGATCGCACACCCCAGTTGTGGTTTGCTGCTGAAAGCAGCCGCGGAGCCTAACAGCGTCCTCAATCCGGTTTCGTCCCACTCCAGGCGCAAGCAATCGAGGGTCAATTCTTTCGCCTGGTTGAGAGCGGAGACATACGCCTCCTTGAGTTCGTCCGGAATGGGCGGAGCGTCCCCAAGGTGGCTGAATGCTTCGATGGATCCGCTCAGGAGCAAGTGATCGAGGCGCTCACGTGGAATTCTTTCCGCGGCCGCAGCGATGATATGCGGAACAGCGGCATACGAGGCAGAATACACGTCATATTGGTGGCACAGCGCGCTCCATAGGGAAAACCACGGCTCGCCATCGTAGCCTTTCTGTGGAGGTGCCGATTTCAATTGTTCAAGCAATGCAGGGATATCGCCAGCTGTGCCGTACGCATGGTTTAACTGATTCCAGCGCTGGTCATCGAGAGATAACATAAATTCTCCTTTGGAATTTAACCATGACTGGTGTAATGCGGACTCTATCCGACCGTGAGATTGAATCGGACAAGTTTCCACTCGCGGTGTTCCGGCTGAAAATCGAGCTCCATGATTCCGCAAAAATCCACTTGAAAGTTCCAGCGTTTATACACCGGAAGGTTCAATATATGGCAAGTGAGCAGGCGGATCAAGCCTTCGTGGCTGATGACGACAATGTCCTGATTTGCGTGGGCGTCCTTTTTTCCTCGATGAAATTCGCGATCCTGTTCCGGGCTTCTTCCCCCGTTTCACCACCTGGAAAGCGAAAGTCGGTATTTCGTTCGGCAAATCCTCTCCATACTTCCGGGAACCTGGCTTGGATCTCCTCCTCGGACAATCCATCGATCAGCCCGTTGTCAATTTCGTTCAATTGCTGATCCACGATCGGTGTGAGTTTGAAGTGCCGCGCCAATGGATCGCTGGTTTGCAGAGTACGGAGGTACTCGCTGACATAGATCGCTGGGATGGATTTGCCGGCAAAGTAAGGGATCAATGCCCTGGCTTGTTCCTGTCCCCTTAGTGTGATCGGTTCATTTTGGTGACGCAGGTACGAATCATAAAAACCACCGTAAAGTTTTTCGGCGTGCCGGACGATGTACCATGTCATGGATCACCCCTCCCGCAGATTTTTCAGGTCAATCGTCTCAACGATTGCGTTCGTTGCGCACGAACAGGTACGTACCGATCAAAAGAAATACTAGGAATCCTATTCCTATGATTACTAGATTGATGACTGGGCTTGCCAGAGTCACCTTGGAATATTCCGCTTCGCCCATGTAAAAAATACCCCGCGCCAGGTCAACCGCGTAACGCATCGGTGAAATCCTCGAAAGGAAGTCCAGGTACCACGGCAGCACGCGGATAGGATTGAAGACCCCCGCCAGGAAAAATTGCGGCAGCATGATGAACGGGAACACCTGGTCCGCCGTGCGGCGGCTGTTCAAATTGGACAACACCACCACCCCGAACGCCGCACCGAAAAGGCAGATCACGATCCCGACCCACAGCAGCCCGACGAGTTGACTGAAGTTGAACGTCACACCTGCCAGCAGTCCGAAGAATAGGATTCCCACACCCTGCACAAGTGCGACCAGCGTCTCCCCTGCGATCTTCCCGAGGATGATCGTATAGCGCGAGATGGGTGAGACGAAGATCTCCTGGCTGAAATCGTTCTCGCGGTCGTCGATCAGTGATATCACCCCCATGGCTGAAGATTGAAATAATGTCTGCGCCAGCACGCCCGTGAACACAAAGCTCATGAAATTGTAGCCCAGCACTGGTCCCAGGTTGCCTTGCATGCTCCCACCCAGGATCATGATGAACAGGAGTGGGAAAATGAAACTTGAGATCAGCCGCGCCGGATCTCGCAGCAGCTTCATCAAATCCCGGTACGCCATGGTCTGGATCGCGTATATCTCTCTCATGACTGACCTACGATCTCCAGATAGGCGTCTTCGAGTGTGGGCACGTGGGTCTTCACCATATTCAGCGGTGTATCGATCCGCTTGATGATATCCTGCACGCTACGGTGGTTGAGATCGATCTTGAACAGGGGTGTCTCCACGAACCCGATGCCATGTTGCGTCAGTTCTGAACGCAGTGCGTCGTGATCCGTAGAGTCGATCAGCAGGTAGCGTTCGATCAATTTAGACTTTACCTCAACAGGTGAGCCGTGAGAGATCACCCGTCCGTGGTTTAGGATGCAGATCGAATCGGCTTCCTCTGCCTCATCCAGGTAATGGGTGGTGAGAAAGATCGTCGTTCCGCTCTCCCGGCGCACCTGGCCTAGGTATTCCCACAGGCTTCGGCGGCTGATCGGGTCCAGGCCCGCGGTCGGTTCGTCCAGGAACAGCACTCGCGGCCTGTGCAGCAGGCTGCGCATGATCTCGAGTTTGCGCCGCATCCCGCCCGAGTACTTCTTTACCGGCTTGAAGATTTCACCTTCCAGCCCAAGCAGCGTGGCAAGGTCATCCACCTGCTGGCGGTATTTTTTGGGCATCATCCCGTAGCTTAATTGAAAGGGATACAAGCCGTAAAGCGTTGCGTGAAAGCGGATGTTCTCCTCGCCCGTCAGGTTCATGTCCAGGCTCGCTTGCTGGAAAATAATTCCGACGTTCTGTCGCACTTCACTGGGCTCCCTGGCAAGGTCATGACCGGCGATCCTGGCAAAACCCGAGGTGGGTGCCAGGGTTGTGGTCAGGATGGATATGGTGGTGGTTTTACCTGCACCATTTGGACCCAGGAGTGTGAAAAATTCCCCCGGCGAGACCTGGAAAGTAACCCCATCCACCGCGTTGACTTGTGCCCCGCGGTAGCGTTTGGTCAGTTGGTTAACTTCGATGATCGGTACCATTAAGGATTAAAGTCTATTGGTCAGAGATTATCGCCTTGAACCGGCGACGATTTGTTTACTAGATAGAGGTGTCCTGCCAAACCTTACCTAACCCTGCGTTCCTTTGGGAACCATGGCAGGAACGGACTGGTACTATTGATATATCTCTGATATTCTGGTTTGGTTGCCTTCAATGTTTTTTCCAGTAGGGTTACACCTGAAACTCTGAGCAGCAATCCGGTCATGAGCATGGGGCTGAATAAGGTGAACCAGCCACCGGCTGAAACGGCCAAAAAATAGAATCCCCACCATTGGACCGCGTCACCAAAGTAGTTGGGATGGCGTGTATAACGCCACACCCCCGTGTTCAATACCCTGCCCTTGTTCGATGGATCTGCTTTGAAATGCATTAATTGCCAATCACCGGCTGCCTCGAAGAAAAATCCGATCACCCATATTACAACTGCGCCTGCGTCGATCCACGTGAGGTGCTGTGGCTCGGAATGGATCTGGGCAGCCAGCAGGGGAGCAGCAATCAACCACATCAGGAAGCCCTGCAGCACGAACACTTTAAAATAGCTTATCCACCACCACGTCTTGCCACCTTCAATTCGCATGGCTTGGTAACGAAAATCTTCAGGCTTTCCCAGATTGCGCACCAGGATATGCAAACCCAGCCGTAAACCCCAGATGGTAACCAGAACGGAAAGCAATGATTTGCGAGCGAAATATCCTTCCGGGGTCAACCCAAATGCCACCCAGTTTGTTAGTACGAAGCCTGGTCCCCAAAAAATATCGACGATACTCGAATCCTTCAACGCCAGGCTGCACAACCACACAAGAAGCATGAACACCTGTATGACCAGTCCCAACCTGAGAAAGATCTGTATAAAGTCCATTATTCCCTCCCGGGAAACCATTGGAAATTCAACTAGTCCTGCGCTTTGCAAGCGCAGCGAATCCGACCGCATCCGGCCCGATATGGGCTCCGATTACTGGTGTTATATCCATCGCCAACACTTCGAGTCCAGCGAGCAGGTGGGAGGTGCGCTCCTTCAATTCCACAACCCGTTCAGCTGCATGGGTGTGCACAATTGCGACACGTTCCAATTCACCCAGGCTTTCCAGCATCTGGATCAAACGCTTGATGGCGCCTTCCCGGGTGCGCACGCGTTCTGCACCCGGCTTGCCATTGTACATGGTCAGGATTGGTTTAAGTTGGATCAGTGTTCCAATGCCGGCGATAATGTTGTTCATGCGGCCGCTGCGCCTGAGGAATTCTAGGGTATCCAGCGCGGCAAATACATGCGAGCGTAGGATTTGCTCATTCAGCTCTATCCCGATATCTTTCATGGATAAGCCTTGTGCAGCGAGGCTTGCCGCCCGCTCAACCAGAAATCCCATACCCATGCTTAACTGGTGTGAGTCGAGGACGGTTACCCGGACCGATTTGGTTTCCGCCGCGGCTGTTTGGGCGACTTGAACGACGGCGCTCAAGGCACTTGAAATATGAACGGAAAGGATCTCGCTTGCACCTTCCCTGGCCATCTGCTCATAGGCATCTTTAAATTTTGCCGCAGCTGGCACAGCCGTCGTGGGGTGGACGGTGAAGGATGGCAGCCTTTTGTAAAATTCAGCCCGGGTGATGTCCACCCCATCCCGGTATTCTTCATTTCCAGAATGGATATAAACCGGCACTACGCCAATTCCGTGCTTGCTAATCGTTTCAGCGGGCAGGTCGCAGGTGCTGTCGGTCACTATCCTGATGCTCATTTCGGATCTTCAAATGCTGAGGATCACGCCGAATACAATTTCAATCGCCAGGCTGATCAAGTTTGATTGCTCAAAGGATTGGTCGAAGAAAATCGAAAAAGTCCGGGCTGCCGCGATCGCTAGGTAGCCGATGCCCAGCATGCGATAAGTATTGCCTCCCAGGATCAATGGCACGATCCCCAGGGCGATGAATAATCCGCCGAAGATCGCCCGCATCTCCGAAACGCCTCGCGGTCCGCTTGAAGTCAAACCGATGAAACCGTAGGCTGCCTCCGGTTTTACCACGCACAACAACCCGGTTGCAGCAGTGGCTATGCAGGCAGTGATTTTTAATATCGTCATTAAATTCATTTTTCCTCCGTTAGATTTTTGTTTTGCAGGTGCGGGAATTCCAAACCCCGTCCCGCAGCTTTTCCCTTATTCGAGTCAGGTCGTCGAGGGTTTATCTTCGGTGGGTTTGTATATAAATCGAATTCCGTTGACCTCGATGTAAGGTTGATATTCCTCATAGCTCACTGCCCGCACCCGCCGGGCGATCTCATCCCTGCTCATGTCCGCTGTGATCCTGAACAATTCATCGAACTGCGCCCGCGTAAACGGCGGACGGGTCCACTTTTCGGTTGCTCTCGGCAACTCTTTTCCATCTGCGATCATACCGGCAATTTCCATGAAAAGCGCGATCTGGTTTTCGTAGGTTCTCAGAAGTAGTGATGCCACGTTATCTTCCTTGAAGATCGGGAACCGCCGCACTGCGATGATGTCCCCGGTGTCCACCTTGGCTGCCATGTGATGGCAGGTCACGCCATATTCTCGCGCATCTTCGTACAACGCAAAGTTGTTGCAGCCGATACCCGGGTAAGCTGGTGATGCCGGGTGAAAATTGATGGCTGCCTTGCGTACCCGCGCTAATAGAAATTCCGGAACCACCCAGCGTGATAAATAGGAAATGATGTAATCTCCCTCCCATTCACGCGCTTCTCCCGGGAATGCATCACCCCACCCGCCCAGGCAGATAGTCAGCCGCTCGAATCGTGATTTGCAGAATTCAGCTGCGCGTGCACAATATTCGTCATCCGCCTTGCCGAGAAAAAGAAGTTTGTTGTCGGATCTTACCATCCGCCCTATTATATTTCCTTATCCGGTGTCTCCGTGCAATTTAGTAACATTCCCGATCAGGGGTCCCCGCTTAAAATCCTTTGTCCTCCTTCGTGTCCTTTGTGTTTAAAAAAATCCCTGGGCTTTCGCCAGGGATCTTGTTCCTAAAGCTTTGCCGCCGTATTACGAGGCGATATATTCTCTCAAGTTGTGCTGAACTGCATAAGCAGCCGCCTCAGCCCGGTTGTTCACTCCAAGCTTCGATAAGATGCTGGAAACGTAATTCCGCACCGTGCCTTCACCCAGAAACAGGTTTTTGGCGATCTCCCGGTTGGTCTTGCCTTCCGAGACCAGCAGCAGGACGTGCTTTTCCTGCTGGCTTAAATGTGAGAACGCGGAGGCTTCCTCCTCTTTCACAGCCCTGCGGACTTCCTGGAATACTCGCTGGGTAACTGCCGGGTCGAGCAGCGCTTCGCCGCGGCCGACAGCTTCCAGTGCCTTGATCAGGTCGTCGCTGCCGATCTGCTTGAGGATATAACCCGATGCTCCCGCCCGGATCGCGGAAAATAACATCTCATCTTCGGCGTACGATGTCAGCATGATGACTTTCGTCCCGGGATACGTGTTTATGATCTGCTCGCAAGTCTCGATGCCCGACGTGCCCGGAAGTCGGATGTCCATGATGACCACATCCGGTTTCAGCTGGTTGACTTGCTCCAGGGCTTCACGGGAGGATCCGGCTTCGCCGACGATCTCGAACTGCGCGTGTCTTGCAAGCAGTGATTTCAAACCCAGGCGCACGACCTCATGGTCGTCCACCAGGATGATGCGCTGCTTAGCCATAGAAGTGTATTTTACCCCAACTTATCCACTAATTCGTCGAATATTTACTGGGTTCTAAATCGCCTAATAAACTCCAGTACTTTCCATGGATTGAATGCCAATTCGATTTCCTATGCGAGGATATTAATCACCAGGTCGTCAACCTCAGCCTCGCTCGTATTCATTACGAGATGGACCTGGATCCCCAATTGACCTAATTCCAGCTCAGTCTGCCGTGTCAATTCCATCAGACCTGCCATGCTCGAAAAGTATGCCCCCTTCATTTTTTCCTCCCCGTCGACCGGGTCCACAATGTTGATGATCGTCCCGCCGCCTCGCTCGCGCATCATCCTTCCCATGGATTGCGTCATCAGGAATGCTCCCGTCAGGTTTACATCCAGCGTACGCTGCCAGTCCCACTCATCCATATTGAGTAATGAATCGGTTGGTTTTACCGCGGCGTGACTGATCAGGACGTCTATGCCTCCAAAAGTTTCTTCAACTTCCTTGAGCAGGGCTTGCACGGCTACTTTTTTCGCAATGTCAGCAATAAAGGCCTGGGCGTTGCCTCCCTTGCGCACGACATCGTTCACGACCTCGACGACGTTTACCGGGGAGATATCATTAGCGGCTACGCGAGCACCTTTATAAGCCAGGGTGCGAGCGAGCGCCGCGCCTGCTCCCTTGCCTGCTCCACTGATTAGAACAACCTTGTCTTTTATCGTCATATGCCTTCTCTCCGCCCGGTTTTGATAACAATGAATTATCGGAAAATAATGTCCAAGCCTGAAGCAGGAGCTTGGCGGTTGCTCAACCTGTCGATAACCAAACTCATTCGCCGTGCCCAAAAAATAAATTCACTCACACAACGGGATCTCGTTCTGGTTCTTGTTGGCATTCAACGCCAAACCCAAATAGGGAGAAGGATCGTACGTGTTGTCGATCTCAAGCTCATTCTTGAATCTGCCCGTCCCGTCATCTTTCACGATCGAAAAATGCAGATGCACACCGACCGGGTTGAACGGGTCGCCTGAATAATTTCCCTGGTAGCCCAGGAAAGTGCCCGCCTCTATCCATTTCTCAGTGCTCCCGGGCGGAAATTCATACGAAATATATGATTCCCCGTTTTTGTCCGCCATATGGGTGTAATACAACCAGATCTGCCGCCCCGGCACGAGCGGATCCTCAGGCACGCGCATGATGACTGATGATTTCCAGTCCGGGAGGCGCCTCAAGTAACCCGGATAGGCTGCGATCACCTTGGTCACGCCGGGATCAGTCCCTCCAAAGATATCGATCCCTTGATGGCGGTGGCCGGCGCGGAAGGAATCATCCCACAGAAAACCTGCCACACCGTCCGTGGGGAACAGGAACGGCACTTCGCCGCAGCGTGACCCAGCTCGCAGCATCATATCTGAATTAGAGCTTGGATCACGGAACCAGTTGAACACTTGGACACGGCGTGCATTGGTTCTGCCGAAGGAAAAATACAAATAGATCACAGTAGTTGCGACTGCCACAACCGCGATTGCTGCAATAAATCGTTTGGACATCCGCCAAATTATAATGCCGGGGAGTATGTCCTACCCGTTATCTGACTTTATGCAAGACCTTAGGGAAAGTTGGGCTTGGGATGTTTGATTTTGTGATAAAAAAGACTTTCGGAATTTATCGAATGATTTTAAAAGTATGAAGTATTGGATTCGATTAGCCTGAAAGTACTATAAGGTTGTAATTCCCAAAAATTTAGTGTATATTCAGCCTACTAATTTCCAATCCGTAAAGGTAAACCCATCGCAAGATGGGGGCGCAAAGTCATGGGTCCCGCTATAAGCAGGATCGCCAGATTGCCGGATCATTGCCTCTGCGACCTGTGAGAAAACACACACCTGGGACTACAACCCTCTCTAAGTACAAACAATTTCTTTCTCCACGCCGTAAGGACCTACGGCGTATATCGTTTTAACGATGTGAGGAGGTGATACCTGCAACGTATAGTGTTCCCTGCGATTGTAAGCTTACGCTCATATAACCTGTTCCCTACCAGCCCAATGCATTTTGAAGGAGAGAAAAAATGAACAGCAGGAATTTACTGGTTCGCCTGTTGCTGATCGGTTCCTTGATGGTCATGCTGTTTGTCAGTGTGCCTCTCGCAGCCGCTGACAATGGCACGGATTCATCCGCACTGCGCGCGGCGGTTACACTTGCCGGTGTCCGGGCGCATCAGGCAGCCTTACAGGCAATTGCAGATGCCAATGGCGGTACTCGCGTGGCGGGTTTTCCCGGTCACGATCTTTCTGCCCAATATGTGTTTGACCAGCTGACCGCGGCCGGCTACTCGCCGTGGTATCAGCCCTTTACATACACGTTTTTCAATGAATTGGAAACACCGATTCTGGAGCAAACCGCGCCCAATCCGACTGTTTACCCGCCTAATGATGTGGCTGGCTTTGCCACCATGGAATATTCCGGCAGCGGGGATGTCACCGTGCTCGTGCAGGCGACGAACGATATCGTCATCCCACCCGGACCTGTCGCCAGCACTTCCAATAGTGGTTGCGAGGCTTCTGATTTCACCGGCTTCGTCGCCGGGCGGATCGCCCTCATTCAAAGAGGTACATGTACCTTTTACCAGAAAGCATTGAACGCGCAAAATGCCGGTGCCGTTGGTGTGATCATCTTCAATGAAGGTCAGCCGGGACGCACGGATGCATTTGCTGGCACGCTCGGTGCAGCCGATTTCACCATACCGGTTGTAGGCGCTGCCTTTACGGTCGGCGAGGAACTTTATAACCTCAGCCAGCAGCCGGGTGGAGTGACTGTGCACATGTTCACCCACGTGGAAACTTTTGACCTGCCGACGGTTAACGTCCTGGCAGACACCGCAGGCGGACGCGCCGACCGCCTAGTGGTGGTGGGTGCCCACCTTGATTCGGTACCGGCCGGTCCGGGGATCAACGATAACGGATCAGGTTCTGCCGCCATCCTGGAAGTCGCTATCCAGATGGCAGAGCTTGGTATCGAGCCGCGCAACAAAGTGCGCTTCGCCTGGTGGAGCGCGGAAGAATCCGGCTTGTTGGGTTCAGCGTACTATGTCAGTCAGCTCAGCAATCAGGATGTCAAGAAACACGCCGCAAACCTTAACTTCGACATGATCGGTTCGCCGAACTATGTCAGTTTCATCTACGATGGTGATGGCTCGGGCACCGGGACCGCCGGTCCGAATGGATCGGATGTAGTGGAAGCCGTCTTCTTGGATTACTTCGCCTCTCAAGGGCTGCCGAACGAGCCCACCGCATTTGACGGTCGCTCGGATTACGGGCCCTTCATTGATGTCGGTATCCCGGCCGGTGGGTTGTTCACCGGGGCTGAGGGGATCAAGACCCAGGCCCAGGCTGATGTCTTCGGTGGCACTGCCGGTCTGGCTTACGATCCATGCTATCACCAGGCTTGCGACACCTACGCCAATAACAGTGATACTGCCCTCGACCTGATGTCGGATGCGACCGCTCATGCGACCCTGACTTTCGCCATGACGACCTCATCCGTAAATGGAACTGATAAGGGCAAGGGACACGGCCAGTCAGACTTTGACTACTCGGGTTCAAGCTTGAAGAAATAAGCTTCCACCCTTTTGTCGTCAATGTAAATTAATAATACAGGCCGGTGGGTCACCCACCGGCCTGTATTATTTGATGGTTCGTGTAGTAGGAGACTTAAGCTGCATTTCACTATATAGTCCTTTAGTCCTACTTGTAAATTGAATTTATTTAACGTATAGTACTAGGGTACCCAACATGTTTTAATTCGAAAAGGTAAACCCATCGCGAGGTGGGGGCGCAAAGTCATGGGTCTATAGAACTAGATCGCCAGACTGCCGAAGTGTCCATCCCGGAAGCATCCATTTATGCATAGCTACTGGTTTGGAAATAATATCAGCGCTGTAACAACAATTCTGCACGCACGCCAATGCAAGTAATGGCGTGCGCTTTGTTATTAAACGGATGAAAGGAGGTGGTATATAGCTGGATGGATCGTTAATACAGGGGAATAAACCAAAAATTAGAGTTGTATTCACAGACAATTAAACGCATCTATTTCGAGGAGAGAATTACATATGAATCCTAAAAAAGTGATCGCCTTAATTCCCACGCTCATCCTTGTCTTCAGCCTGATAAGCGCAGTGCCGGCGGGTGCGAGCTCGCAGCCGCGGGCTTCTTCCACCGGTGACTCCCAAACCTTTGTTGTATTGTACGCCGGTCAATCCGTGCCGGCCGATGCAGCCAGCTCGATCGCCAACGCAGGCGGCACGCTTGTGTACAGCTATGATGAGATCGGCGTCGTGATCGCCTCATCCGCCGATGCGGCTTTCAGTGCCAATTTGATGGCCGATAATAAAGTCGAGGGCGTCTCAGCGACAGGCAATTTTGCAGTTCAGCTGGACAACGAATTTGAGGTGTTGGATGCCGCCTCCCTGGAACAGACTGCCTCAGGAACCTGGGGCGATTCGCTTTCCTGGCGCCAATGGGACATGCTTCAGATTCATGTACCGGAAGCCTATGAGATTACCGGCGGTAGCCCCGACGTGGTCGTTGGTGACATCGATACCGGCATCGACTATACCCATCCCGACTTGGCTGCCAATGTTGATTTTGCCAACAGTGTCGGCTGTGTCGGCGGCGTACCCGATCAGAATCCAGCTGCCTGGTTCGATAACAACGGGCACGGCACGCACACCGCCGGTACAATCGCCGCCGATGACAACGGCATCGGCATCGTTGGCGTCGCACCGGATGTCAAGGTCGCTGCCATCAAGGCTGGTAACGATGATGGTTACTTCTTCCCCGAGGCTGTGATTTGTGCCTTTATGTGGGCTGGTTCGCATGGGATCGATGTGACCAATAACAGTTATTTTGCGGACCCCTGGCTGTTCAACTGCCGTAATGACGCCGAACAGCGCGCCATCTGGAAGGCGGAACAGCGTGCCATCCGTTATGCCCAATCGCAGGGTGTCCTTGTCGTCTCCGCACAAGGCAATGAGAACATGGATCTTTCGAAGCAGAACGTGGACACGATCAGTCCTGACTTCCCGCCCGGCTCGGAGATGGAACGTCAGGTGACCAACGCCTGCGTTGTCATCCCGGTGGAGATCCCCGGCGTTGTCGGTGTTACTGCAGACGGTTACCTGCTGAAAAAATCCTACTACTCATCTTATGGTGTGGGTGTTGCCCAGGTGACCGCTCCGGGTGGCGATGCGCGTTTCCAGATCCCGCCTGCATCCCTGGGTGGTAACGGCCGCGTACTTTCAACCTTCCCCGGCGGCTATGCCTACGCCCAGGGCACGTCCATGGCCTCTCCGCATGCTGCTGGCGTAGCGGCTCTCATCTTGAGCCAGTCTCCGCGTCTCCCGCAAGGTGGGGCTCAGGCTGCCCTTACCAGGACCGCAGATCCACTTGACTGCCCGCCTAACCCCTACAATCCCGGTCCGCCGTTCCTCTGGCCGGCGACCTGCGTGGGTGGTGGCGGTTACAACGGTTTCTTTGGTCACGGTCAAGTAAATGCACTGAGCGCGGTAACCCACTAAGCCTGACTCTTCCGTCGTCCTTGTCCTCACCGGTTTCTTTGACCGGTGAGGACCATTTTGAAAATCGATAGGAGGAAAATATGAAGATGCGTTTCTTATCCGTCATCGGAATATTGGCTTTGTTGGCTGCTCTTCTACCGGTTGCTCTCGCTTCGGCGGCCTCCGAGACACCGCCGTTGCCGGAGCCAGTGGAAATCAGCGATCTATTAAAGGACCGCCCGGCTCCACCTCAACCCTTCCTGGGCGCGGTGCATCTGCCATCTGGTGGTGCGACCACTGAATCTCAATGCCCTGGTGGCACGGACGAATTCCTGGTCATTAGCATAACCAGCTTCGACCCCGACAATCCCGGAAGCCAGGACGTCGTCTTCTGGAAGGAAAGCGCCGGCAGCGCTGCCACGCTGTGGGTCGCTTGGGATTACCTGGTTACCCACTATGGTCGCCAGGACGTTGTCACCTGCGATATGCTGTCTTACCTGCAGGGCACGATGGACAGCATCGTGGATACGGATGTCTATTACTTCGGTGATTATGTGGAAAGGCCGGCCGGGAATACAAATATCGACGTGATGATCTATAACATCGTCGACGAAAGCTTCTTCGATCCGACCTTCCCCTTCTACATCGCCGGTTTCTTCTGGGCTAGCGTCAACGAAACCTTTGATCGCAACATGATCTTCATTGATTCGCTCGATTGGGCGAACCGGCTTGGCCCCAACACCTCTCCGTGGCGGGGCAGCGATCCAGCTTTGTGGCGCGAGAATCTCTACGAGGGCACGGTGGCACACGAACTTCAGCATCTGATCCATCACGATCATGACGAAGATGAAGACTCATGGGTGGATGAGGGCATGGCTGACCTGGCGGAATATCTCAACGGCTTTGGCCATCCGGATGGCCATGTCGTCTACTACCTTGCCTACCATCGCACACCCTTGACCGTGTGGGGCGGAGGTTTGGAGAGTTATGGCGCCTCCTACTTGTTCCAGCTCTACCTGCTCGAACAATTCGGCAGCATGGGCAGCAGTTACCCGACCGGCTGGGATAACTCTTGGACACACACGGAAATCGACGAGCAGGCTAACAGCATCGAGGGAGTGGAGAACGCAACTGGCGCCGTATTTAACGAGCTTTACGATACCTGGATCGTTGCAAACTATCTTGACGATCCCTCGCAGACCGGTGCGGGTGGCTACCCAATCGGCTACGATGAGATAGACCTGGCACCTTTCGTCAGCGCCTCCTACAGCCCCTGGTCGATTGAACGTTCAGTCAATGATATCTACAACTCCGACCATCACGGCAACCTTCCTGTGAGCCGCTATTACGGTGGTTATCAATCAGGAACCGTCGAATACCCGCTTGGAGAACTGCTCCCTTACGCTCCTGTTTATGGATTGTATAAGGGCTTTGAACCGGAACTGGGTGTCTACCTGCGCGGTAACGCCATATCGGGTGTTGCACCTTACAGCGGATCGTATGAAGTCGCCAGCGGTGGTGGTCATGGCCTGACAGGCAGGACATTGTCCCTGCTCGTGCCGCAAGCAACTTCTGGTTCCTCCCTCACCTTTGCCACCTGGTTTGACATAGAAGAGGAATGGGATTACGGGTTCGTCGAGGTATCAACCGATAGCGGTGGGTCCTGGATGCCCATCCCTGGTTCGATCACACGCACCAGCAGCAACCCGAACAATTCCACCGCTTGGGCTAATTCTCTAATAAGCGGACAGGCTAGCTCGGATACGGTCATCACCGGCAACAGCGGCGGATGGGTTAACGCCTCCTTCAGCCTTCCAGACGATGACGACCTGCTCATCCGCTTCAACTACTACACAGATGAGGCGGTCAATGGCCAGGGCTGGTTCATCGATGACGTCGCCGTGAACGGTTTCAGCGACGGCTTCGAGGCTGGCGCCGGCGACTGGGACCTGGGCGGCTGGTCTTGGACGACCGGTCTGTTCGGAAACGACTGGATCGCGGGTTACGTCAACCCGACGTATGTCTCAGGTCATCTGCAATCAGTTGCCTGGGATTATCTTGACAGCACGGTCGGCGCGACTTATGAGATCATCACTGGCCTGGTGGACACCAACAAACTTAATAAAGATGAAGCCACGGTGTTCTTCTCCAACCGGCCCGGTGAAAATCCCTTCGCTACGGGATACCTGATCCTGGTCGAGAAAGGCAACGCCTCACCATAGCTGTTTTCCGTATCATTCAACCTGGTCCGACTCGATAAA
>MGNL01000004.1:1129-3598 GCA_001796785.1 Chloroflexi bacterium RBG_16_51_16 | reverse complement strand
TTTCTTCGATTACCCGATTGTCCATTTCTTCATTACGGTATACTTGCCTCAACACACTGTTCACTGAAAACTGATAACCGATAACTGGAGTCCCTATGACTATCTCCGCCCCACGCTGGGATCTTTCCAACATTTACCCTTCGCTGGAATCAAAAGAATATAAAGCCGCGCTCGACGATTATAAAAAACAGATCGCCGCACTCGAGAAATTCTTTGACAAAAAGGTCAGCAAAGCAGGCGCCAAAACGCCGTTAAAGGAGCTTGGCGCTTTGATTGGCAAGACCGTCGATCGTATGAATTACATCCAAACCCTCGCCGCTACGATCGATCCTTATCTTTACGGCTTCGTCACCACTAACTCGCGCGATGCGCTTGCCATGAAAGCCATGTCCGAGTTCGAACAGGCCAAGCTGCCCATGCACAAACTACATGTGAGGATTAAAAGCTGGCTTGGTGGGATTGGACCGAAACTGGATAAAGCCATCGCCGCGAACAAATCCGCCGCAGCCCATGCCTTCATGTTGAAGGAAGAAGCAGAAACCAGCAGATATCTAATGAGCGAACCGGAGGAGGCTCTGGCTGCCGAATTGTCGCTCAGCGGCGGTAATGCCTTCGAGAAACTGCAGGGCACGGTCACTTCCCAACTTACGGTCGATTTCGAATTAAACGGCAGGCTCGAGAAGCTGCCTTCACCCGCCCTCATTAACCTCCGCTCCCATCCGGATGAATCCGTGCGGCGCCGGGGTTATGAGGCGGAAAATGTCCTCTGGGAAAGCGCAAAGGAGGCTTTGGCTGCCTGCCTGAATGGCGTCAAAGGCGAAGCGCATACCCTAAACAAGCGCCGCGGCCGGCCAGATGCCGTTCATTCCGCTCTCGAGGCCGCCCGCTTGGATCGCAGGACCCTGGATACCATGCTCGGTGCGATGAAAGAGTCTTTCCCGATGTTCCGCAGGTATTTCAAGGCAAAGGCGCAAAAGATCGGCAAGCAACGACTTGCCTGGTGGGATATTTTTGCCCCCGTGGGTAGAACCGATAAGGTGTATACGTTCGAGCAGGCTCGTGACTTCATTTTGGAGAACTTTGGAAAGTTCTCCCCGGACCTGCAGGCTTTCGCCAAACGCGCCTTCGATCAGCGCTGGATCGATGCCGAACAGCGGGACGGAAAGCGCGGGGGAGCCTATTGCATGGAAGTGCAAGCCGTCAAGGAAAGCCGGATCCTTTCGAACTTCGATGGGTCATTCGACTCGGTCGCCACGCTGGCTCACGAGCTCGGTCATGGGTTCCACAACGAGTGTGCCTATCAGGCAAAGAAGACCGTTCTCCAGCAGCTCACGCCCATGACCCTGGCGGAGACCGCCTCGATCATGTGCGAAACGATCGTCACTGAGGCTGTCCTGGCTTCCTCCCGCGATCCGCAGGAGCAATTGGCCACCCTGGAGTGCCAGATCCAGGGCGCGGGTCAGACCGTGGTGGATATCTACTCCCGCTATTTATTCGAAACAGAGATCTTTGAGCGCCGCGCTAACGCAGAACTCTCCGCGGATGATTTTTCTGAGATCATGGAGCGCGCTCAAAAGGCCACCTATGGGGACGGTCTCGATGAACGTTATCTTCAAAAATTCATGTGGACCTGGAAACCTCATTATTATTCGCCATCCCTTTCTTTTTACAACTTCCCCTATGCCTTTGGTTTGCTTTTTGCAACTGGTCTCTACGCCATTTATAAAGAGCGTGGCACCGCTTTCGTAAAGGATTACAAAGACCTGTTGGCTTTAACAGGCGAAGATACGCCTGTCCGGCTGGCCAAACGCTTTGGCTTCGATATTCGCAAATCAAAATTCTGGGAGGATAGCCTGGCGATTATCGGTAATCGAATTGACCGTTACAGCAGCTTGGGATGATCTGAAATGAGAAATTTATCTTCGACCTCACGAGGTTTGCTGGTCACTACCATCTCCGTGCTGGCCATCCTGGGCTGCTCTTCGCTAGCGCCGACACAGGTTCCTTACCCAACTGAGGATCCACACCTCGATATCTCCCGCGTAAGCCTCGCGGAAGCCAAGGCTGCGTTCGATACTGGAGCCGCGATCTTCATTGATGTGCGTGGCACCCAATCATATGAAGTCAGTCATATCCCCGGCGCAATTTCACTCCCAGGCGAGCAGATTGGCAGCCGCTTGGATGAATTTGACAAGGGTCAGTGGATCATCACTTACTGTACCTGACCGAATGAAGAGTCGAGTGCCCGTGCGGCGCAGATCTTCATTTCCTATGGTTTCCAGCACGTAACTCCCATCAAAGGTGGTTTTGGTGCCTGGGTGCAGGCTGGTTATCCCATCGAACCATAATCGTAAGGGCACAGCAGTCTTAACTCATCCAGGTCATTGCGTCACCCGTAGGGGCACAGTGGATCGCGTCCCATATGTCATTGCGAGGAGCAGTCCTGAGCCGAAGGCGAAGGATCTGCGA
>MGNL01000004.1:744-872 GCA_001796785.1 Chloroflexi bacterium RBG_16_51_16 | reverse complement strand
TACCCCAAAAATCGCATGTCATTTTGAGCATAGCGCGAAGTTCTACACTCCTCTACCACTGTTTTAATTGGGTAAGGAGAATTTCAAAAGGGGAAAGGGGAGCTACTGCTCCCCTTTCCCCTTTACAT
>MGNL01000004.1:0-580 GCA_001796785.1 Chloroflexi bacterium RBG_16_51_16 | reverse complement strand
CGGCAAGTTGGGTGGGCGTATAATTCAAATCCGGCGAATGCCCCGCAGTCCCCTGGATGCGTCTATAGACAAGGCCGGATATCGCGCTTCGGAAGTTCTGTTTACAGGTGTTATCCTTTAAAGTTATGTTTGGAGGTGAAGCATGGATAGATACGGTTCTTTCAGCCGCCCGCGGTTTGCCGTACTGCTGATCTCATTGGTCATGGTTGTGGGCCCAGCCTGCACTCCGGAGCAGACGAACATCAACGTTCTCCAGGGCATCAGCCTTGAGCCGACCCAAACGCTGGCTCTGGACACGCCCCTCAAGTTTAACCTCAGCGGCGGCGGAAGCTGCACCACCCTCAACATCGATTGGGGTGATGGCAACATCGAACAGACCTACACCTATTTTGGCGGTCCGATCGACCTGTCTGGAACCGACCCGAACGCCGTCAGCTCGCGCACGCTCACCCATACTTTCACCGGCTGGGGGGGCGGGAAGACGGTGACCGTGGAAGGACAAATTGGATGCATCGGCAAGGTCAATGTCCGGTTTAACGTTCCACCGCTGGAGAAAAATATAGGCTGGGACACCGCCGCC
>MGNL01000003.1:1355-6184 GCA_001796785.1 Chloroflexi bacterium RBG_16_51_16 | reverse complement strand
GATCTCGATCGAGGTGCCGGGTACACCCGGTCAATTTGGCTGGGTATATGCTCCCTTGATCCAGTTATCTGTCCCGGCGGCAAACTTGCCCGTGATTACACCCGTACCATGAATTATTTGTATTCGCCTGATCCCATTGCTTATTAACCTGGACTTCGGTTGAAGACAAGGTTGGATGTCACAATTTTCAAAATCTCATTCAAGGAATGAGGTTTGGATACTCAACATTAATTTGTTCTGGCAAAAGCAATCCATATAAATTCAATAAAGTACTGAGTAAACTCAGACCAAAATTCATTGGGATGGAGTGCAGGGATGTGTGGTGTTGAAAGATTCATCCTTTTGAATTATGGATGTAGGCAATCACCGGGCGAATGAATTCCCGAATTTGGAGCCTACGATGATGAATGCGCAACCCAAGGAGAAACCTCTTTCGATTTGGACCAAGCTGGCATTCGGTTCGGGTGACTGGAGCTCGGCTACTTTTGGAACCCTGCGCCAGGTTTTTTATGCGATCTTCCTCACCGACGTAGTCGGTCTCGAACCGAGGCTCGCTTCTCTGGCAGCCCTGGCGGGAATCATTTGGGATGCGATCAACGATCCCCTGGTAGGAATGCTCAGTGACCGGATCCATACGAGGTGGGGACGCAGGCGTCCGTTCCTGCTTTTCTTCTCTATTCCATATGCACTTGCATTCATTATCCTATGGTGGGCACCCCCATTCAAGAACCCTATCCTGCTGGCGATAACCATAACCCTTGCCTTCATGATCAGCGACACCCTGCAAACGCTTGTGGTCGTTCCGCTAAACGCCCTCACTCCCGAAATCTCACCTGATTATGACGAACGAACGTCCCTCATCGGTTACCGTATGTTCTTTAACTTGTTCGCCTCGCTGGTGACCGCCGTAGCCGCACCGCTCATCGTGGATTCTTTCCTTGCAGCTGGTGCTACGCAACAACAGGGTTACTTTTTCGTCGGTACGTTGTTTGGTGGACTTTCGGTCCTGCCCTTGCTCATCATCTTTTTCGTGGTTCGCGAGCGGCCGCGCTCAGCTGAACAAATCGAACTGGAGCAAAAAACCCCCTTCAAGGAAATCGTGCGGGTGGTATGGTCAAACGTGCCGTTTCGGATGGCAACCCTGCTGTACATGCTTAACTGGATCACTTTCGATATTGTCGCGCTTGGTCTTCCGTTTTTCCTTGCGTATTGGGTGGCGGGCGGAGACCTGTTGGCCAAGGTTGGCGGGCTTTCACTTGAATCCGCTGTTTTCGCTTTTCTCCTGGTGACCTCCGTGATCATGCTCCCGTTCTGGGTGTGGCTATCTAACCGTCTAACCAAACATACTGCCTACATCTTTGGCATGTCGTTCTGGGCACTTGTTCAACTATTGATCTATACGATCCAGCCGGGGCAAATTACTTATATCCTTTTCCTGGCTGTCCTGGCTGGAATTTCCGTTGCCACCGCTCATGTGCTCCCGGATGCTATATTTCCGGATGTGATTGAATGGGACGAGCTGCGGACGCGGCGCCGGCAGGAGGGCATCTATTACGGGGTGATGAACTTCATTCGAAAAGTGACGGGCGCGTTCGCGATCTTCATCGCCCTTCAGGTTCTGGGATGGTATGGTTACCAGGCGCCTCCTGTGGGAGCAACATCCTTCACTCAGTCGCCCCAGACTCTGACTGCAATCCGATTTCTGGTGGGACCTCTTGGTGCGATCCTGCTTTTCAGCGCAATTTTAATTGCGTGGTTCTACCCCCTGACACGCGAACGACATGCAAGGATAAGAAGCTTGCTCAGGCGCAGGAAAATTAGACAACAAGGCTCCCCATGAATAATACATACCTCTTACCTATCCGTTAAATTACCCTTTATCAGTGCACCATGTTACTGAGATGCTTCCATTTCCTTTAAAGGTGTTATACGGATAGGGTGATTGGGGGTTATCCTAACGATCACATCCAAAAAACGAGAACCGCGCCGATACAACCCAGGAACAAATCCAAACCGATAGCGGCAATTAATAGCCAATTCATCCAACCCGGTGCCTTGTTTTCAAGTAATGCTTCTGAAGGATTCTGATCGTTATAGTGAACCTGAACCTGGCTACCGGCTGGGTAACGGGACACAACTTTGTGAGCTCCCGTACCACCCCATGCCGGTCCAGGGGAGACGCGTCGGCTTTCATAATCCTTCCCCATGACCCTGTAGGTATAGACGATGACAGGATAATCGGTCGAGCCTGAGTCGCTGTCGTATCTTGTTTCGATCCGTGATTCTTTAACCGTGCCGGTTGTAGTTGGCCAATCGCTGGCTTGAGCTGCCTTTCTCTTGGTTGCTAAATAGATCCCGATTAGGATTCCGTCGAAAAGCAGTATCGTAAGAATAATCAAACCTATCACGATCCATTGGGTATTATTCATTTCGATTCTTTCCTTTTAAAGGAATCATCCCTCGAACGATCATAAAGTTGCTTCAACGGCACCTGGTTCAATGCCATTATTGAGATTCGCTGGCTATGGTCACCTGAGTGACTGCTGTATCGACTTTTTGATCCGTACGAGTGACGAGCAGCTCCAGAGCATATAATCCAGTCAGACCTTGCGTATCCCATTCTCCCAAAAGCCCATCCGCTACCGGTTGATCGCTGCTGGTTATTTCTATCCATTCCAGAGGGTTTAATCCCTTCCCCGCCAACAAGCGATATGATGCAAAGTCCTCCCCGGCAGCCTGCCCCGTGACCTTTACCAGCCCGCTGACCTCTGAGAAAAGTGTGGGTAGGGTAATTCTGACATCCGGGTCCAAAACCGGCGGCTGAATGGCATCGTAGGAATCCGGTGGAAGGGGAATATTTGCACTCTCAGCCCAGGCGCGCGCTTCCGGTGGTACAACCATGTAAAGCCGCTCCTCCACCAGCTGGGGAGGTGTGAATATTGTCGCCAGCAAACCCGTCTCACGGTTGATGCTGAATTTCCGGAACAGCGGATCCAGCTGGTGCGGTTCACTCCCGACCAGGAATACTTCGCGAACCACATTGGGACAATCATCGGTAGGTAACAATCCCGAAGGGTCGCAAACATTCAAAGCGGTCACGTCTTCCGGCACCGGCCAATCGTCAGGCGGCAGGTTGCGGGACGCGTATTGGATTAAACCGGAAAGTAATACGGATGTCAGTTGAGAAGAAAGATTTTGGTCCGAGTATGTTCCCGCCCAGACCACTACAACATGCTTGGGTGTGTAACCCACTGACCATGCTTCCGAGCCATCATCCTTTTGACCCAGCATGACTGCGAGCGGACGATCAATTTCAAGCGCGTTGGGGGAGCCAAGGGAAAGGCGGCGGGCGCTTTGATCGCTGAGTGCATGGGTGATTAAAAAGGCCAATCCAGGTGATACGACCGCTTTAGTCTGCGGGATACTCCAGTCTAACCAATGGGTTCCGTCGAGAGAATCGATGCGCAAGACAGCGGCTGGTTCAAAATTACCCCCACCCAAATTCTGTCCCAGATTAACTCCCCGCGAGGTGAAAACGCCAAATGCACCGGCAATTTCCTGCAAACCCGTTGGAGAGTTGAGCTGAATACCGAAAGATTTGGCAATTTCGCTTACATTCTCACTCCCCATCTGAATTTTCATATTGGCGGGAGGAGTGCGGTAACCGTTCGCAAGGGCTATCCTAAGCCTGACAGGGCCATGATACTGGCCTTCAATGTTTTGAACTTCGACCTGACCTGGTATATCCCAAACGAGGGTTGCCGGGCCCATTCCCCGGGTGAAGCCGGTGAGATATACGAATACATCCATTAACGACCCGGGATCATGCTCGCCGAATAAAGGCGTAACAACCCCCTGGTTGGTTTCGCCTGCCGCCGCTAACACCTGCCCGGATTTAGGATCAAGGATCAGCGCACTAATTGAAGAATCTGGTATGACCACTCCCGGTGGCAATGAAGGCAGCCAGCCTGCAGCCTCACATTCTTCATTCGATACCGGCAGCTCTGCCAATCTTGAAGCAAATCTCTCGGTTGAGCAGATCGTCGCATTCTGCAATTCATAATCCAGGGTTGTGATGACTTTCAATCCGCCGCGTTCCAAGCGGTTACGGTCATATTGAGCGGTTAACTGGTTCATCGCGAGGTTAATAAAAGCCTCGATCCCCTTCTCGTGGATGATCGGGCTGCCCGAGCTAATAACAGGTTGGACTTGCGGATTTTCTGCTAAAGCTTGCTCAGCATCGGCCGGATCAACAATTTCCAACGCCTCGAGCAAATGGATCACTTCCCGCCCTCGCTGTAACGCTGCAACAGGTGCATCCGCCGGATTCAGTGCAGGTGCCTCGAGCACACCTGCCAGCATGGCACTCTCTGCCAGGCTGAGATCAGTGGCGGATTTGCCAAAGTAAAATTGGGCTGCAGAATCGATCCCGAAGGCGTATCGTCCGTAGTTTGCACTATTTAGGTACCACTCCAGAACCTGAGTGTGACCGTAACGAGAAGTGATCTGCGCCGCCAGCAAGCGTTCGCGAAGTGCCCGCCTTATCGAAGGGTTTTCGTCATAGAGGAGCAGCTCATGTGCAAGCCGTTGTGCAATCGTTGGATGAACATCCGAGTTGTCAAGCCCTGCGGGTGAATAACCGGAATGTTGCCAGAATTGTGGATCGACCACGGCGACAACGGCTTGTGTAAAAACTTTAGGTATGTGCCTGGGATTGGATTCCGCCAGAGGGAGGTAGGTGCGCGGCGTTTCGAGAGGCGCAAAAGTCAGCAATAGGTGTTCGCCTGAGCGATCATAGACCCGGGTTGGTTGAAGGAGGAATCCATCCG
>MGNL01000003.1:0-1282 GCA_001796785.1 Chloroflexi bacterium RBG_16_51_16 | reverse complement strand
CAGCAACCAGGCTTATCAAAATACCGCCGCTTAATAATAAAACCCGCCTGCCAGCTTCGCCAGAGCGTTGATCGGCCAGCCTTCTATCACGCCGCTGGCGTAGTATGGGGAGAGTCTCAGGCACCCTCACCCTGTACGACCCCGTTCTGTCCGTTGATCATCACGAGGTGCCCATGTCCCGAGAAGGTCACCTCGGTCATCCAAACCGGAAGGAGCATAAGTTTGAACGCATCGATTGTCAGGTTGGCAGAGGAGCTGTGCTGGATCCGGATTTGTCCAAGAGCAGCTTGCATCTCGGCTTTGAGTCGGGTGTAAGCCTGGTCGCGCGCCTCCAGGGAGGCATCTGCCATAGAAATATCATAGACTTCAGCCGGCCAATCTGCCAAATACCGCGGGTCATAGGGCACCAGGCTTGTTAGATCGAATGATGGGATCAGTTTAACCAACACTTGAGTAGTTTTTTTATGGTTGGCTGGGATCGAAAGGTCATTGAGCATGACTGGATAACGATCCGTGATCCTTCGCTTCTGTATTATTGCGCCCTGATCCTGGTTCCATGCACCCTCCGCTTGTTCACCCGCGTATTCGATAAACCCACCGAAATTAAAAATCCAGCAAGGCAGATACAATCCGCGCGGCCAAACCACCTGCTTCTGCGGTTTGATCTCCTTGATCTGAACCCATTCCACGAGAAACCGGGCGGCGCGTTGATGGGAGAAGGAATGCGGGAGCAAGGCATCCGGTGCGATCAAATCCTTTGACACTTCCAGTTGAACCACGTGCGTTGACGAACAATAGACGCAGTTGAAGGACAGTTGCTGTCCGGGTAGGATATATTGCGCAGAGCAGCCCTGGCATTGAAAAACCTGTTCTTTCAACGGCTGATTATGAGCGCGCGCCGTCGCCATTGCAATGACGAAATCCTGCTCCTGCGGTCCGGGATGGCTGGTAATTTTTTGAACAGCGGCGCAATGCTCGCAAACCAGACCGCTCCCATCCGGTGAAAACACCATTCTTCCACCACAATTGGGGCAAACAAACCGCTGCGTCTCCACCGGTTGATCGCTCTCGCTGCGAGTTGGAACACGATCGGGGTCGACTAACTCGTCCGTTCGAATCTTGCCATCTAGAAGAGCAAGTTCGCGCCTGGCTCGCGAATGATGCAGATCATAGGAAAGTACAGTCTGGAGCGCCTTCCGCTTTTCGGAGGCTTCGGTCGTGACCTGGCTGAGCCAATACCATATCTCCGCGAGCAGGTCATGATCAACAGAAGTGGCTGCCG
>MGNL01000002.1:13004-13177 GCA_001796785.1 Chloroflexi bacterium RBG_16_51_16 | reverse complement strand
AGTTTCGCCCGCCGCTGTCAAAACCGGCGACAGGGTTGTGGATGCGAACGGCGATGTTGTGGTGATGGAGGCCGGTGTGCGCCTGCGGCCAGCCTCATGCCGTACTGACGAGTGCCTGGTCACGTATGACGGTGTCAGCACACTCGAGCTGGACCAGATGATCGTCACTTTCC
>MGNL01000002.1:10373-12842 GCA_001796785.1 Chloroflexi bacterium RBG_16_51_16 | reverse complement strand
GGGGATTGCCCGGTTTTATTGACCCAACCTACTTCACCAATTTTTGGCCGCCGGCGCCAAAACATGCCTGGAGCCAGTTTCCGGCTGAACAACTATTAACCGTAGATGTCTCGTCAAGGACACCACTTGGTTGGGGACCTTATGTAATCCAGGAATGGGCTGCGGGTGATCATATCCGCTTGACGAAGAATCCCCGTTACCTTCGCGTTGCGGATGGTTATCCAAAATTTGATACGCTGACCTTTCGCTTCACACCCGATCCGAACACAGCCATCAGTGAATTGACCGCCGGTCGCTGCGACATCCTTGATCCTTCCGTTCGGCTTGACGGTCAGGCAGCGCTTTTAACTGAAATGGAGAAAGGCGAACAGTTACAGGCTTTCTTTACTACCGGTATGACCGTTGAATGGCTAGGATTTGGAATTTTTCCCGCATCCTACGATAACGGTTACGATACCCGATTTGCCGGGGATCGACAGGATATCTTTGCGGACCCACACACGCGACAAGGGATTGCATACTGCGTGGATCGGCAAAAGATCACAGATACGGTTCTCTTCGGTTTAACAGGTGTTCCGGACACTTATATACCTCCCGATCATCCGCTCTATGAGACTGGTGTACCTGTCTATCCTCACGACCCGGCAGCCGGAAAGGTACTTTTGGATCAGGCGGGTTGGAGGGATATCGATGGCGATCCCAATACTCCCCTGTCTGCTGTCTCGGTAACAAACGTGGCAGCAGGGACGCCCTTGCAATTAAACTACTTTACTACCGGAGCCACTCAACGCCGGCAGGTTACCGAGTTGCTCAGCCAATCACTAGCCGAATGCGGCGTAGGTTTGAATGTTCAATTCCTGTCTCAGAATGATCTATATGCCTCCGGCCCCGACGGACCGCTCTTTGGAAGACGCTTCGATCTGATCGAATATGCCATGAGCCTGGAAGGTTTCGAACCGCCCTGCGCATGGTTCACCAGTACAGAAATCCCATCCGCCTCAAACTACTGGGTGGGTACAAATGTGACCGGCTTCAAGGACGAGCTATTTGATGCCGCTTGCAATACGGCGCGCGCAGCTCTTCCCGATGAACCTTCCTACGCGGATGGATATCATCAGACTCAATTGATCTTTTCCCGCGAACTGCCAGCGCTTCCCCTGTATTTCCGGTTGAAGACCGCTGCAGCACGCAAGGATATGTGCCACTTCGACCTGGATCCGAGCGCCAACCCGCTGTGGAACATCGAGGCCTTTGATTACGGTCCGGCCTGCCAGAACTGATCTTCGGCAGAAACCACTCAATGTTGTGATGAAAATTAAAAAGGGTGCTGAAATCCTTCGTTCCTCTGCGCGTCAAAACATTCTTATCGTCTTTTGTTGTGGTCTCATTCTTTTAAACTGTTCTCCATCCGCATCTGATCAAATCGGAACAAGTCCCACCCTTCAAATTGCACCACCAGTAACGCACGCTCAAGAAATCCGTATAGGGTTGGTTGGGAAACCCACGGATGTAAATGTCTGGGCATTGTTCGATGAGGAGGGCACGAGCTACGCCAATTACGCTCTGCGGTGGGAGTACTGGCCGAGATTGTATACTCTGTCGATCCCGGAGTTGAAATTTACACCTCTGGCAGCGGAGGGACAACCCTCAACAATCATTCGGAGCGGCGAATTTTATGTCGCCACCGTGAACATGCGTGAAGATTTGACCTGGTCTGATGGACAGCCATTGACCGCAGAAGATGCAGCTTTCACAATCAATACAGTACTTGCCTTCGAGTTGGGTTTTGATTGGAAGGCATTCTATGATCCCAATTATCTCGATCGGGTCGAATCAGAAGGTGCCTCAACCCTCCGATATTATTTTAAAAATGCACCTAATATCGGTGTCTGGCAATACGGTGCCCTCCAAGGCCCGATAGTTAATAAAACCTATTGGGAACCGAAAATTCAGGAAGCGCTTCAAAGACTCTCTGCTAGTTCATTCGACCAGCAGATTCTTGAGGCTGAGGCGGGAAAGACAACCTTGGAGAAAGAAGTTGATGAACTCAACAACCGAATAAGAAATATCCAGCAAATAGGCGGTCAGGATCGACAATTGGACGCTGCCCTGAAACGTGCCCAGGCGAACCTGGATGCAGCCAACAACACACTTTCGAAATTAAAAGCTGAGCGACGCGAGGAATTTATCCAAGCGCGAATAGCCCTTTACTCTTTGGACGACAACGGTGAGCCAACTCTTGGAAATTGGATACCGCAAGGAGGAAATAAAGAAGAATGGATCAATGCGTTAAATCCTAATTTTCCATTTTTACATCCCCATTTTGATATAGCCAGCTACTCAATCTTCGATGATGAGCAAAGTGCCATTTACGCTCTGCAGGCTAACGACGTTGATCTGATCCTCCGACCTCGCGGGCTTTCAGCCGAGGCAATTACGCAGCTGGAGGGTGAACCAACTGTTCGGTTG
>MGNL01000002.1:10022-10308 GCA_001796785.1 Chloroflexi bacterium RBG_16_51_16 | reverse complement strand
TCCTGCGTTGCGTCAGGCTGTCGCATGTATGCTAGCGAACGAGTCATTGAGCCAACCCGGTTTACAACAATATTTATTCGATAGATTTTTTACTGCTGATAGCAACTGGCAGACCCAGTCAAATACGGATGGATGTTCGTCACTTACCGATTCTGATCGATTGCAGTATGCAATCGGAGTTTTGAAGAAGGCTGGGTATACGTGGAGAGTAGAACCCAAACCGGAAATTAAAGGAGAAGATATCGCTGTGCAAGGCGGGGAGAAACTTTCTCAATTAACTATTTTA
>MGNL01000002.1:9760-9959 GCA_001796785.1 Chloroflexi bacterium RBG_16_51_16 | reverse complement strand
ACCACCTCACTC
This sequence comes from Chloroflexi bacterium RBG_16_51_16, assembly GCA_001796785.1. GTDB lineage: Bacteria > Chloroflexota > Anaerolineae > Anaerolineales > Villigracilaceae > RBG-16-51-16. The sequence continues at coordinate 9,947 of MGNL01000002.1, read as the reverse complement.
ATCGATGTCAGTGAACTTAATTTTGCAGTGTTCAGCAGCGGTAATTATGATCTGGCGATCCTGAGCTGGAATCTATCCACTTATCCTTCCTACTTATGCGATTGGTTTACAGGACCACGAGCCTTTCAATCAGCGGGACAGGAGTTGGAAGCTGAATGCGCATCCCTTGAAGCGGAAACAGATCTGG
>MGNL01000002.1:904-9742 GCA_001796785.1 Chloroflexi bacterium RBG_16_51_16 | reverse complement strand
TCCAAAAAATCCAGGATATCTTATACCAGGACTCACAATTAATTCCGATAATGACCGAATTAAGGTTTGATGCATATCGAAACGTTACCTTTCCATTTGAGAATATCGTTGAAGGATTGAGTGGTGTATTCGGCGCGCCTTCCATGGCGCTTCCCGCACCTTAATCTTTGCTATAATCAACAGACACTGCAGGGGCACAGCGGAAGGCTCCGGAACGGAATCATCCGCTGTGCCTTTGCCAAACTCGGGAGAAATTTGTGGCGGTAACGGAAAACAAACCTCTCTTGGAAGTCCGCAACCTGAAAACCCATTTTTACACTGAGGATGGTGTGGTGCGCGCCGTGGATGGAGTCAACCTTGATTTATACCCCGGCGAGGTAATTGGTCTGGTTGGTGAATCAGGCTGCGGAAAAAGTGTAACCTCCCTTTCGATCATGCGCCTGATCGTGCCACCCGGCAAGGTGATCGAAGGGCAGGTCCTGTTAAACGGGAAGGATCTTTTCAAACTCACCGAACGAGAAATGATCAATGTGCGCGGCAACAGGATTTCCATGATCTTTCAACAACCCCAAACCGCGCTCAATCCGGTCTTCAAGGTTAAGAACCAAATCGCTGAGGTCCTGAATATCCATCAGGACTTCGGCAAACAGGCGGGCGAGAAACGCGCCGTCGAATTATTGAAGATGGTCGGCATCCCGGACCCCGATCGCCGGGCGGATGCATATCCGCACGAGCTTTCCGGAGGCATGGCCCAGCGGGTGATGATCGCCATGGCGCTGGCTTGCGTGCCCGAGATTCTGATCGCCGATGAACCGACTACAGCGCTGGATGTGACCATCCAAGCCCAGATCCTTGATCTGATGCGTGAACTCCGGGAAAAAATGGGCACCTCCGTTATCCTGATCACGCACGACCTCGGGGTGATTTCAGAAATGGCGGAGCGGGTTGCTGTAATGTATGCCGGTGAGATCGTAGAACAGGCCGAAGTCACCACGCTTTTCGACCAGCCTTTACATCCTTACACTCAAGGCTTGATCGGTTCGATCCCTGTCCTGGGCAAGTTAAAAAACCGTCTGGCTGTCATTCCTGGCTCCGTTCCCAACCTGGTCAACCTGCCCCCAGGTTGTCGGTTCGCACCGAGATGTGCCGCGCGTGAAAAATTCGGGTTGAAGATATGCAGCGTGTCCAAACCCAACCTGGTTGAAATTAAACCAGGGCATCTAACCCGGTGTTGGTTGTATGAAAGTGCCGAGGGGCATGTAGCACCGCTCAAGGCGGGGTAATGGGATGGGACAGCACCTGGAGCATCGCAGATGAATCAAGCCAGTAGAGTTCCAGCTTCTCAAGATCTGGTCGAGGTGAAGAATTTAGTCAAGTATTTCCCCGTGCGTGCGGGATTATTCCAACGCGTGGTCAACTGGGTGAAAGCTGTAGACGATGTGAGTTTTACGGTGCGGAGAGGTGAAACCCTCGGGCTGGTGGGGGAATCGGGCTGTGGTAAGACGACCGTCGGCAGGTCCCTGCTTCGGCTGATCGAGCCGTCCTCGGGCTCCATGTACTTTGACAACAAGGATGTCATCAAACTGCGCGGTCATGAGTTAAAGCTTGTCCGACGGGATATGCAGATCATTTTTCAGGACCCCTATGCCTCGCTGGATCCACGTGTGCCCATCGGTGAGTCGGTCATGGAGGGCCTGCACATCCATAACATCGGCTCGCCCCGGGAACGTTTCGATATGATGATCGATACCCTCAAGAAAGTTGGTTTGGAGGATTATCATGCCCGGCGCTATCCGCATGAATTTTCGGGAGGCCAGCGTCAGAGAATAGGCATCGCCCGCGCGCTGGCCCTCCGTCCTAAATTCATTGTCTGTGACGAGCCGGTCTCTGCATTGGATGTCTCCATCCAATCCCAGGTGCTTAACATATTAAAGGATCTGCAGACCGAGTTTGGTCTTACCTACCTTTTCATTGCTCATAACCTCAGTGTTGTCGAACACATTTCCGATCGTGTAGCAGTCATGTACCTTGGAAAGATTGTAGAAGTGACAACGAGGGATGAACTCTATCGCCAGCCGCTCCATCCCTATACGCAGGCTTTGATGTCGTCCATCCCTTTGGCAGACCCAAAACTCAAGCGTAAGCGCGTAATCCTAAAGGGAGATGTGCCAAGCCCGCTCAACCCTCCCGGTGGTTGTCGATTTCATCCGCGCTGCCCGATTGCACAACATCCCATTTGTTCCACCCAGGAACCCGAGTTGCGCGAACTAAAATCCGGGCATTTGACCGCTTGTCACTTCTCCGAAAATTACTTATGAAATAGCAAGATCACAAAAAACCGGATTCCGATGGATACGATCAGAATCCATGTTATAAACTCCAAGAGAGCAAATATCTGCCCTGGAAAAATAAATGTCTCACGGTATCCTGCTTGTTGGTGAAAATTACGATATCCTGAAGCTGCTGCACTCGACTCTGGACTCATTGAAGAATCTCGAATTGGAAATATACGAGGCACCCTCGGGTGAAGAAGCCTTGTTGGAGGCTTCCCGCCACCGGATCGACCTGCTCGTGACTGCCGTCCTCCTTCCTGGGATCACAGGTGTGGAACTGATGCATAAGATACGTTCCCGACACCCGGATCTCAAATCGATCTTTATCGGTGACGCATCGGATAGAAAGGTTCGCGAGAAAGTGCTTAACTCGGGCGCTTCGGCACTTTTTGATAAACCCGTCCCCCTGGCGGATTTTCTTGACGCTGTCGAGCGGAGCCTCGAGCTTGAGCGCACGATTCTTCCGTCCGAATCTCCCGGGGATGTCATGAGTGCCGCACGTCAAGCCAGGTTGTCCGACTTGCTCGCCAATTTCCGGCAGGACATGCAGGCCAGGGCTATCTTGCTCTTGAATGATCGCGGCCTGGTGTTGGCCCGCGCCGGCGACCTGTATGACAACAGCATGGAAGTTTCCCTGCTCTCTGCGATGAGTGCAATTCATAATGCAGGCTTGAAAGTTTCGCGCTACGTCCATCAGGAGACTTTGGCTGCGTATTATGTGTTCGGCGGTGGCGACCATGACCTGTTATTTATCCCGGTGGATCCCATGTATGCATTATTGGTGGCAGGTGATGGATTGGTGGCAGAACAGCGGGTGGTTGAAACAGTCCAGGCTATCTCAGCCTTGAGTGCCCGGGTGGAAAAATCGCTTAAGTCGATGGGTGTGACAGATGAATTGATACTTCCCGACGAGGCTGAGCAGCCGGTCGTTGATTCGAAATCCCCCGCATCTTTGCGAAAGAAAAAGAAATCCCAGGATGAACAAAGCGAATCGCCTTCACCTGAATTGGAAGGCCTGCTCAAAAAAGGCAAGAAGCAAATAGATGTCAATGACCTGGACACGTATTGGGATCAGGCTGCAGAAAAACAGCGAGGGGTACCTACTAATTCTGATGTCATATCCTACGAAGAAGCCCGCAAGATGGGATTGGCTCCCGACAAAGACCGGTAAATATTCCATGATACAATTTGCCGCGCTTTGGGGCGTGGTGCAATGGCAGCACACCGGCCTTTGGAGCCGTGGATCTTGGTTCGAATCCAGGCGCCCCAGCCTGGATCATCAAAAATATTTGGAATTATCATTCTCTACCGATTGAACAGATCGCAGGCAGGTCTCCAAACAGGAGGGCTGCCTGTGTTTATTATTCGAAACCATCCTCACCAACTTATAAAAAGATAAGCTAGGCAGGTGACTATGAAAACCAGTGTTGTATTACTCGCCGCAGGGCTTGGTACCCGAATGAAATCCAGCCTCCCAAAAGTTCTGCACCCGATCGCGGGCAAACCGATGATCTGGCATATCCTGGAGGCGGTTAAAACCATAGCAAACGAAAAACCCGTGGTAGTGATCGGTCATGGTGCGGAGCAGGTCTCCCAGTTTCTGGAAGGAAAGGCGGAGATGATCCGGCAGGAACCGCTGCTCGGAACGGCGCATGCAGTGATACAGGCAGAATCGCATGTCAAGGGGAAAACAGATCTGGTGCTTGTTTGCTATGCAGACATGCCGCTGCTGCGCGCTGAAACTTTTCAACATCTCATGGATGTCCAGCAGAAAAATAAAGGCCCCATGACTATCCTTACAGTCATCTCACATGACCCGCGTGGATTCGGTCGTATCTTGCGAAAACAAGATAAAAGTGTCCAGGCAATTGTCGAAGAAACTGCTGCTTCAAGTGAACAATTGTCCATCAAAGAGCTGAATGTCGGCTGCTACTGCTTCAATTCAGAGTGGTTATGGGGTGCTCTTCATCGGATACAAAAAAATGCCGAGAAAGGTGAGTATTATTTGACCGACATCGTTGGATTGGCCGTGGCAGACAACTTGCCTGTCCAGGCAGTTACCTTGGAAGATAGCCAGGAAGCCATCGGTATCAATTCTCGTGTGCATTTGGCTGAAGTAGAAGCGGCGATGCGATCGCGTATAAACCATGCCCATATGGTGAACGGGGTTACGCTTGTGGACCCGGCCTCCACTTACGTTGACACCGGTGTGATGATCGGAGAAGATACGACGATCCTACCTAATACCTTTTTGCAAGGTGAAGTGAGGATTGGAAAGAATTGTGTCATTGGTCCGAATACCCTTATCAAGGATTCCATTATTGAAGCTGAATGTTCAATCCTCGCATCCGTACTGGAAGGCGCCCGAGTGGAAGAACACGTGCATATAGGACCCTTTGCCCGCCTGCGTAAAGGCGCCCACCTGATGGCTGGAGTTCACATGGGAAATTTTGGCGAGGTCAAAGAATCCACATTGGGACCGGGGGTAAAGATGGGACATTTCTCGTATGTTGGAGATGCCAAAATCGGTGCCGAAACGAACATCGGTGCCGGTACGATCACCTGTAATTTCGATGGTGAACGCAAGCATGAGACGACGATCGGTGAAAACGCATTCATCGGCTCAGATACCATGCTGGTTGCCCCCTTAAAGATAGGCGATCGGGCAAGGACCGGTGCAGGCGCTGTGGTAACCAAGAACGTGCCTCCTGACACACTTGTCGTCGGGATGCCAGCCCGGGCAATTAAAAAACTCATTGGCGATACGGGTATTAGAACTGAATCAACGAAATGACATTGATCAAGACCACTCCATTTCAAAAACCTGTATAAGACCACCGGGTAAACAATCATCATGAATTCCGGGATAAAAAGGAAAATCATGCCACTCTCCACTCAAGAGATACAGACCCTTATACAAGCTGCCATGGAGATCCGACAGTTCGCATATGTGCCCTACTCAAATTATCCAGTCGGTGCTGCATTGAGAACAAAGGCAGGGCGGATCTTCACTGGTGTAAATATTGAGAACGCGGCTTATCCCCAGACCATTTGTGCGGAAAGGACGGCGATCTTTAAAGCGGTCTCGGAAGGTGAACGCGATTTCGACGCGATCGCGGTGGTGACGGAAAATGGAGGCACGCCCTGCGGGGGTTGCCGGCAGGTTTTGGCAGAATTTGGTATGGATACCCTCGTTTTGATCGCGGATGGTAATGGGCGGCTCTTAAGGCAGACCTCTGTAGCCGAATTGCTGCCGGAGGCTTTTACCCCCGAATCATTAAAGAAAAAGTAACTCGACGAAGAGATTTTTACAGCCGCATGGACAACATTCCGCCATAGACCATAGAAATAATTGATCAACCCCATGAATATTTATCATGCCGCCGTGGCATATCGATCGCACGAATTTATCTCATGTCTGAATTACGATCCTACCGCGTCGAAGCCATCATAATCCGCCACAGCGATTACGGTGAGGCTGACCGGCTGCTTACCTTATATTCGCGCCAGCAGGGGAAATTACGCGCCCTCGCTAAAGGGATTAGGAAGGTGACTTCCAGAAAAGCTGGCCATCTCGAACCATTCACCCACGTTTCACTTCAATTAGCAAGGAGCCGCGACCTGCCCATTGTGACCCAGGCGGAAACGGTAGAAGCATTCCTTTCATTACGCAAAGATCTTATCCTCACAGGCCATGCGTCTTATATCCTCGAACTTGTTGATCGATTTACTTATATCGATGAAATGGATAACAGCTCGATCTTCAAGCTTGTCCTCGAAAGCCTCAATCGTTTGGCCTCCAAATCCGATCCATGGCTGGTGTTAAGATATTATGAATTAAGGCTGCTTGATTTACTGGGATTTCGACCCCTGTTGTTCGAGTGTGCCAATTGCGGACAAGCGATCCTTGCCGAGGATCAATTTTTTTCACCGGGTGCTGGCGGCGTGATCTGCCCGCGGTGTGGTGCAGGCCTGTCGCATCTCACATCGATTACCACGGATGGTCTAAAATTCCTGAGGCATTTGCAGAGATCGAGTTTTCAAGTGGCCAGCCGGGCTCACCCAGATGCTACCGCTCAGCAGGAGACCGAATCGATCATGCAGGGCTACATGAATTATTTACTTGAACGCGCGCTAAAAACGCCTGAATTCCTGACCAAGATCAGAGCCACCCAATGATTCAAGCAATTGATCGGTGGAGATCACGGCATATGAGGAGGTCTGATGTCTGTCAAACACGCCGATGATGTATCAGCCAAGGACGTGGCAGCCGGAAGGGATACAACCATTCAGGTGCTTATTTCCCCCCAGGAAGGACCGAACTTTGCCCTGCGGAGATTCTCCATGCGTAAAGGAGGTGACATGCCTTTGCATACTAATACGGTTGAACACGAGCAGTATGTATTACGCGGCCGGGCAAAGATCGGTATAGGTGAAGAGACTCATTTGGTGAATGAGGGTGATGTGGTTTTTATACCCGCCGGTGTACCTCATTATTATGAAAACCTTGGGGAGGAACCATTCGTATTCTTGTGCATTATTCCTAATCTGGAAGACCGGATAACCATCCTAGGCGAAAGTTGTTAATAATCCATTACGATCATTGATCAAAAATACTTGCTTCTAGAACCAGGGGCAATCTGAAGATCTTGCTGGTGATAGTTTACAACGGCTGTCTAGCTGGCACACCCGGTTTGCGCGGATACCTTGGTGGCGTTGCCGCGATCTTTTGAATCACAACCAGATAGCGATCATCCGCTACACCCGGCAGATTCACCGGTATCAGTTGCTTTAACTTGCCACCCAGCATCTTCACCGCTTTCTCAGCAGCCTGGGTTTCAGCCGGAGCGCTTTCACCTTTCTGTGCCAGCATCACACCGTTAACCTGGATGAGCGGCAGGAGGTATTCACAGAGTACCTTCAGATTCGCGACTGCACGAGCAATCCCCCAATCGTATTTTTCACGGTGATTCAGCTGGTGTCCAATATCCTCAACGCGAGCGCTGATTACATCCACTTTTTCCAGGCCGAGCAGGCCAACGATGTGCTGGCAGAACATGGCTTTCTTTCCCACCGATTCGATCAACGTTAGCTGCATGTTCGGGTAGAGGATCTTCAGGGGGATGCCCGGAAAACCAGCTCCCGTACCCACATCCACCAGGCGGAGCGGCGGATGAGATTTCCAGGCTAGAACACAGGACATCGAATCAAGAAAGTGTTTGGTCCGGACCGAATCCTTGTCCCGGATGGCGGTCAGGTTAAATTTTCGGTTCCACTCGAGAAGTTCCTGTTCATATCGGTTCAACGCGGCAACCTGGCGCTCATTCAAATGCACATCGAATAATATTCTCGCATTTTCGATGAAATTATTCATGGCCGAAAGATTATACCCCTCAAGTTTAAATGATCGCCCCGCAGGAGGTTCAGAGCGTGGCAGCTATGATCCTTGGCCTGCGGGACGAGGGCTGATCTTAGAATTATTTTTTAGGTGCGGCTGTTTCGGCCTTCCCGGAACCGGGTTTGCGCATCCGTCTGGCTACCGCGCGAACTCCAAGGAAAACCAGGTACAGCGGGATGCCGACCAGGATAAGTACCGGCAGGTTATAGATGAAAAAACGGATGAGGAAGCCGGCGAAATCCTGCAGGAAGTCGATGAGGTCTTTCACGGCTTCCAGATATACACCTTTCGGTTCCCATTTACCGATGACCAGGGGCTGGACGGTCTCCTCAGCAATGATGCGGACGTTGATGGCAGATAAAGCCGCGGCCTCATCATAATATTTGAGCTGACCTTTAACCAACTCGATCTGCTCACGGTAGGAAACCAGCTGATTGAAGACATTGATCACATCCTCGGTGTCCTGGGCATTGTCAAGGATTTCCTGCAATTGGGCTTCGGCTGCTTCCAGGTTCTTCAGACGGGATTGCAAATCCACGTAGTCGGCGGTCACGTCCTGACCAGACTGGGTTTCACTTTGGACCTCTACCGTTCCATCCTTGATCCGCTGGAGCGCTTCATCCAGTCTGTTCTCCGGAACGCGGATCACGATCGTCGCCTCGGGAACCTCAACGTAATTGCTGCTGACGGTCCGGTACAGGTTGGATGAAACCACATACCCGCCCATCTCCTTCGCCATGGCATCGATCGCCTGCAGGCGCTGCTCGACGTTCGAGACAACGACCGCTACCTCGGCATTTTTGAGGACAACCCGCTCGATTGCAACCGCGTTAGTACCACCACCCGCGGCAACCTGATCTGCTTCCGCGGCCGGTGCTTCCGGCGGTGCAATTCCAACCGGGGCGCCTTCATCAAGGGATCGGTAATCCGGTGCGGTGTTCGCGGCAGGAGATCCGCCGCAGGCCGCTAAAAAAACGACCGCAAGGATTGAAATGTATACGACTCGGTTCATGATGACTTCTCCTTCCGCTTTCGGCGTAAGTTGTGCTTTCCTGAATAACGATGAAGAGGATATTAAAGTTCCAGCATAATTCCAACCGGTTTAAG
>MGNL01000002.1:725-806 GCA_001796785.1 Chloroflexi bacterium RBG_16_51_16 | reverse complement strand
GCGGACACGCTGTTGAACCTCGGGGACGTTGTATTCAACCCGTAAGGGTTGCCAGGTTGCCGCATCGCTGTCGAAGATGGC
>MGNL01000002.1:575-718 GCA_001796785.1 Chloroflexi bacterium RBG_16_51_16 | reverse complement strand
GCGCGTGGATCGCGATCGCGCGGTTGTCCGACCGAGCCAGGGTTCAGAATCATCTTTGGTGACATCGACAGGACCTTTTCTGGGCGGGTCGCTTCCAGAGAAACCCGGTCGTTTTTCTCATCCAAGGCGAAAACACACTGGAT
>MGNL01000002.1:234-553 GCA_001796785.1 Chloroflexi bacterium RBG_16_51_16 | reverse complement strand
GCGGGTGTATCGAATTCATCGAAATTGAGCCGGGCGGACAATGTATTCAGGACATATTCCCACAGAGGGTCGCGTGGACTACCATGCGCCAGGCTGATCCCGGCACGGACTTGGACGGTTTGCTGCAGGGAACGCAGGAAATCCATATTATCCGCGTTGAGCACTTGTTCGTGTCTTTCAAGAGATCGGCGTGCATCCGGGTTGAAGGTCTCAAAAGGAATTTTGCCAATCACCGCGGCATCATGGTTGCCCATCAGGCAGGTTAAATTGGGGATTTCACGGATTTGGTCGACGACCAGGTTGGGATCCGGGCCATATC
>MGNL01000002.1:0-222 GCA_001796785.1 Chloroflexi bacterium RBG_16_51_16 | reverse complement strand
CCAGGCACCAGGTTTCGTCCACCTCTCCAGCCTGGTCCAGGACCGCCTCCAGGGCGGTGTAATTCGCATGAATATCGGAGATCACCAACACGCGCATGATCACCCCACCAGACTTGCGATATGTTTGATAACCGCTTCAGCCACCTCGGATTTCTGCATAAGCGGGAGCGGTTCTTGCTTTCCATCCGGAAAGAGCAGGGTGACCCGGTTGGTATCGGCAGA
>MGNL01000001.1:16068-17260 GCA_001796785.1 Chloroflexi bacterium RBG_16_51_16 | reverse complement strand
ATTCACCAGCCGGCCTTTGAAAATCGGGATGCTCTTTTTTGATGGCGCTGATAAAACTATTCAGATTCCACCATTTGCCAACTGGGACTAACCCAAGTTCTCGTACTAAAAAGGATCTGGTCGCCTGCGGTTGGTTTTGCCATTCGCCTTCACAAGAAAGGGATGGTAAGAGATGTAATTCGTTGAACCTCGATGAGATTCGCCAGGCATTTATGAGCCCGGCATGAGCATCCGCTCGTGGGGACTTAAGAAAATCTTTCACCTTGATCATGTTGATGCTTCGGCCTTCCAACAAACCCGCCGTTTGCAAGAGTACCAGCAATCGCGGATCTTCGATTAACCCATGTCCTGTCCTCATAGCTGACAGTAAGGTTGTGGCATCATCAAGAACCTGGTCACTCCCCAGCCACTTAACGAGTTGTTCCTCAGGGCGTGCTGGATGGCCGGGTGTGATCTGGCTTCGATGTACATCTGTTTGTATACCTGGTGTGTCATCTCCTGATCTGATTACCGCCGCATTTCTGTTGACCTCGGGTTTGAACCAGGAACGTAGGTTTTCCAATAGATCGCTGGGTATGTAAGTAAATTCCATTGGACCAGCGGCTGTGTCGAAAAATGCGCTTCCCATTATCGCCCTGTAAAAAAGATTTTCCGTGATTGAAGCTGGTTTAAAAAAAGGATGATCGCGATCCCGCTTTCCTGGTCCCATCTCACGCAGTGTACCGAACTGGCGAGTAAATTCACTCCTCAGGACGCGTCCTCCGGTCTCAACCAGTGAATGGATCGCTTTGATATCCCCATCATTCAGAGGTTCAACAAATACTTCCGTTCTGGCTTGGTCCAGGATCAGGTTGGCGAGCTCATCGCAAGCTTGTGGAAATTCTCGGGTGGTTAAAGTCAAACCCCATAGTTGTGCCGCGATTTGGAGGTACCCATAATCTTGTTGTCTGAGCAAATGGACGAGTTCGGGCATGGATGGATCTGTCGCGGGAATTCGGCAGGGAAATTTTATCTGCAATCCCAACTTTTGGATTGCAGGTCGCACCGGAAAGTCAAAAGAAAATTAACCGCGGACGACCTTCAAGGCTTTCGGAAGTACTTCGAAGGAGAACTTGCGAAGGTTGCTGCCGAATCCTGTGTAGATCTCTCCGTCAGCATGGATATACAGTGGTCGGTCGGCACTGATGCTCAT
>MGNL01000001.1:4374-16021 GCA_001796785.1 Chloroflexi bacterium RBG_16_51_16 | reverse complement strand
TCATGACCTCCGGTACGAGGCGAAACATCATCAGACGGCCTACTTTCTTGATCATTGTGTAGTGCAGGATACCGTCATCAATTTTAGCCTCCGGCGCGATCATGAATCCGCCGCCTTCACGAGGACCATTGCACAATGTGAGCAGCAGGTTGCTTTGTTCCCAGGTCTGTCCGTCAGCATCGATCTGCATCAACGCGGGATCGTGGTTCAACAAGATGGTTTGGAGTACCGCCGTCAGATACATGATGAAACCGCGTAACAATGGAAGTTTATGTGAGCGGATTGTGACAACCGCATCAAAACCAATGCCGAGGGTGTTGTCGAAAAATTCCTTCCTTCCGTGTTCGTCTGTCATTAATCCTAGGTCCACCTCGCTCGGGTTGCCGTTAAGTGCGTGAAAGAGTGCTTTGTCGGATTCAAGTGGCACTCCGATTGCATGCGCAAAGTCGTTCCCCGATCCGACCGGCACAACGCCGAGGACCGGTCGCTGGTCCACCGGCAGGCGCATGATCCCATTTACAACCTCGTGTACGGTGCCGTCGCCACCCATGGCGACCACCATGTCAAATCCCTGTTCGCCAGCTTTTTGTGCAAGCTCGGATGCATGGGTGGGATAGACCGTACCGCTCCACTCGGCGTTGCCATATTCGCTGATCATGGGGCGCAGGTCGTTGGCTACCTTCCAGGCGTTTCCCAGGTCAGCCATCGGGTTTAAAACCACTTTGACTTTTCGCGTCATATTTTCCGCTCCTATGGATTGGGTTCCTTTGAACCTGGTTGGCTGTTGGTGAGTTCCAAGCCCCCGAGACCAGAGGATGCAAAGCCCGATTTGTTATCGTCGTAAAAGTTGATCTCTGGGAGCTGACCGATCGCTAACCGATCAATTTTGAGCCACTTTGATCAGTGAGTGGACCGGTTTTACCGCGGGCGATCACGAACGAACCGCGCAGGTATTTCTTCGCGTGATACAGGGCAGAATCAGCCGCACGCAGCAGGTCTGAGCCGGTGTCTGCATGGAGAGGATAGATCGCTATACCGCCAGAAACTCCCAATGCGAGGGTTCGCTTATCAGGAGCGACATATGAAAAATTCTTGATGTTCTCCAGGATCTTATCGCAGACCACTTTCGCCATTGGAAAGTCTGTCTGGCGTAGGATCAAAGTCAATTCATCCCCGCCATATCTGGCCAGAAAATCTGTCGCTCGCATGGATCCTGCCAGGAAATTGAATGCGGACCTTAAAAATTCATCCCCAACCGCATGACCGTAGGTGTCATTCACCTCCTTAAATCCATCAAGGTCCATCATGATGGCGGCGAATCTGGTCCCCGATCGTTTGGCGTACATGACTTCTTCTTCCAGGCGGATGTCCAGAGCACGCCGGTTGGGCAGCCCGGTTAGGCTGTCGCTGTTAGCCTGGTGAGTTACCTGTTGGTGCAGGCTGGCGTTGGAGATGGCTACAGCAGCCTGGTCGGCGAGCAGTTCGAGCAGCCGCAACTCGGCGGATGAAAAACCACCTTTGGTTGACCTGGAGAGGTTCATCACTCCAACGACTTCCCGGTTAACCATCAATGGGATGCCAATGATGGATCCTTTCCAATCCTCGGGCGAGCCCTTGTACAACTCATGGGTGCGCATGTCTTCCACGACAAACCGTTTGCCGCTGGTTGCTACTAAATTGGTTAATCCGTTTTTACGGGGAATCGCGATCACCTTGTTCCGGGTTCCCTCGGATGACAGGGAGGCGCCAAATTCCAGCCGGTTGTGTAAATACAGGAAAATGTGTACAGCCCGGGCGTTTCTTATGAGGCGCATGGCCTCACTCACGACTGCGTCCAGGACGGTTTGCAGATCCAGGCTGGAGGTCAGGTTTAAACTTAACTTCTTGAGAGAATCCAACTCATCGGCCTGCTGCCTCACCAACGTCATCAACGCTTGTTTGGATAGGATTTCCTTTGTGACGAGGGTGCCTTTATCTTTTTCCTGGCCGTTCGGTTCTGCCTCGAGCGATTCCGTAAGGACTTGGATTAGCCTGAGCAGGTTCCCCTTATCCTCAACCGGGATGCTTTTATCTCTTTCAACGAGCTCCCGGGCGCGCTCGTACACACGCGCCCGTGCGTTGTTCAACTCAGATTTCATTAAATCTTAAAATTCCTTATTTATAAATTCGACAACGAAAGAGCTTGGGCTGGATAAATAGATTCGCAGTATTATACGGCGATTTCACGGTTTGGGGTGTGTTAAAATGAATCCTAGCTTTTTTGAAAGAGGGATAATTGTCAGCACAAAAAACACACCCTTCAAAATCTGCCGGGCATTTTCGAGCGACTCCTCTCCAACCGCGCCGCCGCGGGATAATAATCGGCGCTTCCGGTGGGATTGGCAGCGCGCTTGCCTTGCGTTTGGGCAGGGAGGGTTATGACCTTGCGCTCGTCGGCCGGAATAGAGCCCCCTTGTCCAAATTATCGAAGGAGATTGTCCATATACAACCTCGGATTAACTCGTATACCTATATCCACGACGTGACCGATTATACGGCCGTCCCTTCTCTCTTAAAAAAAATTGTCGCGGAACTTGGAGGGTTGGATCTGGTCGTTTATGTTTCTGGGGTCAATCTCCCGCCCGGATTGAATAATTATTATTTTGCGGGCGATCGTGAGATGGTGGAAGTAAATTTGATTGGAGCCATGGCCTGGCTGGATCCCATCGCGGCCATGTTTCAGTCGGCTAAAGCTGGTCAGATCGTGGCGATATCTTCAGTCGCGGGCGACCGGGGGCGGGTGGGCAATCCCGGCTACAATGCCTCGAAGGCAGGACTGACAACTTACCTCGAAGCACTACGTAACCGTCTAACACGATACGGCGTGCATGTCCTGACGGTTAAACCCGGTTTCGTTCGTACAGAAATGCTCAAGGCCGCACCTCGGGTGATGTTTCCGATCAGCCCCAACAAGGCAGCGCAGGATATATGGAAAGCGATCCGCAGCCGCAAACAACAGATCTATACCCCTGCGCTTTGGGGTCTGATCATGTTCGTGGTAAGAAATATACCTTCGGTGATTTTCCGGCGGATGTCTTTCTGACACCAGTTAATAAGATCAACTATCGCTAGAAATACCTGGGCATGGCCTTCAATCGTAATCCGGTCGGCCCGCGTGCGAAAATATCGAAACACCGGAGTAAAGTTCAAAGTCGCACATGGAAAACAATTTGGAAAATACTTTTCTTAAGTTCGATAATTTTGGTCATTCGCTCACCTCGACTGCCTATCGCCTCCAACTAAAATCCCCGCAGGACATTCGGGATGCTTACAAGCTTGCCAGGCAGTCTGGAGTAACAATGACCGCCCGCGGCGCGGGTCGCAGCTATAACGACGCCGCTCTCAATGGTGGAGGGATTGTTATGGATCTCTCCGCGATGAATCGGATTCTTTCATGGAACAAGGACACCGGTCAGGTCGTTTGCGAACCGGGTGTGACCTTGGAACAACTCTGGCAGCATACGTTCTCGGACGGTTGGTGGCCGCCGGTCGTTTCCGGGACCATGAAAACCACCTTGGGAGGTTGCCTAGCGGCGAATATTCATGGAAAGAACAATTTTCAAATGGGTCCGATCGGCGAGCACGTACTTGAATTCAGTGCCCTCCTGCCATCTGGTGCTGCCCTGACCTGTTCACCGAAAAGAAATTCCGACCTGTTCTACGGAATGATTAGTGGTTTGGGAATGCTCGGTATATTTACTTCGATAACCCTTCAGATGAAACGGATTTATTCTGGCAGGTTGGAAGTCAGAGCCTGGCCCACCTCGAATTTGCAAAACCATCTGGATAGCCTGCTGGAATATGCTTCCGAATATGATTACATCGTAGGCTGGATGGATACCACGGTTCGCGGCCGAGGACTTGGTCGTGGGCAGATCCATGCGGCAAGGTATCTGGGTCCGGGTGAGGATCCGGATACGGAGCGTTATTTGCTGCTCAGGAATCAGACTCTGCCTGCGCGATTGTTTGGAATAATGCCCAAATCGATCTTGCATCATTTAATGAGACCGTTCGTTAATAACCTTGGTTGGTCGCTGGTCAATAATATTAAGTACCTCTCCGCTCTCCGAAGGCATACCTTCCTTCAATCTCACGCGGCATTCCATTTTTTGTTGGACTACATCCCGGACTGGGAGCGGTCATACGGGCGGTATGGACTGATCCAATACCAATCGTTCCTTCCAAAAGAGACTGCCGAACTTGCCTGGGGCGAAATGCTGCAGATGTCGCATCGCAGCGGAGTCCCTGCTTTCCTCGGCGTAACCAAGAGACATCGGCCGGATAAATTCCTGCTTACCCATGCTGTGGATGGTTTTTCGCTTGCCATGGACTTCAAAGTTACACGGGGAAACAGAGCGAAGCTCGCCCGGTTGCTTGAAACTTTTGATCGTATCGTTCTTCAGGCAGGTGGACGCTTTTATTTCGCCAAGAACAGTGAAACCACACAGGCGAGCACCCACCAGTTCCTGGGCTCTCAAACATTATCCAAATTTCATCGTCTCAAAAAACGCTGTGATCCAGAAGAGATCCTCGAATCGGATCTTTACCGGCGCGTGTTTAAATAAGCATGGATGAGTTTGATCTGATCGTTATCGGGGGCGGTCCTGCGGGCGAGAAAGGGGCTGCAAAAGCGGCTTTCTATGGGAAGCGGGTTGCTCTCATAGAACGCTCTCCCTACCTGGGTGGCGCGGGGATCAATACCGGTACGATTCCTTCAAAAACTCTCCGCGAGTCCGCCCTTTATTATTCCGGATTGCTCCAGCGTGGATTGTACGGAATTGATTATTCTCTGAAGGATAACCTTTCCGTCAGGGATTTCATGCATAGGGAACGGATTGTGGTCGAACAGCAAAGGGATCAGGTCGAAAGGAACATCAAACGCCATAATATTGAACCCTATCATGGTGAAGGCAGTCTTCTTGACCCTCACACCGTTGAGATCCATTCGAACGAAGGCCTGAAAAAAATAACCGGCAAGGTGATTCTACTTGCAACCGGCTCGTCGCCGCGGCATCCCTTGGACATTCCCTTTGATCACAAGTTGATCTACGATTCTGATTCCATATTACACATGGATCGGATTCCTGCAACGATGGCCGTCGTTGGCGGTGGAGTGATTGGTGCCGAATACGCTGCCATTTTTACAGCTCTCGGTGTGAACGTAACCCTCATCGAGCCACGGGATCGGATTCTTCCCTTTATTGATTCAGAGATCGTAGGCCAGCTCATGGATCAGTTGACCAGCCTGGGCATGCAGTTCATGTTGAACGACCGCATGAAATCCATCGCATCGCACGCTGGTCATGTGGAGTTGACCCTCGAAAAAGCCGGGGTGATGGAATTCGATATTGCTCTCGTCGCAGCAGGTCGTACGAGCAATGTCGAAGCCCTGGGTTTGGATAAAATTGGCGTTAAATTGGGGGAACGGGGACTCGTTATCGTCGATGAGAACTATCAGACGAGCATCCCCAACATTTACGCTGCGGGTGATGTGATCGGTTTCCCCGCACTGGCTTCAACTTCAATGGAACAGGCTCGCGCGGCCATGGTTCATGCCTTCGATTTAGCTTATAAGGAGAAACTCGCACCGGTCCTTCCGCTGGCTGTCTATACCATCCCTGAGATTTCCGCACTTGGGGTTACAGAAGATGATTGCAAGGCGAATAAAACTCCGTATCTGGTCGGTCGCTCCTATTACAAAAATAACCCTCGCGGTCAGATCATCGGTGACCTGAACGGCATGCTCAAGTTGATCTTTTCACCATCCGATAAAAAATTGCTCGGCGCTCATATCATCGGGGAACAGGCTTCCGAGTTAATTCATATCGCCGAGCATGTCATGCTGACCGGTGGTCCGATTGATGCCTTTATCGATGCGGTTTATAACTATCCAACCCTGGCGGACATATACCAGTATGCTGCCTATGACGGTTTGGGACAACACGAAAAATGGCTTGCCACGGGTCACTGAACAACAATTCAGCTGGGTACCGCCTGGCTGGCAGGAAGCTTGAAGTACTTGATCTCGGCCTGATGGATTACAGGCAAGCTTGGGATCTCCAGGGGAAGTATGCCGTTGAAATAGCGGAGGGTGAACGCGCACCAACTTTGTTACTGTTGGAACACCCACATGTATATACGTTTGGCCGTAGCGGACGCATCGAAAATCTCCTGTGGAAAGAAGATCAGCTTCACCAAAAAAATATCGACGTTCAATGGGTCGACCGTGGAGGGGATGTCACTTATCACGGTCCAGGCCAGTTGGTTGGTTATCCACTGATCCCGTTGTATTCTTTTCGCGCTCCGGATGAGCACCCGGGTACCCCTCTGGACTACATCGGTTACCTTCGGAGGCTGGAAAAATTGCTCATCCAGGCTCTTGCAGATTTTGGATTGGTTGCGGCGCAGCGAAGAGGTTATACCGGGGTGTGGATCCAGTCCGACGTCTGGTCGCGTTGCTCCCGCTGCCTGCCAGCAGACCGGCAGAAGCCTGCCAAATTGGCTTCAATCGGTGTGAAAGTGGATGCCCGCGGCATCACCCGTCATGGATTTGCCCTGAACGTTGATCCCGATATGAGTTACTGGGATGGGATCGTCCCATGTGGTCTGCAGGATGAGCCGGTGGCCGCTCTGTCGGATCTTCTTGATCCCGCACCTCGCATGGAGGTTGTCAAAGGGCTGGTTACGCAGGCTTTTGAACAAGAGTTTTTTACACCCCGTTTGTAAATGGAGCAAATGAAAGGATCTTGACTTTTGCTCTCACCAAAATGTCTCATTTGACTTTTTACTGCGATAACTGTAAACTAAGTAGGATTATTTTGCGATGCCGCTGAAATAAAGAAGCCCACGGACGGTTTTCAACCGTCCATGACTCAGCAGCAAAAGATCCAAAATAATTTTGGAGGAGAAGATGGCCAAATTTCAGCTCGTCTTGCGTTCAGATCCTGCGCCGGGCATGACTTATCCTCTGGAAGGTGATCAGATCACCATCGGACGGGATTCGACCAATGGTGTGGCTATTAACCACTCCGAGGTGTCCAGGCGGCATTCCAAGCTTTCTTTTCAGGGTGGCAAATATGTGATCGAAGACATGGGCTCCACGAACGGTACGTTTGTAAATGGGCAGCGACTTGGTGGGCAGACAGTGCTCAAACCCGGAGATGTCGTTTCGCTGGGTGAACAGATTGTATTGATGTACGACGCCATAAGCATGGATGCTGGGGCGACTGTTGCAGCATCCCGTAAGGCGGTGCATCCATCACCTGTGGTCCCGGCTGCGCCTCCCTCGGCACCTCCAGCTGCACCCGCTTATTCACCCCCGGTTGCTCCAGCTGGTCAGAGAAGTAATACCATGCCGATGATTCTCGGTGTGGGTGTGTTGCTCTTCCTCTGCGCCTGTGGTGGCTTTTTGTGGTGGGTTGATTCCACATTCCGCTGGTGCACTTTCTTCGGTTGGATCATACCTGGTTGTTAATTCGTTCTGCTTCGAAGCCCCCGCAGCAGTTACGCGGGGGCTTTTTTTATGGTTGTAAAAACACGCCGCATTCGCTACAATCGACATAGATTCGAATGGATATCCAATGACGATTGCACCTTCATCTCCTCCAACCTCCCCCAGATGGAGCTCGACGATTAAATTGGTCATTGCCTTCAGCATTGTGGCGCTCCTGGCAGGATTCATCATCCGTTTTCAGTTCATTTTCACACCGCTTTTAATCGCGCTTATCCTGGCTTATTTGTTTTACCCGTTGGCGAGTTTTCTTCAGCGAAGTCTCCATTTCTCCTGGAACGCTTCCGTTTCTGTGATCTTCATCCTGGCGATCATTCTTCTGCTCAGTTTGCTAACCCTGAGTGGGGTCGGATTGGTTCAGCAGGTTCAAAGCGTGGTGACGATCGTGGACGTTGGATTGCGGGAGTTGCCAGCCCTGATCGAAAGCCTCTCTGGTCATGTCTACAACTTTGGCCCCTTTAGCCTGGATACAAGAACCCTGGATTTGAGCGATTTTAGTCAGCAGATCCTTGGAATGGTTCAACCGTTTCTGAGCCAGACCGGTACACTTCTGAGTACGGTTGCGGGTGGTACGGTCGCTTTCCTGGGTTGGGCTGCATTCGTAATGCTCGTTTCATATTTCGTTCTTGTCGAGAGTGGTGGCTTGCGCGACAGGATCCTGAATGTGAACGTCCCTGGTTATTCAGAGGACATTGCCCGCCTTGGGCGTGAATTGGGCAGGACCTGGAATGCGTTCCTGCGCGGGCAGATCATCATATTCCTCATGGCGGTTGCAGCCTTCACGATCCTGCTGAGTTTATTGGGAATGAGGTATGCCATCGGTCTTGCCTTGTTGTCGGGATTGGCCAGGTTTGTTCCTTATGTTGGTCCTGCGATCAACTGGATCGTCATCGTCCTGGTTGCTTTCTTCCAGGATTTTAAACTCTTTGGTCTTGAGCCTTTCTATTATGCCCTTCTCGTGCTTGGCTGTGCGCTAATCCTGGATCAGATTTTTGATAACCTGATTTCACCACGCCTGTTGTCGCAGGCTCTGAAGGTCCATCCTGCGGGTGTGCTCATCGCCGCCATCGTCGCAGCAAACCTGCTCGGCATTCTGGGTGTCGTGATCGCAGCTCCCATGCTCGCTACATTTACCTTATTATGGAATTACACCACTCGGAAGCTGCTCGACATGAATCCATGGCCCGGACCTGAAGAAAGGTCGCCGGAGGCTGCTCCCGGGTTTGTATGGATGGACCGCATCCGCCCATTCCTGTTGAAATTTGGTAAAAAATCCAGGGCCGTTGATAAAGGAGGTCCCGATGACAAATCATAATGATCATGAACCGAAGACCGAGACGATTGCCGAGACTGAAAATTTTCTGGTTTGGAAGGCCGAAGAGCCCGATGGCGAGACGACGTATCATTTGGAATTGAACAATGTCACCGTGCATTTTTTCCAGGAGGAATGGGATGAATTTTTATCCCTCGCACGGGAACTGGCATGATTGCCTGAGCGCTTTATAAGAATTGATCCGTCCCGAGACGTAGTAAAAATGAAATTGAATAACGCCATCACGGATGTAACTGGCGTCGAGGTTGGGCATGCCCAGGATGATGAGGCGTTGACCGGCTGCACGGTCGTCCTTTGCCGTACGGGTGCTGTTGGAGGAGTGGATGTTCGTGGCGGCGCTCCAGGTACGCGTGAAACGGATTTGCTCAGTCCCATCAATCTCGTTGAAAAGGTTCATGCCGTTCTACTTTCAGGAGGGTCAGCATTTGGGCTGGACGCAGCCAGCGGTGTGATGAAATACCTCGAAGAGAGGAAGATAGGATTTAATACCGGTGCTGGTAGGGTTCCTATCGTACCGGCAGCCATCCTTTTTGATTTGAATCTGGGTCAAAAAAAAGCCAGGCCGGATGCCAGCATGGGGTTCGCAGCCTGTCAGTCAGCTTCGCGTGGGGTGGTCGTACAGGGCAATGTCGGCGCAGGAAGTGGCGCCAGTGTGGGGAAGATGTTGGGTTTGAAGCAAGCCATGAAAGCTGGCCTGGGAATGGCAAGCTTGTCGATCGGGAGCGGTGTGATTGTCGGCGCCCTCGCCGTGGTCAACGCTCTGGGAGATATCATCGATCCTGGTACTGGGCAGATCATTGCCGGTCTAAGATCGGGTCGGTTGGGTCCATTAAAAATTGGGACAGGTGAATATTTTGCAGATTCGTTGAAGATAATGAAATCTTTTCTTGGGAGCCGGTTGTTGACCTTCGCAGCCCGAAGTAATACGGTTCTGGGTGTGGTCGCTGTAAATGCCAACTTTACAAAAGCGGGTATGACTAAAATCGCGCAGATGGCTCAGGACGGGATTGCGCGATCCGTTCGACCTGCGCATACCCAGTTGGACGGGGATGTAGTCTTCGCTCTCGCTACGGGCGGGAAGCGCGCCGATGTTTCATTGGTGGGTGCCTATGCAGCCGAAGCGATGAGTCTCGCAATTCTCAGCGCTGTCCGCATGGCGAAACCGGCCGGAGGGTTGCCCGGGTTGCTCGCGTGAAGCTTAATACAGCTTACGTTCGGGTGGGTATCAGCTGCCTCGCTGGCTTGGTTCTTGGCTGGCTGACTGCCAGGCTGGCAGCATTGGAACACCGCCTCGGTGAGATCGACATCTTGTTAGTTGTCGCCCTCACAGGATCATCATTCGCCTGGTTGATCTATAACCTGCTTGCTGGTTTAATTCCCAAACCATTAGCCGTCAATGAATTCAAAGGTTCGAAAGCGGGATTAGAGCGATCATCAAAAGATGAAGGTTTACCAGGGATCAACCTATGGAACAGTTTGATCGATCATGCACCAGGTTTGATACTTTCCGCCGCCTTCTTTATCATTCTGTTCAATATCGGAATTCGTCTTAATCATCCTGGTTTCGACACCACCGATAATCTGCTTGATGCCGATAATTTCACCTGGATGCAGAGGATCGCCTGGGCTGGGGGTTATGAGTTCGAAATGCGAACTCCTCACCCCTTCGCATATTTCATTTTTAGACCTATGGGTTATATCGCAAATCTCATTCTCGGAGATCCATTTTACGCGGCGCTTTTCTTAAATTCGTTAGCCGGCGCGGTGTGCGTATACCTGATGGTCCTCTTGGTTAATGCAATCCTGCATAATAAAACCTATGCGCTGTTGTCCGCAGCCCTGCTCGGGTTCAGTACTGCTCACTTGTGGTTTGGGTCAGTGATCGAATCGTATATCTTTTCGGCTGCGACTCTCCTGATTTTTTTTGTAATCCTTCAAACAAACCAGAAATCCAATTGGGGGTTGGTCCTTTCCAGCCTTGCAGTATTCGGTATAACGATCACGAATGCGGCTCAGACCTTTATAGGTTTCCTTGTAAAGAATAGGAACCTGAAGAGTTTCATCAGGTTTTCGATTTTAGTCCTATCGATTGCGGTGATACTGAGCGTCCTCCATGCTGCCTGGTATCCCTCCGCCCAAATCTTTTTTCTACCCTCCCAGGCTCAGGCGGAGGAGGGGTTTTCGATTTCCATTTTGCGCGAACCAGCCTGGCGGGCTATGGGACGGTTGGTTCTCCTGGTTCGTACAGTCTTTCTCTATACGATGATCGCGCCTCAGCCGTTCGTCCAGGTCGAGGAGGTGGGTGGAACATTCCCTCGCTTCAACTTTTTCCATATTGCGCCAGGTGAGTATGCGTACAGTTCTTATGATGGGGTGGGAGCTGTGCTGGTTTATTTCTGGGCCGCGCTCCTTCTCTGTGCAGGAGTATTGTTCCTTCGGAAAACTATCCGGTCTCACAGCCTCGATTTGACCGCGGGTTTTGCACTCTGCGTGTTGTTCAACTTTCTCCTCCATCTCCAATACGGCTATGAACCGTTTCTGTATTCACCGGATTGGGCCTTCGCGCTGGTCGCGTTTACCGTCCTTTCTTTTGGGGAGTATGCTGACCAGCGTTGGTTGCAGGCGGTTTGGATGGTTTTCCTGGTGCTGTTAGTTATCAATCAGTGGCAATTTTTCAATTTCGTTATCAGGACGATAACGCCATATATTTATCAAAATTAAAAAAAACAACCGCAGAATGCATTCAATTCCGAATCCGGGTGACC
>MGNL01000001.1:0-4350 GCA_001796785.1 Chloroflexi bacterium RBG_16_51_16 | reverse complement strand
TTTGGCGATTCGTTATTTTGCTGTCAAGATCTATTGATATAACGTAGAATCACCAAGGTACTTAAGGTGGTTCGATCAGGACTTCGATTTCTTGCCGTCATGCAGCATCATGCTGAAAATGATACTGACGACGCTGACGATCAAGCCACCCAGGAACGCAGGAAGGAATCCATCCACCGTGATGCCTATCCCGAAAGCCTGACCGATCGAACTCATCCACCAGAACATGAGGGTATTGATTAAAAGGGTGAACAAGCCCAGAGTCAGCAGGATCAGTGGGCAGGTTAATAGTTGGAGCAGCGGTCGGAGGAACGCGTTCAAGAGTCCGAGGATTAACGCCAGCCAGACTATGCCCAGCCAGCCGCCCTGATAATTGATACCGGGCACGAACAATACCGCCAGGTACACGGCAAGGGCATTGATGATCCAGCGCAGAATGAATTTTGTCATACGATCTCCTTATATTAGATAATACGTACACGAACGGATCAAGTTGCGGTGATTTGCCTCATCCAAATTAATGTGCGTTGGTGTATGAAACCGGCCGCATCGAGGGCTAGGTCATAATCACCGGCCGGCAGTTCGATGGAGACATGGGCTCGGTTGGCAAGATCTTTTCGCGCCTGCCTGAGCAGGGTCGTTATCGCAGCCGGATCAGCCTGCGGGTTGATGGCTGCAAATAGAGTCTCCTCCCGATTGTTCGGGATGTATGCAAGTACGGCTTCCAGGTGATTACCTTTGAGCGCAGCCCATTGTTTTATTTCGACATCGATCATAAACCGCCAGATCCAATTCAAGAGCCCTGGCTTTAGATAAGAAAAATTCCACGGACGATGCCAATCGATTTGTGCCGGGTAGGTGCGTTCCAGCCAATACTTCTGCAGAGGCCAGAAGGATGGATGGCGGGGTGATACCGTGATTTCGTTGCTGTGTTCTACGAGGGGTGCATTCACAGGCGCTGTCCAGGATGTCCTTCGAGCCCATTCTACAAATCCCAGTTCGGTGTACATGCGGATCGCGCCCGGGTTGTCCGCCCGCACGTGGAGCCACACACTCCGGGCTTTCTTCTGGGTTGCATGATCAAGTGCACGTTCGGTCAGCGCTCGGGCAATGCCCTTTCGCCGGTAATCCGGGTGCACGCCTACGTTCGCGATCAGGTAGATGCGCTGTTTTTCGTGTCGGAATGGCACCAGGCTCGTGTTGCCCACAATGACACCGTTCTCTTCCCAGATATAGCCACTCAACGGCAGAGAGGTGGTATCGTTTACCTTCGCAGCCCAGCTTAAAAATCTCCCGTCTGCTCCTGCCCTGCGCATATCCTCCAGGTAGCGCTGTCCGTCCCGGTCCATTGTTTGGGAAAAGCAAAGCTCGATCAGGTCCGCCACGGCAGGCAGGTCGCGCATGATATTGAGCGGCCGCAGGTGGGGATGAGATTCCACTCTGATCGGCATCGTGATGGAGGTCATGGTAACAATTATAGTATGGTTGCCCGACAAGTTAATATTAGGCATGAACTGGCAGGGTTGGTTAACCTGCGTTGTCCTCTCTGCGGTCGCAAACCTTTTTGGTGCATCCAACCCGCGAATCCAAAGGCCAATCCAGTCCAGCCAACGACTGGTCATTAAGTTCACCGGATAAATCATACATATCTCTTACACGCCTTAAACAATTCGCCAATGCGCTTTTGTTATAATCCTCGAATGCGTGGGACAAAACAGGCTTTTGTCCCCGGAGGACTTACTTATGATGCGATTTGACCGTTTTACAGAGCGAGCTCAGGAGGCTGCCCAGCGCGCCGCGGAGATTATCCAGCGCTACGGGCATAACCAGATCGATACTGAGCACATCCTGCTCGCCTTGATCGAACAACCCGGGGGTGTGATTCCCCAAATTTTGGAGAAACTCAACATAAATCCGGATGCACTGACTGACCGCCTGGATGCGACTCTGCGTGCCAGCCCGAAAGCCAACATCTTTGGAGGTGGGGCGGGGCAGATCTTCATCACCCCGCGGGTCAAGCGGATCATCGACCTTGCCAACGAGGAAGCCAACCGCCTGAAGGACGAGTACATCTCGACCGAGCATATCTTCCTGGCCATCCTGACCGAACGCAACACGCCCGCAGCCCGCATCCTCGAGAGCGCCGGTCTGACGCGTGACCGGGTATTCGATGCTGTCCAGGACCTGCGCGGCGGTCAACGGGTGACCGACCCCCAGGCTGAAACCCGCTACAGGACCCTGGAGAAATATTCACGCGACCTAACCCAGCTCGCCCGCGAGGGCAAGCTTGATCCCGTCATTGGTCGCGACAACGAGATCCTGCGCCTCATTCAGATCCTTTCCCGCCGCACCAAGAACAACCCGGTGCTGATCGGTGAAGCCGGCGTAGGCAAGACCGCCATCGCCGAAGGCCTGGCCCAAAAGATCGCCAACAACGACGTGCCGGAGATCCTGGCCGGTAAGCGCGTCGTCGCCCTCGACTTGGGCGCCATGATCGCCGGATCGCGCTTCCGCGGTGAGTTCGAGGAACGCCTCAAAGCCGTGGTCGAGGAAGTCCAGCGCTCCGCGGGCGATGTCATTTTGATGATCGACGAACTGCACACCGTTGTAGGTGCCGGCGCTGCACAGGGCGCCATGGATGCCTCCAACATGCTCAAACCTGCTCTTGCCCGCGGCGAACTGCAATGCATCGGCGCCACTACGCTGGATGAGTATCACAAGCACATCGAGAAGGACGCCGCCCTCGAAAGACGCTTCGCACCGATCTATGTGGAGGAACCGAGCGTGGACGATACCATCAAGATGCTGCTCGGTTTGCGCGATCGCTACGAGGCGCATCACAAGATCCACTTTGCGGATGAGGCGCTCGTGGCCGCCGCCCGCCTGGCGGAACGCTACGTGACCGACCGGCATCTGCCCGACAAGGCCATCGACCTGATGGACGAAGCGGCTGCCAAGCTGCGCGTCGCTCTGTATTCCATGCCCCCCGAGCTCAAGTCGATGAAAAGCGAGTTGGACCGCCTACATTCCGAAGAGGAGCAGGCTGGACTGGAGCGCGATTACGAGCGCGCCGCCCAGAAGAAAGCCGAGCGGTTGCGCATGGAGCAGCAGTACTCGGAGAAGCGCGATAAATGGGAGTCCGAGCATCAGCTGGACGAGGTCGTCGATGTGGACGACATCGCCTCGGTAGTCCATCAGTGGACCGGCATTCCGGTCAGCCAGATGATGGAGACCGAGTCCGAGAAGCTCCTGCAGATGGAAACCCGTTTGCACGAGCGCATTATCGGCCAGGAGGAGGCCATCCACGCTATCTCGGATGCCATCCGCCGGGCGCGCTCGGGCCTCAAGGATCCCAGCCGGCCGATCGGATCGTTCATCTTTATTGGACCGTCCGGCGTCGGCAAGACCGAGCTGGCCAAGGCGCTCGCCTGGTTCATGTTCGACGATGAGGATGCGCTGGTGCGCATCGATATGTCCGAATATCGTGAGCAGCACACCGTCTCGCGCCTTTTTGGTGCGCCTCCCGGCTATGTCGGCTACGAGGAAGGCGGCCAGCTCACCGAGGCGGTTCGCAGGCGTCCGTATCGCGTGCTCCTGTTCGACGAGATCGAGAAGGCGCATCCCGAAGTCTGGAATGCCCTGCTGCAGATCCTGGACGACGGCCGCATGACCGACGGACAGGGCAATATCGTCGATTTCCGCAACACCGTCCTGATCATGACCTCCAACCTGGGCACCGAGTACGTCCACAAGGGCGGCACGCTCGGTTTTCTGCAGCCGAAGGCTCCTGATGAAGACCGTGAGGCTCACGAGAAGATCGAGAAGGCGCTCAAGGATGCCTTCCGGCCCGAGTTCCTCAACCGTATCGACGAGATCATCATGTTCTCGCCGCTCTCGATCGAGCAGATGGAGCAGATCGTCGTCCTGCAGATGAAGGAAGTCCAGGACCGCCTGAACGAGCACGATATCTCCGTCCAGTTGACCGACGCCGCCCGCCTGTGGCTCGCCAAGGAGGGGTACGATTCCGCCTTCGGTGCCCGCCCGCTGCGGCGTGCCATCCAGAAACATGTGGAGAGCCCGCTGTCGGTAGAGCTGCTCGGCGGCAAGTTCAAAGACGGCGCCACTGTGATCGTGGACGTCGACAAGGAGAATACCAAGATCACATTCACATCGGACGCGCATGCCAAAAAGGCAAGGCAGAAGGTAGACGCTTAGAATTAGTGATCAGTACCGAGTGATCAGTGAAGAGCTGACAGACTTATAAGCTGTCAGCTTTTTTATTGTATTGTTAAGGTTCCGACTTCTTATCTGGTAACATAAGATCCTTATCGATCAACTATTACAGTTAGA